>JAYULM010000491.1:0-27126 GCA_043763605.1 Armatimonadota bacterium | reverse complement strand
ATCGCGGCGAGCACCGCGATGATGGCGATCACTGTCAGCAGTTCGATCAGGGTAAATGCGCTACGTCGGGCGCGGGCTTGGGACCAACCGCGTAACTCCTGTATTTCCCACCAGGCATCCAACTAATGCCCGGACCGGCGCGATTAATGAGAACGGAACATCTCGCGGGGCGAATTCGTCTTAGCGGTAGATATTTTGTGTGCGTGTGTCGATGATCCCGTGACGCCGAACCGCATCCCGATTGTGTGAGGAGCCGATACAAACTATGAAGTCCCAAGCCCGCGCCCGACGTAGCGCATTTACCCTGATCGAACTGCTGACAGTGATCGCCATCATCGCGGTGCTCGCCGCGATCATCTTCCCCGTCTTCGGGGCGGTGCGCGAGAACGCCCGCCGCGCCGACTGCATGACGAACATGAAGACGATCTCGACCGCGCTGAAGCAATACGAGCTGGACAACCGCAAGTACCCCGACTTCCTGTTCGCCCCGGCGATAGCCGAGGCACCGGGTGGCGGGTGCCTTCAGGTGGGCGGCAAGTTAGTGGTCGCGACCGGAGCCAACCGCGCCTGCACTCAGGATCAGGCTTCGGGTACCGGAAAACTCGGCGGCGATTACGTCGATGCGGCGGGCAAGGTTGTCGCGTCGGGCGGGCTGTATCCTGAGTATGTGAAGTCGTTCACCACCTATTCCTGTAAGAATAACACCTGGTTCTACGTCAACAACGACCCGGCGTACTCCGAAACCCCCGGCACCGACGGCTACCCGGTGACGGCTCCGAAAACGTTCTTCAATGCCAGTTCGCTCGATAAGAACAACGCCGCTTCGTTCGGCGACAGGTACGGCGGCGGCAACCCAACCGACGCGCCGGGCTTACGCTTCTACAAGTTCGATTCGTACGACACCAACCCGTTCATCGTGAAAGACGGCTCGGGCGAAGCGTTGGCGAAGATCGACGCGACCAGATGGGTGGTGCGTTACCAGCGGCAATGGCTGGAAGTGATCAACAACCCGTCCACGATCACGGATGACCGCGCGCGGCAGATGTACCAGAATCAGATGATCTGGCGCAACCCGAGTGACGACGCGGCGGTGACGATGTGTTCGCACCACGCGACGAAGGGTAAGGCTATCGTGTTGTATCTCTCCGGCACCGCGAAAGTCCTCGACATCGGTGTGTTGCAGGACAAGGAAGCCATCGCGGTGAATGCCGGTCTTCCGGCGGCGGGCGCGGACTTCGACACGTACAAAATGACCCCGTAGTGGGTCGCCCGACAATTGCATACTGCCCGTAGGACGGAACAAATCGGCAAGCGGTCCCGTCCTACAAACGAAAAGAAGGGTCTGCTCCCATAAAACGCGAACAGTGCGTAGATAACGAGGGCGGACCCGAACCTTGTCGGATGAAGTAAACATTTCTATTTTACTCACGGGCAGATACCAAACAAAATGAATACCGACCGCTTGCAAAACGACCACGGCACTGCTGCCGATACCATTCGTCCCCGGAACACGACGCGGCGACGCGACGCGGGGGCGTCCCTCGTGGAAGTGCTGGTCGTGCTGGTCGTGATCCTGATCGGCATCTTTGCCGTGATCCAGATCTATCCCATCGGCTTCACGTCGCTGAAGAAAAGCGAGTCACGGCTACGCGCCGACCGACTCGCCCGCAGTGCCACGGAATCGCTGACGGTGGACACTTCCGCGATTCCGGAGTCGATCACGTTCTCGTTCTACAATGCCGGAGGGCGGGAGACGATTACAAGTCAGGACCCGGACGACCTCGGAACCTATCTTGGCGACCCGGCGAACAAGTTATACTTCAGCGACCTGAATAAATACCGCTACATCACGAACGAACCGATCCGCGTACCGCTGGCGACCGCGACGAGCGGTAACGGGTTCGGGAACGGCGTCGGTAGCGTCCATTTCCTCGCACTCGGTCCCATCTACATGGACGCAACGGTCGGCAATCCGGCGAATGTTCCTGCCAACGCCGCCGACTTCGCGCTGTACAACTCTTACCTGCGCGTCACCAGCGAGAGCCTGAACCGCAACGTGGTTAATGCGACCGGGCGAGGCGATAACGTCGTAGACCCGGCGAGCAACTTCAGTGCGTATCTAACCGCTGCCAATTCGTATTGCATCGATTACGGCGACGATGATTCCTCGCCTTTGGTGCTTTTACCGGCTGGCTCCATCGTGCGTCGTCCCAATACGGCTGGCACCTATGAGTTCGGAAACAAGGACCGTGTGTTTACGATCACTTTCACTTACGAGGATGAGGTAGGCGGAGTAACCGTAACCGAAGTATCGTCCCGTGATTACACCAGGGATGATCTCGATGTGTTGGTGACAACCAACTACCCCCTGCGCAAGGACAACGCCGCCGGTTGGATTCGATTGAAGGACAAAGACGGGAACCCGTTGCCCCCCGGTAAGTCGGTTGTCGCCGGATCGGAGTCGGTCATGTTGAACTTCGCCCGCCTGAAAGCCAGCGATGCGTGGGATCCGAACGACCCGTACCAGTACAAACTGGCGTCAGCGAACATTTCGACCAGCGCGAATCTTGGTCTGATCGCTTTCAACCCGGCAGGGGCGAACTTCTCTGTTTCGGTTCCGGGCGGCACGAAGCCGTTTACCGCGCTGGCATCGTATGCCGTGCTCGACTGGCATATTCTGCGCGACGACCGCGAGGTGCCGCCGGGTGGCGGCGGTATAGGCAAGGTGAGAACGACGCTACCGAGCATCCGCGTAAAAGCAAGCGAGTTTGTCGATTTCACCGCGACGGGCGCGAACCGTACGCAGGTGTACCCGGGCTTGTATCCACAGGTGCCGATCTACCGACCCGGCGACCTCCTGCCGATTGATTCAATCAGCCCGGATATTCAGGTGTTCAACCTGAGCCGCACCGACGACCCGGCGACAGCGGGTATAGTGGAAAACCCCGGTACGCCGCTCGTTGCGGGGGATCTCGCGAACAAACTGGCCACGGACGATTACTGGATCAACCGGGCGGGGCGCGCGGGGACGTACCCGTCGGGGACGATCTATATCAACACTGCCCGCGTGAACCCTGGATCGAAAGTCCGAATCCTGTACAAGGCGGAGGGCGATTGGGCAGTGGCGTTCCAGAAGGCGGCGAAATACTACCGTAACGAGGAAGTTGTCACACCTGCGGGTCTTCGCCCGGTTGCAGCGAAGGCGGAAGTTTTTGCTGTGGACCCGGTAAATGGTTCGAATAATAAGGCGTTGGCACCGTTCAACGATGACCGCATCTATTTCCATCGCTCCGAACTGAACAAAGGGGTAACGGCGGTCGCCGAAATCGATACGGCTGTGGGGACGACACGTCTCCCGGCGCGACAGTTCACGATTACGACCCCGAGGGATGAACACTCTTTCGTGGTTGCCTCCGACGTGTTCACCGAATTGCGCCAAACGCAGTACAACGGGAACAACATCACCGGGTGGCGAGTGTACGGTACGGTGAACGGGGCGTCACTGAAAACGCGGGTGATCTGGCAGGACGAACAGAACGGGCGGAACCCGTGGCGAATCTCGGATCTGGAAACGTTCGTGACAAGGCAGGGGCAGTAAACGATGAAATCAAATAACACCTTCAACCGCAACCGCGTCGTTGCCATGCGCCGCCCCGATGCCAGCCGCTTTGCCGCGCATGCGTTCACGCTCGTGGAACTACTGGTTGTGATCGCCATCACCAGCATCCTGCTTTTCCTGTTGTTCGGACCGATCATTTCGTCGTTCAACCTGACCCGTAAAGCACGGACGGTGTCGCAGGCGCAGGACGCCGCGCGGTTCGGCTTGGAGCGGCTGACGCGCGAACTCGGGCGGGCGACATACATCTATGACAACGGCTTGTCGCCGGTAATCATCCCGATGGACTACTCCACCCTGAGCGGGACCGACCGGCGCGTGCCGACACAGAGCGGCTTGCTAACTATCGGGGGGACAAACTACGCCGACTGGGCGCGGGTTCCTACGGCGACGGAGTTGCCGACCTTTATCTCGTATGGGCGCATCGATTTAGCGCAACCCGCCGTGCGGCAGGACGGCACCGACATCATCGACCCGACGACCGGACAACCGCTCGGCGGCGCGGAGTTGCGCCCCGGCGTACGCGGCAAGCGGATCATCCGCTATTTCCTCGGACTCCGGTTCCCGTTCCAGAAGAACGGAGACGGCACCCTCGTTCGTGTCGGCGGTTTGCCGGTGGTCCGGGTGTACTCGAACCGGTACGAATTCAGCACTGGTGGCAGTGCCAATAACCCGGTAATCCTGTACCGCGCCGAATACGACCCTACGGACGGGAACCTGTTCGACACCAGTGCTGGCAATTACAGTAGCACGACATCCAACAGCGGCGGGTTCAACGACCCGGCGTTCTTCTACGCGACCAAGACCACCGACCCCGCGCAACGCGACGCGAACGGCGATCCGACGAACGGCAAGACGTACGGCGAGAACTGGCAGGCAATCGCGCAACCGGTGCTGGTTTCCGAGAACGTGGACCTGATCCGCTGGAACCGGGTCGGCGCGGCGACGAACCGCAACGAGAAGGATAGAAACGATCCTTTCAGTTCGACTACGTCGTTCGCGCCGGTGGCTATCCCGGATGACGTGGCGACGGCAGGCTTCCTGACCAGCGGCGGCGTGGAAACCCCGGCGGCGGTCCCGACCCTGTACCAGACCCGGTACGCCGCATGGACGTATCCGTACACGATCACCGTTTTACGCGGCTCCACCAACTACAACAACGGCTCACCCCGTACCCCGGAACCGTTCGGCGCGCTGACGCTGACCGTGGACCGCGAGCCGGACGGCGATGTGTATATCGCCAATAATGCCCCCGGACAGCCGTTCGATTCGTCCGGCACGCTGACGACTGCACCAGGGCAGGTGTACGCCGTGTACAGCCCGGTGACACGTAAACTTTTCGTGAAGACGCCGCGCCTGACGTTCGCCGTGGACGCTGACCGGGGGCGCATCGAAACCGCGTTCCCGCCGCTGATGGGGCAGAGTAGCGGTGGGATCGGGGTTCCGTTCTTCCAACCTGCGGGCGGTCCGATAGCCGCCGTCACGCCCGGGTTGATCCCGTCCGCCGGGGAAGTGATCCCAACCCGATTCAAAATCGATACACGGCATCCGAGCGCGGGCACGGGCGGTATCGCGGCGAATCAGGGCATCCTGATAACCGATCTTTTCGTAGCCAATTACCAGTTGGCGGGCGCGGCACTGACCGACCCGGCGACGATGCCATCGCCGCTTGATGTGTTCGGGGAAGCGGGCACGGGCACGGCGAAAACGCGCGGCGTACGGATCATCCCCGGCTCCGAGCGACTGACCGCGCCGGTGACGGCTGACAGCGTGCCGCCAGTTATGACCTCCTGGTTGCGCGTCGGGGCGGTCGCCGCTGGCGGGACTTTTCAGCCCTCTTCCACGTACGACCCGACGGCACTGCCCCTGCCTCGGTTCAAGACGGTGCCGGAGCGCAAGGCGCAGTACACGTTCGACTACGACTTGTATACGACCGACGCCGCCGAATTCCTGCAACAGATCTTCAAGTTTGACTTCTCGACTAGTCCGACGGGTAGCGATCCGGTCGCGGGCGATAGTGCCTCGGGCATGGCGGCGGCGGACACGGTCGGGGCAAACTTCCTGGTTGCGACCTACTTCTGGCAGAACAACTACAGCCGGAACCCGAACGCTACCAGCGCGAACTGGGGCAACCCGCTGAGTGCTACCGGTGTCGCCATCGGACCGGGCACTGCGGCGCGCCCGGAAGCCGACATTTTCCGCGTCGATTACGCCACGCGGCAACAATACTCCATCAATTTAGGGGCGCGGGTCTACGATCCCACCGACGGGCGCGCCCAAACTATCCAGGTGAGCGATAAGGTAATAATCAACAATGTTCTCCGCTAAGGACGCACAAATCATTGCGCGGGCGGCGCAACGTCGCGGTTCGCTGGCACACCGGCAGAATGTCCGGCGCAAAAACAGCGGTCAATCGCTGATCGTCGCCATCATCGTGCTATTCATCCTGCTCTTTCTGGGCGGCGTTTTCATCGCCCTGATCGCCAATAACCTGCGCAACACGCGGCGCGGCGTGCAGGTGTCCGCTGCCAACAAGTTCGCCGAAGCCGGGATCAAGTACCTCGATCAGCAGTTGATGACCTCTGCCGAGGGTGCCGACTGGCGCCCCGTGCCGGACAGCCTGCCGACCCGCGACCCGGGCGACTACGACGGACCGTTGGACGACCCAACGGACGACGACAACGGCAACGGGATCGTCAATGGGACCGTGGGACCGAACGACCCCGATTACCGCCGCCTGCGATTCTACAACCCGGCGAATGGTGACGGCGGCTACACGCGTATCAATTTCGGCGGACCGACCGCGTCGCAGTCCAACCTCGGGGGGCGCGCACTGGTGCGCGTGTCGTACCGACCCTACCGGACGGCTTTGCTCGCGTCCGGGGCGACGGTCTTCTGGGACGATACGGACGGTGACGGCACGTTCGACGACCCGTCGGAAGTCGTGACTGCGGTGGACGCGGACCGTACGCGCCGCTATGTACAACTCGAATCCATCGGTCGGGTCGGCACCATCGACTCGCTGGACCCGACGACGTTCCGAAATACCGAGGCCGAGGGACTGCGCCGCGAACTGATCGCCTACAAGGCACTCGGCTTGACCGAGTCCCTGCGCTTTATCACGGATAAGGACAAGCGGCGCGTTTCGGCGACGCTCGGCGCGCCGTACACGGTCCGGGACCGCGAATTGGTCCGCCCGATCTATAGCGTGTATCAGGGCGCGATCCGCTCGAACACGGACCTGACGTTCTACGGCTTGAACTACCTGTCGCTCGATCCGCGCCGTGGGGACGCGCTGGAAGTGGCGGGGACGCTGTCTTTGAACGGTCTTTCCTCGAACCTTGCCGCGACGAGCGGTACCGACGTGACGAAGGTGCTGGTGACGAATGCCCCGGCGGTGACGGTCGCCAGCCTCGGCGGAGCGCAACCCGGAAATCTCCTGCCTTCCGGGTCGGCGGCGTTTACCACGTTGGACGGACTGATCCGCGACAACCCGCGCGGCAACGAGACGCAGGATCTACCCGCCGACGCGGGCAACAACAACCTGCGCGCCGTGCCACGCCTCGACCCGCCCCTGATGGACGCCGCGACCGGCGACGGCGGCTTGACTCGCTACCGCGCCCTGACCCGCGACTCGGCACGTATGCCGGCCGCGCAGACCGGGACCGACCCGGGGAACGTGGACGGGCAGACCAACGTTGCGGTCGGGATCAACAACACCTACGCCGGGGCGTATGGCTGGGGGCAGAACCTGTACATCCCGAACGCGGTCGATCTGCAGACGTTCTCCGAAACCGCGAGCAACGTTTCCTCGCTCCGCGCCGAGTGGCTCAACCCTTCCCCGCTTGCTGGCAACGCGGCGAACTGGAAGACCGACAGTAACTACGCGCCTCCGGCGGTGACTATCACTCTCACGCCGCGCACGATGGCACTGACGCAGTCCAAAACCGCGACCGGGCGCAACCGTCTGTACCTGCGCCACCCGAGGGACGGCAGGGCGATTTCGCAGGATACGGTATACCGCTACACGTACGAGGCGGGTGGTCCCCTTTCGCGGGCACCGACGCTCGGGGTGGACGACTCCGACAACGACCGCAACACCGACCCTGATGGGCCGGGTGGGAGTGCGGATAACGCGACAGCGAAGATCAAGTTCGCCGGGTACCCGGCAACTCGCACGACAGCGGGCTACTATGACGGCGACTTCGTGATCTTCGCGGAAGGCAACGTGCGCATTAAGGGTACGGTCGGTGGATACGATCCCGAGACCGGACAAACCTTCGTGCGCCGCCTGACTGTGGTAACGAACGGCACCGTGTACTTCGACGGGAGCCTATTGCGCGATAACATCTCGCCGGAACTGGCGACCGGTAACGCGGTGCGCGCGGCGGCGAAAGGCAAGTCTACCATCGCCGTGCTCGCCAAGAATTACGCGGCGGTAAACACCACGCAGTTCCTGACCGCGTCGCTCCCCGCCAAAACTGTCAACGAAGTCAATGCGCCGGAGATCGGAAACCCGGTGGTCGTGCAGTTGTCGGGCGGTTTGGAGGCGAATCGGCAACAGGTGTTCGGGCTGACGTTGGGACCGATGATGACATACGACGGGAACGGACTTCCGTATATCGCCAACGTTTTCAATGCCGCCGCCGCCGTGGACATCAACCGGACGCCGTCTTATCTGAATACCGTGGACGCGATGTCGCTCCTCGTCCGGCACGCTCCTTCACAAGCGAGCGGGAGTGTAGCAGTGGACCTACTGATAAACTCGCTTTTTACAGGCGGAGCAATCAATCCGAACGAGTTTACGAACTGGACACCCCTTGTGCCGTCAAACCCTCTAGTGTTGGGACCTCCGGCGACTACCGGCTACACGAGCAACGTTTACTCGCTGAACCCTACGCCGGGCGGCGGATCGGACTTCCTTTTCCCTACCAATGGGTATCCCTACTTCGGAAACGGGGCAGGCACGGCGGCAAACATGCCCACGGTCGGCATCGTGAACAATCTGACGCTCCAGTATGATGTGAGTAGCGGTCCGAGCGACGTGTCTTACAACCTGTCGCGCTTCGGGGTGGTGCCGCTCGATATTCGTATCGAAGCACTGATCTACGCGCAGGAGGGATCGTTCTTTATCATCCCGGGACCGTGGTTCAACCCGAACCCGAGCGACACTTTCGCACAGTTCGCCGTGAACGGGAACAAACGTGCCGCCGAACCCGACGGGGTGAACCCGACCGTGGTAAACCCGAAGTTCCCCCTGTACGGTGAACCTCTCGATATTCGCATCACGATGTTCGGCGCGATCACAGAAAACCTTCCGGCGGAGATCGGCGATCAGGGCGCGTGGTTGCAGAAGTGGGGCTGGGTGCCGCGCTACTACGGCTCGACCGGGCTGACGACGACGCCACCGGCACCGACGCAGGGAGGACTCGTCCAGACGTACCACGGGGCGGTTGCCCCCGCCGGTGGAGTCAACGATGGGGTCGGTAACGGGATCACGTATGTATACGACCCGCGCCTTTCCTCGCCCTACGACGCGGCGGGTGTGCCGCTACGCACGAACCCGAACTTCGGCGGGTTGCCGAGCACACAAGCCGAGCCGCTCCCGCCGATGCCGCGACTGCCGCTCGCGCCCGGACTGCTGTATTACGGCGAACGATCCATTCGATAAACCATCACACACTGTTCCTGCGGGGCGATCCGTCGCCCCGCCCGACGCCAAAAAGACGAAACAACGATCATGCTAACCGTGCGTAAAACCAAACCATTCCCGGGTCGCGCCGCCGCCCTTGCCGCCGTCTCTGTCGCGGTCGTGCCGTTCGCCCTCGGGTCCGCGCTTCTGATCGCCCCACGCGCGGCAAACGCCGACTCGACCACGTACTCGTCCAGCAAGCGGACGTACAAAGTCGGAATCCTGCTTCTGGAATCCACCATCGACCCGCTGGCACCGGTGCGCGGACCGGAAAACCCGGACCCGCACCTGTTCTATATCGCCGACCAGCGTACCGACCTGAAGCCGAGCGGCTGGGAACTCGACAACCCGCTCGCTCCGGCGAGCGTGACGACCGACATTTACACGCGCTGGTCCGACCCCCTCGGGCGCGACCCCGGGCATCCGTACAAGATCGGGCAAAAAGTCACCAAAGACATGGCGGCGTACTGGGAAGTGTATCTGTCGAAGGCGACCGAGTCCGAACTGCTCGAATACGACGTGCTGTTCATTACGAACCATCGACTGACCAGCATGACGCCGCGCGACCGCGAAAAACTGCGCAAAGTGGTAGACGCGGGCGGCGTCGTCTGGCTCGACGACTGCGGCGGGATGCGTATCAACCCGGGGGCGCGGTTCTTTCTGGACGAATTGCAGTTCCACGGGACTGTCAGCGGTCTGGGGGGCGCGGCTGGTCCTGCCCTGTACCAGCCGACGCACCCGCTCCTGAACTCGCCCTACACGATGTCGTACAACGACATCCTGACGCTGGGTGACAAAGGCTACGGCGATCACTACCACGCTACCATACGCCCCGGAGCCATCGGGACGGCGGATGCAGACATGCTGACCACCGCCCCGAACAAGGAATCGTTGACCACGATCATTGGGAACCGTTCCGCGACCGACACCGCGACCAGCCTCGCCATGCCGTATATTTCGGCGGGCGTGTACGGTTCCGGCTCGGTGATCGTCACTTCCGCCGACATCGGGTGCGGCGTGAACGACTATTCGGGCGGTTACAACGCCGGGTCGGGCGGGAACAGCGGGGCGTACGCGGGGAAGAACCTGCTTGCCGCAAACAGCGAGGATCTGAAGTTCCTTTACAACGCGGTCGCGTGGGGCGGGTCCAACAACACCGTGCGCCGCAACAACCGCCGTACCGCGTCGTCCTCTGCCGCCGTGAGCGCGCCGCTGAACCCGGCGTTCGATTTCGAGAGCGCGTCGGCGGTGAACCGGGTCGATTCCCAGTCGGCTCCGCTGATCTCGCAGGGCATCCTGTATGTCGCCGGAGTGAGCGGCGGGAAAACTACGGTACGCGCGTACGACACATACCCCAACCGCGATTTCGATAACGACGGCAACTCCGACGACGGTCTTCCCGACCTCGTTTTCGGCACTTCCTACGACGAGATCTGGCGTTGGGAGAGTCCGACATCCACCGTGCAACCGTCGGCACCGGTCCTGGCGACCGTTTCCGAGGGCGGTCTGGCGCGGGATGTGATCCTGCTGACGCTGAGCGACGGGACACTGGTGTCGCTGGAAGCACGCCCGCTCGACCCGGCGACCCGGCGCGCTCTGCCCGCCACCGTCGTGCTAACCAACGCGCCCATCAACGCGACGGCGTTCACCGGCGTGCCGCCGTCGCCGACATTTTTCAGCAACAAGATCTACGTGGTCGAGGACAAAGGCGTCGTGCGTTGTGTGAACGCGGATGGGCTTGTCACCGCGTGGCATTCGACGGTGTTGACGACAAATCCGTATGTGCCGACGGCGACCCCGACGCTCGGACTGAACCGCCTCGTGGTCAACAAGGTGCGCGACATCAACCAGCCGTCGCGCGAGAACACCATCGCGGGTAACACGAACGAGTCCACGAACGACATTATGCTGTACGTCCCGGTGCTCAACACGTCCGGTTCGGCGCAGATCCTGCCGTACTGGCTCGGGACGCGTGGGGAGGGGGTCAAAGACGCCAATGTCACGAGTGTCACGACCTCCACGATGCGGCTCCGCCCGGCGTCAACCAATGCCAGCCAGTATTACATTTCCAAAGGCGGCGGCGGCTTCATCACGCCGTCGGTGACGCTTTTCGCCGACGTGACTTTGGGCGGTGTGACGTATACCCGTGAGGAAAACTTCGCCGCCGGTCGCGCGGTGTGGCCGGTGCTGGACCCATTTTTTGCAGGTTATACAGGGGTATGGGATGCCCAATTCCAGGATTCTGCCGACAACGCCGGTTTCTACGGCGGGCAGTTGAACATCACGTATACCGGCGGCACCGAGTCTAACCTGAATCGCGTTCTGGCGGTCGCGGATTACGACCTCGTATACGTACCCGATGCTGCCCCGGCGGGTCCCCCGCCGCCGTATCTGCTGAATAATGCGGGGCATCGTAACACGGGACCGCTTACCGTTCCGCGCGGGGGTCCGATTGACACGATCTCGTTCGCGCCGAACGATCTGCTGATGTACGGCGTGAACCAGACCGGGAGCGGCGCGACTCCCGCGACCTACGGCGCGCTGTTCGCGATGCAGGAGCGCGAGTTTTCGCTGTCGTCGAGTCGGTTGCGCTGGCGTTACCTGTTCCATGATGTCGATACGGACGTGCAAGTCGGGAATACCACGGTCAACGAGTTGCCCGCCCTGCGCAACCGGCTCCGTTTTACCGATCCGTTCAAACTCTCCACGATGTTGCCCTCTGCGACGCCGTACGAAAAACTGAGCAACATTCGTATCGTCGGTTCGCCGATCACGACCAACGATGGCTTGACGTATGTGCAGGCGTCGGCGACTTCGGTCCAAAACAACGGCACGGTCACGGTGCTGATGGCGTTCCAGACGGTGCCGCAGATCACGCTCGATCTCGGCGTCCCGCTGGACCCGAGTTCCTCGGTAGTCGTTTCGCAGTGGGACCCGCTCAATGGTGCCGTGGTCTCGTCCAGTGGCGACCCGAACGACCGTACCCGCGTGGACGTGGACTACAAGACCGGGCGGCTGACCATCGCGGATTTCGGCGCGATCAACAATGGCGAAAATCTGTTTTCGGCATCCTCGTCGTTCGTGGTCGGCTACAACCGGGCGACCGGGGGCGCGTCGCGGCCCGATACCAAGATATTTTCGCCGTATGGCGCGGTGCAAACGCTGACGACGGGTGAGGAAGGCGCAGTCCTGGACGGCGCGACCGGGACCATCGCGACATCGGGCGGTTTCACGCCGCTTCTGTGGTATTACGTCCTGCCGGGGACACCGACCGCGTCGCCGACCCGGATCGGCGACCAGATATTTATGAATATTCGCCTGAATACCGTCGGACTGATCGTCGCCGTGGACGCCGACCCGGCGGGCAACGACCCGACAGTGCGGCTCCGCTCCGGCGAGCAGGTGTACGCGGTGTCGGACGTGATCGTGACGACAGCAGGGACGCGTAAAGTGGACCGCAACCATGTGCGCTGGTTCAAAAAGGTCGCGGGCGGTGCGACCGCCGCCTCGCCGAGCGGCGGCGAGGGGATCGTCGCCATCAACACGCCGCTCGGCACCACGGCGTTTGCCGAGGGGCTGACCGTGATCGCTGAAAACACACGCATCCTGGAAGTGAATGCGGACGGCGCGGCGGTGTTAGCCATCGACGGGACCATCGATCAGCGGGTCGTCGGCGGCGCGGCACCCTATTACCTGGCAAATGGTACGCTCGACCCGGCGATCACGACGCGCGGGCGCACCGTGGTACAAGCCCGCCCGTTCCGGTCGCCGCAGTCGGTGCGCCGTTTGAGTTCGTCGGAGTATCTGGTCGCCGATACCGGTAACAACCGCGTGGTGCGCGTGGACCGGGGTGGCGTTTCGCGCTGGAGCGTGGAAACGCTCGCCGACCCGTACGGCATCCTCGCCCCGGGAGACCCCCGGACGCTGAACACGCCGACCGACGTTCTGACGCGTCAACTCTCGTCGTTCGACACGGGCGGTGCCCGTGTCGGATTCGAGACGCACTACCTGATCGCGGATTCCGGCAACGGGCGCATCATCGACGTGGTCGATTATTTCGACCTCGACGGGCGACCGCGCATCGTCGCGGGCGGTGAGTCGTCCGGCGTAGTCGTCTGGACCACGCGCACGAAAAGCGGCGGCGGTCAAAATCTGGCGTACCACAACCTGCAACTGATCGCCGGGCGGGACGGTGCACTCGCCGGGAAGCCGATCCTGGTGGCGTCGGTGAGCAACTCCAGCGTCGCCGCGAATAACAACACCGAAGCCGCGAACGGGTCGGGCGGCGCGTTGGTGCAACTGGATTACAACCCGTACAACACGGCGTTCGTGCTGGTGGACCCCGGTACGGGCACGACCAGTATCAAATACTACTGGGCGCAAACCGCAGGACTCACGCTCCCATACGTTGCGGCGGGCGCGGCGATTCCCGAACCGACCGCGAACGGCAAGGTGCTACTCGCGATCAACGAACTGCGTATCATTGACGCGGGCGCGGTGGTGACGAAAACCCGGAGGCTGAGCGCGCCGACGTACTTCGAGCAACTGCCGCTCGACCTGACGGCGGACGGGATTCCGGAGTCGGTGTATCTAATCGCCGACGCGGACGCGGTGTACGCCTGCATCGTGAACGTCGATATTCCGACCGGCACGTCGCGCTTTGATGTGCTGTGGCGGTTCGGTCAGGAGGACTATGACCGGATCAACGGCGGGCGCATGTATCTCCCACCGTCGGCGCAACTACCGCGCTTCGCCCCGACTTCGGTGAAGCGGCTCGCGAACGGGAATGTCCTGATCACCAACAGTGCCGCCGGACCGTCCGCGATGTTCGAGTCGGGGCAGTTCCGGGGCGAGGTGTTCGAGGTCGAATTGCCTCGGGGGTACAACACGAACACGACGATCTTCGACGTGGACACGGCTTTTGCCCCGACGCAGAACGGGTTCATCCGCAGAACGGTCGGTGACCTGACCACGTACGAGGGCTTCTCGACGCCGCGCATCGTGCCCGGCAATGGAACGGCACCGCGAAGGCTGAACCAGCAACAAATGGGGCGCGACGCAAATGGCGCGTCTTTGACGGAACAACCGCGTAGCGCGGACCGTCTGTAATCTATCTACTACCGTTCCCGGCGCGAAATAAAACCGCGTCGGGGGCAGATATGCGTATTTCGTAACCAACGATGCAATCTCGGATTTTTCCTACCCTTATTTCTTCGCGCACCGGCTCCGGCAAGACCGCTCTTACCGGGTGCCGCCGTAGCGCGCTTTCGCTTGTCGCACTCCTCGCCTTCGCCTTGACCGGTGATATGGCGCGGGCGCAGGTGACCAATCCGACGCCGCCGACCGAGCAACCGTCGCAGAAAAACCCGGCACCGCGCGCGGGCGGGGATGCGCAAAATCGCAACCGCGCCCACGACGATAAGTACTGGGGTTTCGGCGACAGCAACCGGCGCTGGTTCGAGAATCCGTACTCCCGCATCCCCGACCCGGGGGCTGTGGCGCGTGGCAACGGGTATCTCGTCGCCGACGGCTGGCAGTTCCCGCAATCGCGCCCGGGCGACGATTCGCGCCGTGTGCTGGACTTCGGCGGCGGTCCCGCCGACACGATTCCAGGCGGCGCGCTTCCTGCGGGCGACGGTGTCCGGTATTTCGCCGCACCCTGGGCGACCGCGACCACGCCGTCCACGAATGCCCTCGGCGACGCGGGCACGACCGACAACGAGTATCAGCGGACGCCCGCCGTGCCGCGCCTCGCGACCGCGATTCCGAACCTTACTTTAACCCCGGCATCGTACGCGCAAACCACGGTGAAGTGGTTCCCGAACATATCGGGGGCGGCGAACGTCTTGCGCCGTTTCACGATCCGCATCTACCTGCCGACGCCCGAACCGTTCCCGACGGACGGGAGCCTCGCGGCGGAATCGCGCATCGATGACGCCCGCTACGTGGTCCATTTCCATGTACGCGTCGGCGGCGTGATCGTGAAGCGCACCCGAACCCTGCTCCGCGCTCAGAGCGGGGGGGGCTGGGTGACGCTTACCGACAGCAATAATCAACCGATTCTTTTCACGATGGCGACCGAGGCGACCGGGCTGACTGGCGAGAACCGCGCGCGCGTCGAGTTAGACAACACGACCGAGGGACCAAGCGGCATCGAATTAGTCGGCGGGACGAACCGCCAGCGGTTCGTGATCGCCGACCAGATCCAGTTCGTGCCTTCGAGCGAGTACGGCGAGATCAAGGCACCGACCACGGTTACTCCCGTACATGGCGGGCGAAAATTGGACCCGGCGGCGATTCCCGCACTGGGCGATCCGTATGACCCGGCGCGCAACCTGTTCCAGCCGTCGTGGACCGCGCAGCCGACTGCCACGCCGTTCGTCACCGGGCTTCCTGCCGGGACATCCGCGTTTGGCAACGACTCGTTCGACTTCATCAACAACCCGCGCCAGGTGACCGACCCGATATACACCCTGAACACCCTGGCGTACTACCAGCCGTTCGAGCCGTGGAACCCGTCCACGCTGTTCCAGGGTCCGCGCTCCTTGATCGACGACCAGACCGACACCACGGTCGCCGGGCGCGAGGTCGGGATCGCCCCGGCATTACGCACTAACCAGCAGCGGTATGCCAATGGCGGCAACCCGATCCCGCTCTTCTCGCACATGCAGGTTCTGGTCCCGCGCACCGAATACGTGCCCGACCCGAACTCCACCGACGGACTCGGCTCTATCGCGGTCGGCTGTGTGTACGGCGTGGACTGGCTGACCGGTACACCGCTCTGGCGTTTCCCGGACCGCACCCACCTGCCGCGCGACCCGGGGACCGGTGTTCCCGGGAATGTGGGTAGTTACGTTCAGCCGGGGGGTGGGGGAGTGACGGTCATCCGGAGCGGATCGCGCAACCCGAACATCACCGTGGACGGCGTCACCGTGGCTGCGATCCCCGGGATCGGCGCGTTCGACAAAAACGGCGACGGGTATATCGGCGACGACGAAGTGTTTATCGTCGGGCAGGGCGACAATCCGAGCGGCGGCATCGAGGCTGGCATCACGCTGGTGCCGCGCAACTACACCCGGGGCGCGGAGGTCAATGCGTCGGACCCCAGCGACCGTACGACCGTGCCCGTTTATGACGACGCATGGAACCCGTACACCTCGCCGACGTCCGGGATGAATTCGAACAACCCGAACGCCACCTCTATTGCTACAGACCTTGCCACGGTTCCGGTAGGACGCTACAGCGGACCCGATGCCGCCCCTGATACGTATGCGAAGCCGGTCGAAGCCGGGATGGCACTCGTCGCGGCGAACAACGGCGTGATCTACGCCATCGACCCGTACGGCAACAACGATAACCGTTACTACAACTTCTCGAACTCCGGGGGCGTCGAGGACACTACGCGCTTCGGGACGTTCCGCAACGGTTCGACCAACGCCTTCTGGACGTTCAGTGTCACCGCCCCGGTACGCCTGCCGAACGAATCGACCGAGTCGTACAACCGCAAACTGAAACAGAGTGTGCCCGCGACCGGTCCGTGGGGACGATCCACGCCGGTGATCGCCTACGCGAAAGACGAGAACGATCCCACGCTCAACCGCTTCCTGGATGAGCCGCGCCTGTTTATCGGCAACGCGAACGGCGTGCTGTACGCGATCAATGCGGTGTCGGACGCCGGCCGATTGGTCGATGTGAACCCGGACCCGATGATTACCGATCTGGAATATCGGTTCGGCACGTTCCCGTTCCGCAAGGAAGCCCATCTCACCCCGACTATCGGGAACCGACAGCCGGACTTGCGCTGGTGGTTCGAGACGGAAGCGGCGATCAATGCCGCACCCGCCGTGTCGCCAAGCATCCACCCGCAATACACCGGGCAGGCGGCCGCCGCCGGTGACGACAAGGCGGTCTATGTCACGTCGAATGACGGACGCGTTTACAGCGTCGACTGGAGCGGTCCGGTCACCAAAGGGGCGCATAACACCAACCTGAATTACACGGGTATCACGAACGCGGCGCAACAGGCGAGTGCCGAGGCACTCAACGACAACGTTCGCTTCCATAATACGAACCCGGTCACGGAGTTCGCGGTCGCCGACGGGACCGAGGGAACGGTTCGCCCGCGTTGGGTGTTCCCGTCTCGTTACCGCGACATCGACGGCAACGACGATAACAGCGAACTGGCACCGATCCAGCCCGCCGACATCAGCAATGTGATCGCCGGGGCGCGGGTGGAACGACAGACACGGCTGGCACCGATCAATTCGGCACCGAGCGTGATGGACTTCCCGTACGATTCCGATCCCTCTGCCGGAGTCTCGATACAGATCAAGCGGTATGTGGCGGTGGTCGCGAATGACCTGAACGGGAGCGACGGTCCTGTCCGTGGGCGCGTCTATCTGCTGGATCAGGTCGGCGACCGGCGCGACTTTTCGGTCAAGCCCGTGGAGCGCACGGCGGCAGTCACCGGTGGCGACGCTATCGCGTTCGGTCAGCCGGAAGACATGTACGCGCCGACCGAGTACGTTTTTAGCGACGCGACGCCCGCCTGGACTTACCGCCCGGTTTACCGCCGGTACACCGATGCAGGCGTGACTGAGGATATTCCGCTCCGCAACCGCCCGACGGAACTGAACAACGTTTTAGGCGGGACGCCGACGCCGATCAACGCCACCGGTCCGGCCGGACCGGGCTTAGCCGAAAAGCGTGTGTTGCCGACCCTGTTCGTTGGCGGACCGATAGGTCGCCTGTTCGCGCTGGACATCGACCCCGATACCGGCTTGTTCCTGCGCTGGCGCGGTTCCATCGCCGCGACGCGGGCACTCACTCCGTTACCCGCCTCGTTTACGGATGCCGCTAACTTGCCCGTCAACGAGCCGGTCGCGCGCCGCCTGTCTCCGCCCAATCCGGTGCTCGCCGCGATCAGTGTCGGTGTCGGAACCACCACGCTCAACGACCGCCCGCCGCTGGTGCGCACCATCGCGATGCTGGGAACCGAGGATGTTTCCTCGATCACGGTCAGCGGCGGTCCACAACAGAACCGCAACCATCCGTTCGCGACCGCCGCTCCGGTGGACGGTCCGACCGTGCCCGGGTTGCCAACCAACGACACGCCGAGCCTGCTCTATCCCGGCGTACCGTTCGCGCCGAACCCGCTCACGGCGGGTACGGTGCCGACAACCGGAGTACGCCCGCCGTACTGGACTGCGACCAACGTCGCGAACGCCGGAACCGGTACCGCGCTCGACTTTACCGGGTTCGATCCCATCGCCGTGCCATCGTTCGACTTTACCGGGCGATTCGTGAACCAGGACCACGACGACCCGACAGCGACCACGCGCGGCACCAACGCCGACCCGCGCACTGCTACCGTCGACCCGAGCGTCCCGCTTGTCACGGTCACCCCGGAGGCTAACCGTGCGTATCAACAACCGATCCTTGCAGTAACCACCACAGACGGTTCCTTCACACTGGTTTCGACCGAGTTAGAAGGAGTGGACTCCGTCAACGGGGCGCAGGGAACCGACACCGAAGCATTGTTAGGGTGGGGGCTGACCTCCGACCCGCGTCTGGCGAACGGTGTCCGATCCCTGCTCATGTCCCGGCGCGGACCGGGCGGGGCGGGTACGCAGGTTGCGATGATCACCAACGCCCACTACGGTGCGATGGACCCCGGCTTCCGCAACACGGTACAGAAACAAGCCGGTTCGGGTGCCACTCCGGCTGACCCGACCGCCGCTGATTTCCAGTACTATCCGTGGTACGAGCCGCGCAATCCCGGAGTGGTAAACACGCCGCCGTACGGCGACCCGCGCCCGCGATTCGAGCCGCGCTCCTTATATAGCGGTAATACGGCGAACGCGAACGGACCGGACGGTATCGCTACTACGGGCGACGGCTGGCCCGAAATCAAGGCGGATGCCCACACCGGGCGCACCGGATTCCCGCTCGATCTGCGCGGTCTCTTCTTCGACAAGCGGTTCGCCGCGAACCCGACGGCTACGGTCGCCGCGACGAACACGAACGACGATGGCTTGCTCCGGCTCCCGGCGTATAGCGGCATCGGCGAGGCACTCACTGCCGGGGATCGCCGCGCACGTCTCAGCCAGACGTACCGAATACCCAGTCCGCTGACTCCGCCCGTCGCTCTCGCGGATGGCACACCGGACACGCCACGCGATTCGTCCACCGGAGCGACCGCACCCTGGCGCACCAACCCTAACGACCTTTTCCCGGGCGAACCGGTTACATTCCCGACGCTGGCAACGAGCGGCTCCGAGGCGGACATCAATCCACCCGGGACAAACATCGCGTGGCTTTTCGTCGGCGGCTCGGACGGCGTGTTCTACTCCTATACGCCGAACCGCTTCTCGGTCCCGGGTGCCGGTGGCGGACTCGGCACCGGCTTCGTCGGCGGCGGGGAAAACAACAACCCCGGTCAGAACGAGGGGCAGAACGGCAACGCGAAACTGATGCTGGTAAGCAAGGCGACGTACGACAACATCGTCGCCGGTGCGCGCCGCCCCGTTCCTGCGGACGACCTGCTTCAGAACGGCGGTAAACCGTTCTTCGAGTACGGCGAGAGCGTGTACGCCGTTATCTACGACATCGGTCCGAACCCCGGGGCGCGGGTGGACACCGATGGCGACGGCTTATTAGAAGAGTTGAACGGCGAAGTCACCTTCCCGACGACGATCAATATCGCCTTCCGTCCGTATAACGGCACGGGCGGTCGGGCACCGGGGGCGAACACCACGGCGACGGTGCTGGTTGCCGCGCCGGTGGTGACGACGTTCCGGTATCCGTTCGATGCGGCGACGCAGACGAACCGACCGCAGAACCCCGCGCTGGTGAATGCCCCGGTCTCGGAGCGCGCCATCGCGCTGTTGCAGGTACAGATCAACACCAACTTCAATGAGGGCGGCGGTGGTGGCGGGCGCAGGGCAAACCTGAGCCGCGCGGGTGGCGGCATCCTCGGATGGACGCCCGGCGCGGTGTATGAAATGAGCGCGAACGGGTTCAGCGGCGGAGGCGTCGGTGCTACCGCCGCCGAGTCACTGGCGAACCAGCAACCGCTGATCACCGTCGCCAACCCGCTCGCGATACAGGCGTTCCTGCTATCCAACGTGGGCGGCGGTCTCGCCACAGTCGCCGACCCGCTGGGCGGGACGCGCGTTTACAATAATATCGGACCGTTCTTCTCCGACAGCGGGGGCGGCATAGGGTCGGTGAAGGATCGAGTCGCCTCCACGGCGGGTCTCGCGACCGGTAATACCGCGCTTCTGGACCCGGACCGCAGAGACGCAGAGTACAATCAAGCGTTGGCGAATGGCAACCGCGTTTCGCGCTTCGACCTGATCCCATTCGGGACCGGCGGGGCGGGAACGCGTAACCCGAACTATGGCAAACCGCTCGTCAGCACGGCGGCGGGTGTTGGCATCGAGGCGACGTTCGAGCCGACATTCTACCTGCCGGTCGCGGCGAGTGCGGGCATGATCGATCACGGCAAGCCGGGTTCGACCAACGTTACCGGCAATCGCAAAACGCTCCGCATCGTCAACCGCTCCCTGCAGGGTAGCCTGAGCAAACTGCGCGTCGAACTGCGGTCCGATGCCCTGTTCCGCTCCTGGCCCGGAGACCGCCCGCACGTTCGCCCGAACGACGGCTCGACTTCCGTTACCACTACCATCGGGGCGGTCACGGTGCCGACGCGCGGCACCGGCAACTTCCGCCGGACGCCGGTTGACGGCACGAACGTCTACCGCATGCGCCCGGATGGCGTGGTCAACTTCCTACCTTGGGAGCAACCGGTCTTTGCCTCCCTTCCCTGGGAGCGCGATTCCGCATCGGTCGGCGTTGCCGCGTCGCAGTCGAACACGAGCCGGGACTACCCGGACATCGCTGCGCAGTCCGAAGCCGCCTCCAGCCAGCAGATCGTGCGGGTGGTGACTGGTTCGGGCGACCTGTTGCGGTCGAACGGCACTCTTTCGGCGAGCGTAAGTGGGACCGCGAACCTGACCGTGAGCGACAACTCGATCACCACTTTCGCGTTTGCCGGAAACAACGGAAACTTCGCCGCCGCGAGTGCCGAGGTACAGATCGCGGTGCCGAAATTCCAGCCCGCGAACCTGGTGGCGATGCACTCGCTGACCTCGACCTACGTAAAGCCGTCGGCGGATGAAGCCCCGGGCGACGCGTCGGCGGATGGCGACATCCAGTTGCCGCGCCTTTCCGCGACCGGCTCCGGGTTGGATCGCGCGTTCAACGACCGTGGGCTACGGGCGGCATCGGGGGCAGACTCTGCCGGTGCAAACGACTCGCATACGATCACGCCGATGGGCTATACCCTGCAGATGCGGGCATACATCGACGCGAACGGCGACGGCAACCACGACGCGACCGAGCCGTACCGCGACTTCGAGACGTGGTTCGGTGTCCCGGTGGACGTTTCGCTCAAGCAGGGTGAGAACAACGTGTCGCTGCCCGGAGCAACCGGGGCGGCGTTCGCACACGGCACCGCGCAACAGAACGGCTACATGGGCTACGGACTGGCCGCACCGACCGCGCCCGGTGGGCTGAGCGTCGGCTTCCTGCCGCCGTTCCTCCAGGATACCAACGTCCCCGGTCTGCTGGACTCGTACAACGGATACTTCGCGCCGGTCACTGTGCTGAGCGAAAGCAACGTCAACCTGTGGAACGTGCGCGCCTCGCAAAAGATCGAAGAGTATAACAACCTGTCGAACGCGGGGAACTCGGCGGGTGACGGCGACACGTATCGCTATTTCGCTATGCAAAGCCTGGCGGTCGAGCCGCGCTTCGGCATCCTTTCCGTGGAAGCGGACCCGAACCCCACCGGGATCATGCCGAACGTCGTCACGTCGCTCGACCGCAAGTTCGACGCGACCTGGAACGCGCAGTTTAACAGTGCCGCCGCCGCCCGGATATTCGGGGAGGACTACAACCCGCTCCGAATTCCGGTCTCGCCGCTTGCGGGTGCGCCGACACGCTACCAGGCATACTACGCCCAGTTCGGCGGGCGGCACACGCTCCACAAACCGACGCCCGGGTCAGCCGCCTCGGTACTGTCGGTCCCGGACGTTCCGGCGGCGTCGCTCCCGGCGTCCGTTTCGCCCGGACCTACTGGTGCCGACCTGTTCCCACCTGCGGGTGCGTTCCTGCCGCCGGTACAGGGCGCGAAACCGTACCTCGGTATCGCGGTCCCGCTCGGTACGCCGACCGGGAGATACTCGAATAATGAAAGCGGCACCCCGCTCGCGTTCTTCGAGGATCACGACACGCAATTGCTCACGGCGGCGAATGCAGGGATAGCGGGCTACAGTTCGTTGACCTTGCCCGCGACGGGAACGAGTTCGGCCGCGCTGGTGATCGATCCGGCAGGTCCGTTATACAATAACCAGAACCTGTTGCACCCCGGGATGATCACCACGACACCGGTGCTACCGGTGTCGGGTGAAGGAATCCTGCGACCGCGCCGCGTCGTCGGCACGGACAACAACGGGTTGCCGATTTACGAATACCTGCCGTCTACCACGGTGACGACGAATAACAACGGCGTCGGGTTCAAGATCACGGTCGATGTGAAAGAATCTGCGCTGACCGGGCAGATCGCGGATCAGGCACTGAGCACGAATCCGACATTCCCGATCTCGGTCGTGAACGGTGTCCTGCCGGGTGTGGACAACGCACCGCTGTTCGATTACACCAATATCGGTGTGAACGAAACGGCGCGTCCGATCTCGTCCCTTGCCCCGGCGGCATACCGGACAGCGTTTGGAAACCTGATCCTCTTCCACAACTCGAACGCGTCGGCGGTTGGCAACGTGCGGACGGGCGATGCCCGACCGGGTGCGCCGTTCAACCTGTTCCGCTCCCAACTGACGTGGAACGCGGCGCAGGGAACCTGGGTAGCCGCGAACGTCGGGGCACCGATCACCGGGGCACAACTGTTCACTCCGTTGGCTAACACCGGCGGCTGGTTCAGCGCACCGACCCAACTGAGCATCGGGAACGCGCCGAACGAGTCGAACCTTTCGCCCTTCGTTCTGCACGACCCGCTGGTGCAAAGCGGCTTGGTGACTTCGGAAGCCACGCTGTTCGTGATGAACGTGTTGCCGACCTCGGCTGGCGAGTCGCAGTACACGCCGTACTTCGCGTCGCTCGGCACGACCGGCACACCGGGGGCTTTCATATCGCTCCTGCCCCGTACCGACAGAAATCGTATCGACGCCAGTGTGCGCCGGTTCCGACCACGCGCCGTGTATGTGTCCTCGGCGGAAGCCGCGTTCGTGATGTACTACGGTGGTGCGGCGGGCACGAACAACATCCTGTATGTCGCCGCGCCCGCAAACGGCAACGGCGGGCTTACCGGACCCGGAACCCGTGAGATAGCCCTGCGCCTGCCCGCGTCGGTGACTTCTGCCAGCGATCCGGTGCCGGTGGTCCGTCTGGCACGCATTGCTCAGAACGCGCAAAACGTCTGGGTGTACAGTGCCGCCGTTGCGCCGCAATACGTCGTGGACGTGTATTACACGGCAGTTTTGCGGAGCGGCGGAAGCGCGGACATCTGTGTCAGCCGCTACCGGATCACCGGGAGCGGGGTGAACGCCCGTCTGCAACCGATAGACATGCCGAAGCAGTTCAGCGAGAGTCTGACATCGGTAGGTCGCGCACCGGTATATCGTAGCAAGCATATCGGCTGGTACAACCGCCTCGATGCGGATGCCCCGTTGATCGAAGTGGTGAACACGTCGGCAGGGACCGTCACCTATCGAACGGACGCGACCGCGTGGCAACTTGACAATGCGTCTAAACTGTTGTTCCAGCAGATGCGCAACACCGGCGGGGTGGTAGTCCCGAACCTGCTGGTGTACGTGGACACGTCGGCGGGGGTAGTTACCTTCCGGGGACCGAACGCACCCTCGCCGAGCAATACCAACCTGGCGATACGGGCGACCTATCTGCCGCTGGCGTATCGCGTCGCCGCAACCGACTCTGTGGAATCGTCCACATTCGGGTTCATGGACCGCCGCCCGGTCGATACGACGTTGGCACTGCCGGCATCCGGCGTGACGAACGACAACGGCAACACGCTCGGCTGGTTCTCCTATGGCGTCCAGACCCGTTATAACAACTGGGATGCCACAGGCGGGGCGGGTATCGACCGACAGTGGCTGTACTGGCAACGCTCCGGAGAAGCGGCACTACCGGCGCGCCTGTTCACGACCACGCGGCGCATCGGTGTGGACCTGAAGGCTATCGGGGAAATGACCACTGGTCAGTCGCTGAAGCTGAGTCCGAATGGGGGCGGGTCGGTGGCTCCGTCGCAGTTCGTGGTCGGATCGACGGATGCTGTGCCGATCAGCGTGCAAGTAGGCGGTGTCAACATTCCGTTCGAGGTCGATTACGCGAAGGGCAGGATTTACACTCAGGCGTCGTACGAGGGGTTACAGGTTACGATCAGTGCGCAGAAGGGGGTATTCAATCCGCCGACTGTGACGGAACCGGGTACGCCGTTCACGCGGGAAGCGACTCTGTCGCCGGTCGATGAGATCGTCGGCGGGGCAGACACGGTCGGTCAGGAGGTTCCGTCGAACCGCAGGGTGAACGAGAACCAGCCGTACGCGTTCCTGGACCTGTTCGACGCGCGGAATTTCTTGCCACCGGGAGGGCGCGTCACGCCGCCGATCAGCCCGGACCTGTACCCGGTAGCCGCGTCGGACCCGGCGTTGCAACCCGGCAAGGTGTGGCTGTTCTGGTCGAGTTCGCAAGGTCGGTCGGGCTTGGCGCGCGTCCCGAACGCGACGTACAATACGTACTTCGGTATTCCGATTGGGGAAGCGATCACGATCAGCGGCTACGACCTGTTCTGGCAGACGCTCGCGCCGAACTTCAACTACCCGTCGTTCACCGGGTTCCGGTAGGCGATTGAGAGACGAATGAAGCGGGATTGCTAACGCGAAACGCCCGACGAGAAATCTCGTCGGGCGTTCTTTTGTTCTGCCTTTCCTCGTTTCCCTCCCTCCCCCCAACCCCCTCCCTCATCGGAATGAGAGAGGGGGAGTCCAAGAGCGACACGTTTTCCCGCTTCCTGAATCGCCTGACAAGCGGGACCGCCCCGCTCCTCCGGCTCAATGGATCGCGGAACGTCCCGTTCCGGCTGACTGCGTTCCCTCTGTCTCCCCCTCTCTCATTCCGATGAGGGAGGGGGTTGGGGGGAGGGAGGAAAACGGGAGGGGGCTGGGGGAGCGAGGGAAACGGGAGGGAGGGAAAACGAGACCGGCGAGGAATTAGTTTCACCTAACGGCGTTCGCGCGGGTCGCCAGCAGATCAGTCAGGCGGGGGGAGAGTCCGAGGTAGTCGCTCATGCAGAAGGTGACGGCGGGGTGGCGGGTCTGCGCTTCTTCCAGCAGGCTCGGCAGGTCATCGCAAACGTGCGTACCCGTGTGCAGGAAGTAGGGGACGGCGGTGAGGCTGGTCGCGCCCTCGGCGACACATTGGTCGATAGCGTCGGGGATCGATGGTTCGTTACATTCCATGAAACCCACGGCGACGATGGGGAACTGTGCGGCGACTTCGGGGCGGGACTTCAGCGTGTCCACCACCTGAAACATCGTCCCGTTCGCGACCGGGCGCGGGGAGCCGTGTACGAGGATCAGCAGGGCGTTTTTCATAATGTGTTTTCTGTTTGTGGTCGTGATATTTCAGGCGATTAGCGGCGAGTTAGCACGTCTATCGCGGTGAAGAACAACAACCCGGTCGAGACGGCGATGTTCACGTTAAAGAACGCGATGTTCAGCCGCTTGAGTTCGTCCGGGCGGATGATTGCATGTTCGACGGCGATCAGCAGGGCGGCGAGAGCGACGCCCGCATAGTACCACACGCCCAGGTGCCCCGCGACGCCGACCAGAACCAGGAACCCGATCATCGCGGCGTGTGCCACGCGTCCGATGAGGAGAGCGTTCTGCGCGCCGTACTTCGCCGGGACCGAGTTCAGACCCGCTTTTTTGTCGAAGTCCACGTCCTGCAATGCGTAGATGATGTCGAACCCGATTAGCCAGCAGATCACGGCGGCACCGATCAGGAACGGCGTCCATTCCGCGAGCGAGCCGCGTACGGCGACCCACGCCCCGATAGGCGCGACCGCCAGAGCGATCCCGAGCCACGCGTGGCTCCATGCGGTAAACCGTTTCGTCAGCGAATAGAAGAAGACGAGTGCCAGCGCGACGGGGGACAGCCACAGCGCGAGCGGGTTGAGCAGTGCCGCCGCGCCAATAAGGAGTGCGGACGCGGCGGCGGTGAAGCCCCACACGAACGGTACGGAAAGTAGACCGGCGGGGAGGGCGCGCCCACTGGTGCGCGGATTCTTCGCGTCATATTCGCGGTCTACCAGCCGGTTGAACGCCATCGCCGCCGACCGCGCACCGACCATCGCCACACAGATCAGGGCGATTTGCGACAGGGAGGGGATGCCGTTCGCGGCGAGCAACGCGCCCAGAAACGCGAACGGGAGCGCGAACAGCGTGTGCTCGATCTTGATCATCTCCAGGACCACACCCAGTTTTGCGAGCGGGGCACGGGGCGCGTTCGGCGCGGTGGTTGTTGCGGCGGTAGTCATAGGTGGTTTCCCCACCGTTATTGTACCAAGAACCGGGGAGGGGGCAACGCTTTGGCGAGGACCGGCTTATCGCGATTTTCCGTTTTCAATACAAGCAGAAGCGCGGGGTTTGATTGGTCGGTGTTCGGGGTTTTAAAGCCGTCGGGGTTTGTCGGACGCTAAAGGGTGCCCTCTGGGCGGGAA
>JAYULM010000490.1:0-1884 GCA_043763605.1 Armatimonadota bacterium | reverse complement strand
CTGCGGGTCAAGTGGCGATGCGTTATCCGCGCAAACGGTTCGCTTACACTGACCCGCAGGGTCTACAGCCGAAGGCTTCCAGCGGAACGGTTCACCGTCAGTAAACGCGAGGCTTCGGGTTATGAAACTATGAGCAACGCAGAATTGGAAGACGAACGCAACGCAGACGATACGTCACCCGCCCAACCACCCAATAACCTGACTGCCCATTCCCGCCGCGATTTCCTGCGCCGCGCGAGTAAGCAGGCGGTGAAAGAGGCGGTCGAGATCGGGTCGAAAGTGGTTCCCGGTGGTGCGTTGGTGCGGCAGTTCGTGGAGCGGGCGGATATAGACGATGCCGACGACGCGCTCTACGATCCGCTGACTATTCCCGCGCCGAAACCGGCTCCGGTGCTTCTTAAAAATCCGCTGAACTGGTTCGCCGCATGGCGCAACGGGCGAAAGAGCGGCAGCGGCGGCGGCGATGGGTAGCGAACTGAAGCCGGAGACGCTGGTCGATACGTTTTTCGCGCTGGATATTCGCAAGGGAACCGTGGTCCGTGCGGAGATCAACGCGGGCGCGAGCAAGCCCGCGTACCAGTTGTGGGTCGATTTCGGCGACCCGGTCGGCATCCGGCAATCGTCCGCGCAACTCACGCGGCGATATACCGCCGAATCGTTGGTCGGGACTGCGGTTTTGGGTGTGATCAACTTCCCCGCGCGCCGAATCGCGGGGTTTCGTAGCGAGGTGCTAATTCTCGGCACGTTCGACCCGAGCCATTCAGGCGATGTGATTCTGGTGCGTCCCGATACGGAGTGTCCTGATGGATTTCCGCTGGGGTAGCGTCCGGCAGTGCCCCTCACCCCCGGGTACCCTCTGGGTGCCCCTCTCCCTTCGGAGGGTACCCGGGGGTGAGGGGCACTGCCGGACGCTACCCTTCGCGCAGAATCTCCAGCACCTGATCGTACAACGCGCCGTTGGTCCCGAACGCGTCCGCGCCGTGGATTGTGACGTTCCCGCGCCAGTCGGAGAACTTGCCACCCGCCTCGGTTAAAATCGGGAGCATCGGGGCGCAATCCCACGGTTTCATCGCCGGATCGAGCATCATCTCGGCGCGCCCGGTGGCGACCAGCGCGTAGCCGAACGCGTCGCCCCACGTTCGTTGCAGGCGCGTCTTTTTCGCCAGCGTCTCGAATGCCCCCGACCGTCCCTGACACCGCCGGATGGACGACGTGACGACCAGCGCGTCCTTCAAGTCCGAGACGCCCGAAACGCGGGTCGGTCTGCCGTTCCAGGTCGCGCCGCCCCCGGTCCGCGCCGCGATCATATCGCCGGTCGCGGGGATATAGATCACGCCCACGGACGCCACGCCTTCAACCTCGACCCCGACCAGGACGCCGTACAGCGGGACGCCGGTGACGAACGCTTTCGTGCCGTCAATCGGGTCCACGATCCAGCGCACTGACGCGCCTTCCGTCGCCGCGTCCTCGCCCTCCTCCTCGCCTAATATCGCGTGGTCCGGGAACGACTGCCGGATGCGCGCCCGCAAGACCTGTTCGGCTTCGCGGTCGGCGA
Organism: Armatimonadota bacterium; assembly: GCA_043763605.1. Lineage (GTDB taxonomy): Bacteria > Armatimonadota > Armatimonadia > Armatimonadales > Armatimonadaceae > JACMIU01. Next base: position 329 of record JAYULM010000490.1, on the reverse strand, counting down.
TAGTCACCGGGCTGGCGTCCTCCTTGATGTCGGGGACGACGCCGGTATTGAAGTAGGCGAGTGTGCGGCGTCCGGCGAGGTACGCGCCGTCCTGTGCGACGGCGAGGAGTTGGTCTAAGAATTGGGTGTCGGTTCGGGTCATGTCGGGCGTATTGTACCGCGTCCGCCTCCCACCACGGTACATTAGACCTCTTGCATAAGTACGCTCGAACTCAGAATTTACTTTGAAAGTATGGTAGGTATGTTCTACCACAACATCAAAGATTACGCGCCTGAAAAGTTCAAACGACTGACCGGTGTTACGCAAAAAACGTTCGACACTATGGAAA
>JAYULM010000489.1:0-27131 GCA_043763605.1 Armatimonadota bacterium | reverse complement strand
TTTCTCTTTTCACACTCCGTGTGAAAAGAGAAACCCGAAATTCGCGCGAAAGGACCGAACCAGAAGCACCAAACAGAAACGAGCACCGCAGGTACAACGATCCAACGTGATCGCGGAAACTGCGTTTCCGCTGCGTTGGCGCCGTCCGCGTAGGACAAAAAGAAAAAGGTATCACACTCAAAAAGCACCACGCGGTACAATAGAAACCGGAGGCGGACGAAACTAAAAGTGGCGGGCAAACGGTTTGGGAAGGCGATCATCGTCGGGGCATCGTCGGGTATAGGCGCGGAGACGGCGAAACTACTGGCGCACGGCGGGTGCGCGGTCGCGCTGGTCGCGCGGCGCGAAGGCGAACTGAACGTGCTGGCGGAAGCGATTCGCGCGGCGGGCGGCACGGCGTTCGTGTATCCGCATGACGTTTCCGACTTCGGCGACGTTCCCGCTCTGTTTCAGCAAATCTGCCGGGATCTCGGCGGGCTGGACGCTATCTTCTATGCGGCGGGTGTGATGCCGCGCATCGCCGTGGACGAGTACGATTTCGCCAAAGACCGCGCCATGATCGAGGTCAACGTACTCGGCGCGGTCGCGTGGCTCAACGAGGCGGCGGTGCGTTTTGCGGCTACGGAGGCGGGAACGATAGTGGGAATCGGTTCGGTCGCCGGGGACCGGGGGCGGCGCGGGCAACCCGTCTACTGCACGTCGAAAGCCGCACTCGAAACCTACCTCGAAGCCCTGCGCAACCGGGTCGGGCGGGTCGGCGTGAAGGTCGTTACTATTAAGCCGGGACCGGTGGACACCCCGATGACGCGCGGCTTGGACAAACTGCCGCTGATGATCCTCGCTGAGGAAGCCGCCCGGCAGATCGTCGCCGCGAGTGAACGCGGGGCGCGGGTCGCGTATGTCCCCGGCGTCTGGCGGTACGTCATGGCGATCATCCGCGCGATCCCATCGGCTATTTTCCAGAAGATGAATATATGACGGTCCCCCCTTCGATCCTGCCGCGCGACCGCATCGAAGCCGTGGAAGGGTTCGGTGGCGCGGACCGCGCCACCGGCTATGCGTATCGACCGTCCACGATAGACGGCATCCGCGACGTTTTCGCCGTCGCGCGGGCGCATCGTCTCCCGGTCGCCCCGCGCGGTGCGGGTCGCTCCTACGGCGACGCGGCGTATCTGGCGGAGGCGATCACACTGGACCTGACGCGGATGAACCGCATCCTCGGCTGGAACCCGCACACCGGAGTTATCACGGTGGAACCGGGCGTTACGCTACGCGACCTGTGGCAGTACGTCATCGGCGACGGTTGGCTCCCGCCCGTAGTGTCCGGGACCATGTACCCGACTCTCGGCGGCGCGCTCGCCATGAATATCCACGGCAAGAACCATTTCAAGCAGGGTACGCTCGGCGAACACACGGAATCGTTCGACCTGTTGCTCCCGGCGACGGGCGAGATCGTCACCTGCACCCCCGGGAACGAGAACCGGGAACTGTTCTACGCGGCGGTCGGCGGGTTCGGCGTCTTAGGCGTTTTCACGAAGATCGTTCTGCGAATGATGCCCGCCGCGAGCGGCTTGCTCCATGTGCGCCAGTTCGCCGCGAAAAACCTGTCCGAAATGTTCGCCGTGACCGACGAGCGGATCAGGCGCGGCGCGGACTATGCCGTCGGGTGGCTCGACACATTCGCGGCGGGCGACGACCTGGGGCGCGGTCTGGTGCAGGACGCGACCTTTTTCGCGCCGGGCGAAGACCCCAACCCCGCGCAATCGCTCCGCGTCGAGCGGCAGGACCTGGGCGACACGCTGTTCGGACTCGTGCCGAAATCCGTCCTGTGGCGGTTTTTGAAACCCTGGGTAAACGATGGCGGGATGCGGCTGCTGTCCACCCTGCGCTACAAAGCGGGCGCGTTCTCGTCCGGCAAGGCGACCGTGGACACGTTCGCGGGCGCGAACTTCCTGCTGGATTACGTGCCGAACTGGAAACGTGCCTACGGCGACGGTGGTCTGATCCAGTACCAGACACAGATCCCGAAAGAAACCGCGCTCGAAGCGTTCCGGGAGCAGATCATGCTCTGTCACCGGCACCGACTTTTCCCGTACCTCTCGGTCTTCAAGCGGCACCGTGCCGACGATTTCCTGATGAGTTACGCCACCGACGGATACTCCCTCGCGCTCGATTTCAAAGTCACGGACGCCAACCGCGACACATTGTGGCAACTCGCCGCCGACCTCGACGCGGTCACAATCAACGCCGGGGGGCGTCACTATTTCGCCAAAGATTCGACCCTGCACCCGTCACGCATCACGGCGTTTTTAGCCGAGGAGCGGGTGGCGCGCTTCCGCGCCATCAAACAGCGCACCGACCCTGAAAATCTCCTGCAAACCGACCTGTACCGCCGCATATTCGGGTAAGTTGCAGGTACTCGTAAACGAATCGGCGACCAACGCGCGAAGGAAGCAAACCGAAAATGTCTGAGCCACAGGACGAAGCAAAAGAGTTCGCGCGTCGTCTCGCCACGGCGAAAATCCAATACGTTTCTCTGGACGAAGGGGGAAGGTACGCTCAAATAACGACTCTTGGCGTGAGTACTGGCGACTATAAATCCTACGACCCGCGTGTCATACGCCTTTTCCGGGATTTCTTTGTGCGGCGCGGGTCATGGTATCTGGACCGGGGCGACATCTTCCCGGCGGTGGTTACTTTGGCGATGGCAAACGGGCGGGGGTGGTCGCTCCAGGCATTCCCGATCCAGCCGGAAGCGAACGGTCCGGGGTACAGGGCCGCGCTGGACGCGTTGTCGGACGATCTGGCTCGCCAGCATGCCCGGGTCGCCGGACGAATGTTATCGGACTTGTCCCGCATTCACAAAGTGGACTTCGAGGTAATCGAGGAACACAACCCTTTCAAAACACCTGCGGAATTCGCCCGCCGCCCCGTGCTTACTCCCGCCGAAGTACCCGCCGCGCTGAAGGCACTGACCGGGTTGGACCGCAGGGCGTTCGTTTTCGGCGAACGTGGCGTCCATTTCCAACTAGTTTTTTATCATCGAGGCGGAAAAAAGACGGCGTTCCGGTTGCGCCCGCCGATTTACAAAAACGCCAAAGCCGCGAGGCGAATCACAAACCCGCCGTTGCCGCAACCGCTCTGGTCATGGCTATATGGGAAGCCGACGACGTAAACACGCCCGGACATGCCCTCCTCACGCGCGCCTTCCGCATTCCCGAACTGTGCTATACTGAGCATCGTGATACTGATCGTTTCGGAGACCGCGTAAAAACCGTTGTTGCCCCTTTTCGTCATCCCCGCCCTTCTCGTCGCGCAGGAAGCCGTTCCGGTTGCGCCGCCGGGCGATCCTCTCCCGCTGTTCACGGTAAAATACGGAGAGATCAAGACAACACTGAGCGGCGGCGAAGACGGGATCGGGTCGCCGAAGCGCACCGTGTTTACCGGCGATGTGCGGCTCGAATGGGGCGACGTTTCGATCCGCGCCGACCGGATCGTGTACGACGAAGATGTAGGCAATATCGAGGCGACCGGCAATGTAGTTCTGGTACGCGGCACCGAAACGATACGCGGCGCATCCTTCACGCTCTTTCTCAATACCGGCAACTTCGTGGTGCAGAATGGTTCGGTCGTATCACCGCCCTACTCCATCGCCGGGGAGCGGGTCGAGCAGGTCGGCGGTGTTTTGCGGGCATATCGCGCCGTGGTCGCCCCGGATGTCGAAGCACGGGGGGAACTGCGACTGCTGGCGCGCGAAGTGCGGTTCGTGGAGGGCAGATATACCGAACTGTCCGACGTGCGCATCTACGTTTACGGGCAACGGGTGCTGACACTGCCGCGCTACCGGATTCTTCAGCGGTACGGACCGCGTCAATCCGATGTCCCCCGGATTCCGCTCCAGGTGAAGTTCACGCGCATCAGTGGCTTCGCGCTCGGACTCGGCAACACCTGGACATTAGCGAGGAACGCGACTGCCGGGGCGCAGGTGTTTTTCCCGACCAGGAACGGTCCTCAGTACCTTTTCGCCGCAAACTATGACCTGCTCGGCAACGCGGACACGCCGCCCCCGTTCCTGCGGCGGCGCGGGCGGGATTCGATCTTCAACGCGGCGGCGGAAAAACAGATCGGCAAAAACGCGGACCGGACCGGACCCTCGCCGCTCCGCCGTTTTCTGACCGTGCGCCCGTCGCCGGGAAAAGACCCGATCCTGGATTTCGAGCCGCTTTTAGGCACCACGGAGTCGGTCGGTCGTCCCTTGCAGGAGTCGGCGCGGTTCGCCACGCTGTCCGCGATATTCTCGGACAAGGAGGAGTTCGGCATCAAGCGGCAGGGGAACCTGCTCATCAACCGCAAACCGGAAGTGGGCTTCACCACCACACTCCCGCTTAACCGGGCAAACCCGAACGGCGGGGCACCGTTCGAGACGAACGCGGCTGCGCGCGACTATATGCGCTCCCCACGGCTCGCGCTTTTGGCGGACCTTGCCGTCGGGAACTACCGGGAGAATCGCCTCAGCACCGCCGACACGTCCGCGAATGTTCCCACCACCGTCGATTCCAGCCGGACCGGCGGCGAAATCGGCGTGAACGTGTTGCCGCTCCTGCTCGGAAACCATATCCTTTTCCGTTCGCATCTTTCCTACAGCCAGTTTCGCTACCAAGGCGGAGACACGTACGCGGTCCCTGAGATCGGCGTCGCCGCGTCGTATATCTTCGACCGGCGTACCCAGATCGGCGGCGCGATCTACCGGCGCGAACCGACCGGACAGACGCCGTTCTTTTTCGACCAGATCGACACCCGGAGCGAGGCGCAGGGCATCGTACAGGGGCGTGTCAGCAGTCGCGTCACCGCCGCGCTCCTCGTGCGCTACGACCTGGAGCAGGCGCGGCTTTTCGACTACGGCGTCACGGTCGGGGTGCGCGGGCGCAGTCTGGAGCCGCGCTTCGGCTACCGCAAGTTGGGCGGGCAGTTCTCGCTCAGTTTCGGACTGATCGGGCTGTAGGCGCGGGCTACAGCGTATCGGGGTCGATGCCGAGTTCGCGCAGTTTCGCGTCGCGCCGCTCCCGGGCGGAGCGTTCCGCGTCCCGCTCGGCTTGCGCCGCGTCGCGTTCGGCTTGCGCGGCTTCGGCGCGTACCCGTTCGGCTTCGGCGCGCTCACGCTCGGCATCCGCGCGCATGTGCTTCGTGTGTTTGTTGCTTCTCGTAATCGATCAGCGCGGATTGCTCAGTGAAACTGCGGAACGGTTCGCCGTTCGGTAGATACAGTTCCATCGGTGCGCGCGGTTGCGGCACGAGACGTATCTGAAGGCGCGGACTGCCCCACTCATATTCGATGGGGAAAAATTGCATCCCTTCCGGCGTGTAGAATATGACTTTCAGCCCGCCCGTCTGCGGGTCGTACAGATAAAACTCCTCGACGCCGTATCGCTGGTAAAACTCCGTCTATGGGAGCCGCCTCCGCTCAGGCACCAATGTCAGTGGACGGCAGTGTCCCGACGGCATCAAAGGCAACGGGGAAGGATCGCGGCATGCGGCGTACGCACGGCGGCAACCGGAACCCATCCCAGTGGCAGGCATGGTCCCGCCGATGGGTATGCATAGTGACATGGGGAGACCGGCGACAAACGCTGTGTTCGATACCGTGATGGCGGGCGCAAGTCAAACCGGATACCATAACGGACTTGAGGAACGTGGACGCGATTAAAGCCGGAGTGTGGTTACGACAAGCACTACTGCTTGCCGCCGCCCTTGCCTTCGTTTATGTCGCGTTGCCACGGGTGACCGTGACGCGCTGGATGTGTGAAGGGCGCGTTTGTGGCATCTCGTTCGGGGCGACCCCCGACTGTTGTTGCGATGCACCGGATGCACTCCGACACGACGGCTGTTCCAATTCACGCCGCGACCTTGCGACCACAGGCGACGCCATCGACTGCGCGGACGGTTGCGGCTGCGTACTGGTAAGCACCGCTGTTCGAGGTGGTGATCATGAACCGCACGACCACACCCCGCCCCCCGGTGTGCCTTTGTTTGAGCCGACGAATTTCGTCGCGATTCTCGCAACCCCGGTCGCGGGTTACGTTCCGCCTGCTTTGATGGAAGCCGTCGTGTGTAACATCGACACACGCGGTCCGCCCCTGTGGCAGATCCCCCCCCCGTGCCCCGGACTTCGCGCCCCGCCCTCTGCCTGACACGCCGATTCGCATCTCTTGCGAGCCGTGCGTGTCAGGGTATCGGTACGCCTTCGGATTCGCGCCGCTACTCCTGACACGCCGGTTCCTCGATCACGGTTCGCGGACCCATACTCCATCCGCGCAGTCAGGAGTCTTCTCTATGTTTCGTCGTCTGAAGCCTTTGCTTCTGGGCGGATTTATTCCGTTCGCCGTCTGTCTCCCCGCGATGGGGCAGGACGCGCTCCCATCCACGCTTTCCATTGAGGAGGCGGTTGGACTCGCGGTACGCAATAGTCCCCGCCTCGTCGCGGCGCGTGGCGATGCTCGGTCCGCATCATTCGGTGTGTCCTCGGCACGCGCCCTTGTCAACCCCAACGCCTTCTTCGCGCCGGGAATTACCAGCGTCAGCGGAACGGGCGAAGAGTTCCTGATCCAGCAACCGCTCGAAATCAACGGGGTCCGCTCCGCCCGTGCCGGGATAGCCCATGCCGGGCAACGCGAGGCGGAGGCGCGATCCTTATCCACGCTACGCGAGACCGTGTACGCGGCGCAGGTCGCCTACTACGAACTGGCATGCGCCCGCGAGCAGGTCGCGGTCGCCGGAGAGGCACTGACCGTGGCGCGCGAGTTCGACCGCATCGCCCGTCGCCAGGTTGAAGAAGGGGTGCGCCCCGGCATCGAACTGGCGCAGACGGGACTGGAAATTTCCCGCTCGCAGGTGCAATTCACGTCCGCCGAAGGGCGCGAGGAATCCGCCCGAGCCGCGTTGAACACGGTAATCGGACGGGATACGGGCGACGCGGTGGGCAAACTCTCCCCGCTCATTCCCGCCGAACTTCCGCCTGCCGAAACCGAACCGGGAACCGTCGCCGTACCCCCCGTGGCACCCCAACTCCCGGCACCATCCGCGCCGGTCGCCCCGGCTCAACCGTCCGACCTTTCGACGACAACGCTTCTCGGTCGCGCGGTTTCTTCTCGCGCCGAAATTGCCGGGGGAACCGCGTCCGCTCAGCGGTTTCGCGCCGAAGCCGCCCTCGCCCGTGCCGAAGGCAGACCCGACATCGTGCCGCAATTCCGGGTCGGGTATTTCACGCGGGGCTTGGAACCGGCGAGTAGCGGCAACGGTGCCGGGATCGGGATCGCCATCACTCTGCCTATCCTCGACTACGGGAGCCGCCGCAACCGGGTCCGTCAGGCGGAAGAGTCCGCCCGCGCCCAGGACGCCCGCGTCGATGGACTGCGCCGCGACATCGAACGCGAAGCGGCGCAATCCATCGCCCGCGAACGCGCCGCCCGCCGCGCCGTGGAATTGTACCGCGCCGACGTATTGCCCCAGGCGAAACGTCTTCTGGACGGGAGCCGGATCGGATTTCGCGAAGGGCGTACCAGCGTGATTTCCCTGATCGAAGCCGGACGCAGTTACCGCACCGTCCAGAGCGAGTATGTCAATGCTTTAGCCGAAGCCGCGCTCGCCCGCGCCGAACTGTCGCGGGCGACCGGCGCGGTTTCGCCCGCCGATTTTTCCGAAAGGACGAACCCATGACTTTTTTATCGAACACAACTAAGGGGCGACGTGCCGGAATCCTTGTCCTCCTCGGCGTCGCCGTTCTCATCAACGGTTGCAATAGGACCGTCGTCGAGGAAAAACCCGCCGGGGAAGCGGCACAGATTGGGGAAGCCCGTTTCGACGGGGAAAGCCTCACGCTCGCCGGAATCAAAACCGCGCTTGCCGAGGAGCGTTCCCTCACCCCGGTTCTCACCGTGACCGGGCGAGTCGAGCCGACACCGGGCGGGGTGGTGCGCGTGACCTCCCGCGTTGCAGGGCGCGTCGTGCGCCTTTCCGCCACGGTCGGCGATCTCGTGCGCCCCGGAATGCCGCTCGCCGTCGTGGAAAGCGAACGGCTCCATGAAGCGCAACTCGCATACCAACTCGCCGTAAAGCGTACCGCGCTCGCCCGCCGGACGCTCGCCCGGCGACGCGAACTCGCCCGCCTCGGCGCGTTCGCCAGCCCGGAACGAGAAACCGCCCGTGTCCGCCTCACTGACGTTGACGCGACCGTCCAGGCGGCGAGGAGCGATGTGGAAACCCGCCGCGCCGCACTCACCGAGGCGGACAGCGAGATCGCCAAGTCGCGTGCCGCCCTCGCCGCCGCGCAGACTCGGCAGGAGACCGCGAAAAAGCGTTCCGACCGCGCGGCGACCCTCTTGAAGGAGGAAATCATCGCGCGTCAGGAGGCGGAGCAGACGGAAGCCGAGTACCGGCAGACAATCGCCGAAATGGATGTCGCTCGAGCCGTAGTCGTCCAAACGGAGTCGGCGCGAGCCAGTGCGGCGACTCGGCTCGGGGCAGCCCGTGCCGCCCTGACCAGCGCACAGAAACAGCAGAGCGTCGCGAAGGGGGCGAATACCCGTGCCGAAGCGGTGTACCAGGGGGGGTATGCGACGAGTCGCGAGATAGTGGAGGCTGAATCGTTACTCGAGCAGGCGGAAATCGAGGAATCCGGGGCACTCGATGACGTGATTCTGATCGGCGGCAAGCCCGGCGATCTGCACGAAGTCCCGGTACTCGCGCCCGCCGCCGGGCGCGTCACGGCTCGCGGCGTCAGCATCGGCGAAACGATCAACGCGGAACGCCCGCTCTTTGAACTGCTCGCATCCGATGTCGTGTCGATAACTTTGGACGTTTTCCCAGCCGACGTTGCGCGGGTACGGGTCGGGCAAACCGTGTCATTCACCGCCGACGCGCTCGGTGGACGTGCCTTAACTGGTCGTGTAGCCCAGATCGCCCCTGCCGCCGACGAAACCACGCGCACCGTGAAGGTGCGTTGCACCGTGGCAAATGCGGGCGGGCTACTTCGCCCCGGCACGTTCGTGACGGCGACGGTTCGCACCGGCGACAAACGGCGGATCGCCGTGCCGAAGGATGCCATTCAGGAGGTGGAAGGGAAACCGGTAGTGTTCGTGCCCGGCGACAAGCCCGGCACGTTCGTTGCGCGTCCCGTTACGACCGGCGAGACGGTGGGCGGCTATACCGTAATCGAGAGCGGCTTGAAGGTCGGGGAAACACTGGTCGTCAAGAACGCCTTCGTGGCGAAATCGCAGTCGGTGAAGCCCGAACTGGCGGAGGAATAGTAAACACATGATCGAATCCATCATCCGATTCTCGATGAAGCAACGGTTCATCGTTGTTTTGCTCTCGCTGGTGCTGGCGGCTTACGGCATCTGGTGTGCGACGGTACTTCCGATTGACGCCGTGCCCGATGTCACCAACGTGCAGGTTCAGATCAACACCGTCGCGCCCGCCCTCGGTGCGGAAGAGGTCGAGCGGCAGATCACGTTCCCGCTGGAAGTCGCGCTCGCCGGTCTCCCGCACCTTACGGAGACGCGCTCCATTTCGCAGTTCGGCTTGTCGCAGATCACCGTGGTTTTCACGGACGACACCGACCTGTATTTCGCTCGCCAGCAGGTCGCGGAGCGGCTCGCCGGGGTGGCACGGCAACTGCCGCCCGGCATCCGGGCGGAGATGGGGCCGGTATCTACGGGTCTGGGTGAAATCCTCTACCTGCGACTCGACAACCCCCGTCTGTCCCTCATGGAGCGGCGTAGCCTGATGGACTGGACGGTGCGCCCCGCACTGTTGTCTGTCCCAGGGCTTGCCGAGGTCAACACATGGGGCGGCGCGGTGCGCCAGATCCAGGTTCAGATGAACCCGGATAAACTGCGGGCCTACGGTTACACCGTGCCCGACGTATTGCGGGCCGTGTCCGAAAGCAACGCTAACGCGGGTGGGGCGTCCTTGCGGCGCGGCGCGGAGGCGCAGATCGTACGTAGCGTGGGCACTCTAAGCGGCGCGGACGACTTACGTAAGATCGTTCTCGGCGTCCGCGAGGGCGTCCCCGTAACTATCGGGCAGGTCGCGACGATTGCGGACGCGCCGATGGTTCGGCAGGGGGCGGTCACTGCGGAAGGAGGCGGTGAGGAGGTGTACGCGATCACCATGCTTCTGATCGGCGAGAACGGACGCGTCACCGTTGAGAAAGTCAAAGACCGGGTGGACAGTATCGAAAAGTCTCTCCCCGCCGGATCGCAACTCGTCGGATTCTTAGACCGCTCCGCGTTGATTGACCGGACGCTACAGACCGCGCTGAAGAATCTCGCCGAGGGCGGGATTCTTGTAATCGTGGTGCTGTTCCTGTTCCTGCTACAAATCCGCGCGGGGCTGATCGTGTCCGCGATTATTCCGCTCTCGATGCTCGTCGCCGTGATCGGGATGCGGCAGTTCCACGTATCGGCGAACCTGATGAGCCTCGGCGCGATTGACTTCGGACTGATCGTGGACGGCGCGGTCATCCTCGTCGAAAACAGTGTCCGCCGGTTGTCGGAGGAACGCAAGCGGCTCGGACGCGACCTGACGGAACCGGAGCGGGATGCGACAATTTTCAGCGCGACCGTGCAGGTGCGCCGCGCCTCGCAGTTCGGCGAGATGATCATTATCGCCGCGTACCTGCCGATTCTCGCGCTGGTCGGGATCGAGGGCAAGATGTTCCGCCCGATGGGACTGACCGTCATCTTCGCCCTTTTGGGTGCGCTGGTTCTCTCCTTTACACTGGTTCCCGCGCTCTGTTCGCTGTTTCTGCGGGTGCGCTCGGAGCGCGAAAACCCGGTGATCCATGCCCTGGAAAAGGCATACCATCCGGTACTCGAAGGCACCCTTCGCCGCCCGTGGTTGCCTATTACCGCCGCCGTACTCAACCTTGCCGTCGCGGGGTGGCTATTCTCCCGAATGGGAAGCGAATTTCTGCCGCAACTCGATGAGGGAGCCATCGCGGTGGAAGCGATCTACCCACCCAGCATTTCTCTGGAAAACGTAATAGAGCGGGCGACGGTCGCGGAAACCTTCATAAAGGGCAAGTTCCCCGACGAAGTGAGCGGAGTCATCACGAGAATCGGTCGCCCTGAGGTGGCTACCGACCCGATGCTGACCAGCCAGACCGACCTGATGATCGAACTACATCCGCCGACGCAATGGAAGAAGGCGCGGACGAAAGAGGAGTTGGTCGAGCAGATGGCGGCGGAACTCGACAAACTGCCCGGCGTAGGCGTCGGAATGACCCAGCCGATCCAGATGCGGATGGGCGAGTTGATTTCGGGTGTCGGTCTGCGCTCCGATCTCGGCATTAAATTGTTCGGTTCCGATGCGACCGTGCTTCGACAGGAGTCGGAGAAGATCGCCGCCATCATCGCCACGGTCCCTGGCGCGGCGGACGTGAAGACGGAAACCACGGACGGCTTGCCGCAACTCCAGATCACGCTCGACCGGGACGCCATCGCCCGGTACGGCGTACGCGTCGCCGACGTGAACGCGGTGGTCGAGGCGGCGGTCGGCGGGACCGTGGCAACGACCATCTCGGATGGCGCGACGCGAGTAGACGTGTCGGTGCGACTCGCGGAAGACTTCCGTGACGACCCCGAAAAAATAGGGCGCATTCCGGTCCCGACGCCGGACGGGACGCAGGTCCCGCTCTCGCTTCTCGCCCGCGTCGCAAGCATCGAGGGACCGGTGCAGATCAGCCGCGAAAACGGACAGCGGCGGATTGCCATACAGGCGAACGTGCGCGGGAGCGACCTCGGTACGCTCGCGGCGGCAGTAAAGGTGAAGCTGGACAAGGAGTACCGCCTGCCGGTCGGCTACCGGCTGGAATACGCGGGAACGTTCGAGCAACTCCAGTCGGGGCGGGCGACCCTCGCGCTGGTGACGCCGGTCACGTTCGCGCTGATCTTCCTGCTCCTGTATTCAACCTTCGGGAGTGTGAAACAAGCCCTGCTCGTGTTCACCGGGATTCCACTCGCGGTTACGGGCGGCGTTATCGCGCTTGCCGTGCGTGGGATGCCGTTCTCGATTTCGGCCGGGATCGGCTTCATCGCGCTCGCCGGTATCGCGGTGTTGAACGGCGTTGTGATGGTGACGTTCATCAACGACCTGCGCCAGGAGGGGAAGACGACACGAGAGGCGGTTATCGAGGGCGCGGTGGCACGACTACGCCCGGTGCTGATGACCGCGTGCGTGGCGGGCTTCGGCTTCATACCGATGGCACTCGGACACGGCGCGGGTTCGGAAGTGCAGAAGCCGCTGGCGACGGTCGTGATCGGCGGGCTGTTGTCGTCCACGCTCCTGACTCTGGTGGTTCTACCGGTACTTTACGCACTGTTCATCAAGGGCCAGGCACAGGAAGCGAAGGGAGAAAGTCATGACTAATAATCCTCAAAACTGGAAGGTAGGTGGCATACCGCTCCGCAGGAGCGAAACGGCTTTGCACCTGACCATCTCTCGCGTCCTGCCGCGTGTCGAGGATTCGGCGGACGGTTGCATCTCGCGGTTCGAGGAGCGGATGAAGGCGCAGACCGGCATCACCGAGGCGCACCTTGAAGAGCAGGACGGTCAGCCGGTGCTTTGCCTGCATTACGACCCGAATCTCGTTCCCTTAGAGCGTGTGGAACGTATCGCGCGGGACACCGGCGTAGAGATAACCACGCGCTTTCGGCATGAGACGCTTCCGATCACCGGTATGGACCACGGAACAAACCCGGCGAACATCGAGCAGTCGGTGCGTGCGATCCCCGGCGTCCTGAACGTGGGGGTGAACTATCCCATCGAAAAGATGAAAGTCGAGTACGATAGCACGCTCACGACTCTCGACGCCATCTCGAAGGTAGTAGGTTCGCTTGGTTTGCGGTTCGGCGGGTCAAACAGCACCCCCGCCGAACCGGCTGACGAACACGCGCACGACGACGCGGGGCATGAGGACCACGGCGACCACGAGGGGCACGGTCACTCTGCCTCTCCTGAGGGTGCGAACTGGTTCCGCCGGAACTGGGAACTGTCGCTGTCACTCCTGTCTGGGCTTCTGCTCGCGGCGGGATTTTTCGGCGAACGATTCTTCGGGATTCCCCCGTCCGTTGTCGTCGGTCTATACGTCCTTTCCTACGTGGCAGGCGGCTATGATCTCGCCCGCCACGGTTTACCTGCCGCCCTGCGCGGAAAACTTGACGTCGACTTCCTGATGCTGGCGGGCGCGGTCGGCGCGGCTGTTCTCGGGGAATGGGCGGAGGGATCACTACTCCTCTTCCTCTTCTCATTCGGTCATGCACTGGAACATTACGCTATGGAGCGGGCGCGGGACGCCATCGGTGCCCTCGGGAAACTCACGCCGAAGGTCGCCCGCGTGCGCCGGGACGGGGTGGAGATCGAAGTCGCGACCGAGAATCTGCGCGTCGGGGACATCGCCATCATCCGTTCCGGCGACCGCATAGCCGTGGACGGCAGAATACTCGTGGGGCGTTCGGCGGTGGACCAGAGTCCGATCACTGGCGAAAGCGTACCTGTCGAGAAGGTGCCGGGGGACGGCGTTTTCGCGGGGGCGATTAACGGCGAAGGGGCGTTAGAAGTCGAGGTGACTAAACTCGCTAAAGACACGACCATGGCGCGGGTCGTGAAGATGGTCGAGGAGGCGCAAACACAGAAATCACCGACCCAGAGTTTCACGGACCGATTCGAGCAGATTTTCGTCCCGGTCGTGCTTGCTACCGTGATTCTTGCCGCCGTCATCCCGCCACTTGCGGGTTGGCTCCCGTGGAAGGTTGCTATTCTTCGCGCACTCTCGACCCTCGTTGCGGCATCCCCATGCGCCCTCGCGCTCGCCACACCCGCCGCCGTCCTCGCTGGGATCGGGCAGGCGGCGCGGAACGGCGTTCTTATAAAGGGTGGCGTCCACCTGGAAAATCTCGGGACACTCGAAGCCATCGCGCTCGACAAGACAGGGACGATCACCAGAGGGAAACCCGAGGTGACCGACATAATGGCGTTCGGCGGCATGACGGAGGGGGAGTTGCTCAGAACCGCCGCGTCGGTCGAAAGCCGTTCGGCGCACCCACTCGCGCAGGCGGTGGTCCGAAAAGCGCAGGAGCAGGAGGTGGTCCTCATACCGACGGGTGAACTCCAATCAGTCACGGGTCGCGGCGTTCAGACGGAGGTTAACGGAACGCTGATTCGTATCGGCAGTCCCAAGTTATTCACGGATGCGGGCATCGCCGTCCCGCCGGAAATCGCCGATGGCAACGCACGACTGGGCGAAGCCGGGAAATCTACCATGTTGGTCGGGGCGGGGGACCATATCATCGGGGTTCTCGCGCTCGCCGATCAGCCGCGCGCGGAAACGCCTGCGACGCTCGCCGCGCTGAAGAAACTGGGCATCAAGTCGCTGATCATGCTCACCGGCGACAACGCCCGAGTCGCCGGTGCCATCGCGAGAACGGTCGGGTTGACCGACGTTCGCGCCGACCTGATGCCGGAGAACAAAGTCGCGGCGATTCAGGAACTGCTCAAGAAATACGGTAAGGTGGCGATGGTCGGGGACGGGGTGAACGACGCGCCTGCGCTGGCAAATTCGACGGTCGGTATCGCAATGGGTGCGGGCGGCACGGACGTAGCGTTGGAAACTGCCGACGTCGCGCTGATGGCGGACGACCTGTCGAAACTCCCCTTTGCTGTCGCCTTGAGCCGGGAGTCGAGCCGCATCATCAAGCAGAATCTGTACATCTCGCTCGGCGTCATCGCGCTTCTCGTACCCTCGACTTTGTTCGGGTTCGCCAGTATCGGGGTCGCCGTGTTTTTTCACGAAGGCAGCACACTCCTGGTCGTCGCGAACGCCCTCCGACTTCTCCGCTTCCGCGTGGCAGACTACTCATGAAGCGTCAGATCCGCTCAAAAATACCGCCGGGATGCCCCGGTAGGAGTTTTCGGGCGGCGATTCTTGATGACTATAAGGAACAGGCTCAATGACTCACTACCTATTTGCTATCCACTGGGATGTACTGTTACTACCAGACTCCCCCTGGATCGAAAAGATAATCCGCCCGGTCCTGGTGTACGTTGCGCTACTGGCTCTATTTCGGGTCATCTCGAAGCGCGAAATGGCGCAGGCAACGCTTTTGATTTCCTGACACAGCAAGTCTCCCCGATTAATAAGTCCCGCTTTGTAAAGAAAGAACCCGTCCTTCTCATCGTCAAAGTTAGGAACGCTGTCTGGTATGAAAGGCGCACCTCTATCATCACGGGGAGGGTCGTCATCGCTCCCTAAGTCCCGCCCCCAATTCTTCCAGCGAACGGCGGCGTGGCTTTTCGCACTCATCCCAACGTCCCGGCTCCTCCGTCCACCGCCTCGCCCCCGGCATGACTATTCTTCTCCATCGTCAAAGGGCAAGTCTACCTGCAGTTGCGGCGCGCCGCCGAACATCGCGTCCACTTCAGGGCGGCTCATCAGGATGTCGCGCGGCTTCGCTCCGTCTAACGGTCCGACGATGCCGCGCTCCTGCATCATATCCACCAATCGCGCCGCACGGGTGTAGCCGACTTTGAACCGTCGCTGTAGCATCGAGGTGGACGCCTGACCGTTGGTAACGACTAACTTTACCGCAGGCTCGAACAGTTCGTCCTCGGAGTCGGTCATGTCGGACGCGTGGGACTCGTCTTCCTCGACCATCGCCAGCGTGGACGGCAACACGTCGAACTTCGGCGCGCCCTGCGCCTTCAGGTAGTTCACTAACTCCTCGGTCTCGGCTTCGGAAACGAAACAGCCTTGAATCCGCATCGGCTTCGGGGCGTCCATCGGCATGAAGAGCATGTCGCCGCGCCCGATCAGGCGGTCGGCTCCGGTGCTGTCCAGAATCGTGCGCGAGTCCACCGCCGAGTTGACCGCGAACGCGATCCGCGACGAAACGTTCGCCTTGATCAGTCCGGTAATCACATTCACGGACGGTCGTTGCGTCGCGATCACGAGGTGAATCCCGGTCGCGCGGGACAGCTGCGCGAGGCGGCAGATCGCCTGCTCGATCTCGGGACCGGACTGCATCATCAGGTCCGCCAGTTCGTCTACGATCAGCACCCAGTACGGCAGTTTCTCCTCCTCGGACGCCACCTTCGCATTGAAGCCCTCGATATTACGCGTCCCGGCTTTGGCGAACTTGTCGTAGCGTGTTTCCATTTCGCGCAAAGCCTGCTTGAAGATCGACGGGGCTTGCTTGACGTTCGTGATCACCGGCGCGGCAAGGTGCGGAATCCCCTCGTACAGCGACAGTTCGACCTTCTTCGGGTCGATCATCAGGAGTTTCAAATCACGCGGCGTACAGCGGTACAGGAGCGAGCAGATCAGCGTATTCAGCCCGACCGATTTCCCCGAGCCGGTAGAACCGCCGATCAGCAGGTGCGGCATTTTCGCCAGGTCTGCGTACCGACATACCCCGGTCACGTCCTTGCCGAGCGCGAACGTCAGTTTCCCCGGCGCGTTCCGGAACTCCGCGCGGTCGATCACTTCGCGCAGTGTCACCGCTTGGCGGATCTTGTTCGGGACTTCGATGCCGATAGCCGACTTGCCCGGGATCGGTGCCTCGATCCGAACGTCCATCGCGGCGAGCGACATCGCGAGGTTGTCGGCGAGCGAGACGATCTTGGATACCTTGATGCCCCGCTCCAGCGCGACTTCGTAGCGGGTAATTACCGGTCCCTGCGCGACATCGGAAATCTCCGCACCGATGCCGAAGTCCTCTAAGGTTTGCAGGAGCGTTTCGCGCTTCTCTACCGCGTCGGACTCGTCCTGCGCCGCGACCGGATCGGGGACTTTAAGCAGGTCGAGCGGGGGGAGAACGAATGGAGCACCGGAAGCCGTTGCTTTTCCCCTCACCCCCGGCCCCTCACCCTCCGAAGGGAGAGGGGAGACCGCTCGCGAAACGCTACCACGTACCCCATCTGACTCCCCTCTCCCTTCGGAGGGAGAGGGGCCGGGGGTGAGGGCAACTTTCCGCGCCATCGCATCCACCCGTCGCCCCGGCGGCATCGGCATATCATCCGTGTCCGCCGTATCCTCGACTTCCGGCTCCGGGGTGCGGCGGCGGAACAGGGTCGGCGTGGATGCGGCTTGGGCTTCTAACGGCTCTTTCGCGTGGTGGGCGCGGGGCGCGTCCGGCAGGGCGGCTTTGCGCTTCTCGTCGCGCTCGGCTTCCCGCGCCTCGCGTTCGGCGTCACGGCGCACGCGGTTTTCCTCGTTGCGAATCTTCGCGTCTTCCGCCGCTTGTCGTGCCGCTTCGCTCAGCGATTCCCGGCTGTGCCCGATGAACCGCTCGATGGGACCGGCGATCACCGGGAGCGGCACGTCGAACAGATAGATCAAGCCGCCCACCGACAGGGCGCACAGCGTGATGTGCCCGCCCACCGTGCCGACCGCGACGCGCAACACCCACGACAGCCCCGCCCCGACATATCCCCCGTAGTTCAGCAGATGCTCGGCAGCGAACTGCCCGGCTATCGGCACGTGCCCCAGGTGCCACCACGACACGAACACCAGGAACAGCATTAACAACCCGGCGGCGTTATCCCACGAGCGCGACTTGCCCAGCGCGAGCATCGCCCCGGTGATCGTCAGCAGGAACGGGAACAGCCAGACACCCTGCCCGACCATCAGGCGCATCCCGTGGATCGTCGCCCGCCCGAACACGTTCTCGCCGCTCGCCATCGGCATCATCAGCGTCGCCAGCAACACCAGCCCGGTTGCGACCAGTGCGATCCCGGCGATGTCGTAGAATAAGCGGGTGTTGGCGCGGGTCGGCTTGATGCGGCGCGGCGGTGCGGGACCGTCGGCTTCTTTGCCGGGCGCGGGGCGCGGCTTGCGCGGCGAGTCGGAGCGGGGGCGGGTTGCGGTTGCCATAGGTTTCGGTCGGTGCTTCCAGACAAACAACGGAAAAAGCGGTACGCTATGAATGGTTGCGTACCGCTGTTAATTGACTGTATTATACGGCGAAAGTTGCACACCGGTCAATGCGAGACATATAACGTTTTGTGAAGAATACGCATATTTTATAAGATTCCACGGCGTCACATAAGGAAATTCCCTTGCGTGGGGAAAACTATAAGACATGGCAAAGAATAAAACGTTTGCGGGCAGGTGGTCATAATGGCAAGCGTCCAGCCTATCGGGCAGCAGGCGATTCATGCGATGCTGGGCGGGAACCTGCCGGAACCGTTCACACAAAGTTACGTCGGCTCCTCGGACAGGCGCACACACGAGTCGGGGGCGAAAGTTGTCGAATACTATCCCGCTTTGTTCTCCACCGACGGGAGTTTGCGGGCGCACCTCCGCTTCGCGTTGAAAAACGAACCGCTGGATCTGCGCATCGTTTATGCCGCCCTTCGTACACTGGGCGGCAGCGAAATTTCTGAATGGGTACGGAGTGAGCCGTCCGGGGTTTTTAGCCGTCGCGCCTGGTTTTTATACGAATACTTTAGCGGGGATACGCTCGACCTTCCCGACGCCCGCGCCAACGTTCCCTATACGAACGCCCTGGACGAAAAGCGACATTACACGGCTTCGCCCCGGAACTGTCCGCGCTACCGGGTACGCGATAACCTGTTGGGGAATCCCGGACTATGCCCCACGCTCCGCCGCACCGCGAAACTCGAAACGATGACGGCGTCCCGTCTCCGGGAACGGGTCGCGGCTGTGGCGGGGCATTACGCGCCGGAAACGCTCGCGCGGGCGACGAATTTCCTGTACACGAAGGAAACCCGGTCGTCGTTCGCCATCGAAGGTGAAAGCCCGGGTCATAGCCGCGAGGAACGGTTCGTGACGGCTCTTCAACGCGCCGGTGACTTCGACGTGACTGATAAATCCGCGCTGATCGCTTTACAGAACGGCGTCGTCGATCCGCGCTACGCCGAACACGGTTGGCGTACCACCCAGAACTTCGTCGCCGAAACCACACGCGGCTTCGGGCAGAAGGTGCATTTTATCTGCCCGCGTCCCGAGGATGTTCCCGGGTTGATGGACGGGTGGAGAGACATGTCCGACAGACTGTTGGGCAGTCCCGGACTCGACGCGGTTCTCGCGGCTGCCGTGACCGCTTTTTCTTTCGTGTTCCTTCACCCGTTCGGCGACGGGAACGGGCGCATACACCGTTTCCTGATCCATCAGATGCTTACGAAGCGTGGTTTCACCCCGCCCGGATTTATCTTCCCGGTCAGTACCGCCATCCTCCGGGAGCGTCGTCTTTACGACGCCGTGCTGGAACTTTTTTCCCGTGCGATCCAACCGGCTATCGATTGGGAATTTACCGAAAGTGGGGGCGTGACAGTTCGCAACGACACGCTCGACCTGTACCGTTTTTTCGACGCGACACCGCAGGCTGAATATCTGTATGATCGCGTCGCCGAAACAATACAGACCGACCTTAAAGAAGAGTTGGATTTCCTGACGCTTTTCGATGCCGCGTTCGCCGCGTTGCGGAGAATCGTGGACATGCCGGATCGAAAGGCGCAGTTTCTGCTTCGCCTTTGCTTACAAAATAACGGGCGGCTGTCCAAAAACAAGTGGAAAGAGTTCGCCGAACTGACCGACGACGAGATCAGTCGTGTAGAGGGAGCGATAGCCGGTATTCAGACCGAGATTCGCACAGGGGATACAGAATAAAAACAGGTAATATTACCGATGGCAGACAGGTTGGAATCTGGATATAATTGCTCGGTTTCGCTTGTTTCCTTCTGTGCTCTGTGCCCGAATGGGGAAGTTCATCGATATTCCGCTCGCTCGTGATTTTTTCGGACTTCGCTTTCGCTGGTCGGGTTTTCTATCCGTCGTCTTGTTGCTCTGCCTGGGCGTTCCACAAACCGCGCGCGCCTACTGGGTGATCTCCTACGAAACGACCGGGTCTACGGAACTCGTGGTACTCGACCGCTATCATATTACGGGTGTAGTTACCGAGAAACGCCGGGAGATTACCCCCTGGCCCCAGACATTGAAATATGGAGCCGTGTGGGGAAGCGGGAGTGACCGTGATCCCTTCCCCACCTTCGAATTCATCCCTAAGCCGTTCGGACTTCAATTTCCGAATTACAGCGGTCATGTGAACGGCAGGGACTACTTCCGGGACGGCTACCACGGTTCGATACATATCGAGGGTGACATCACCACCGTCCTGACATGGAAGGGCGGGGGGCGTCCCCCGGGCAAAGTGCGCGTTACCGAGGGCGCGGCGGCGGTCGTGCAGGCGGGCTATTACTACGCGGGGCATGTGCCCGCCGAAATCTCCGGGTTGCAGGATAAGATAACCGACTGCGGCTTTGGCACCGCCCAAATCAACCCCAACCCGGGGGCGTGGGGGAGCGTCGGTTTCGCGAAACGCGTTGTCGATAATCCCAACCGTCTGACCGTGCTTCGTCTGCCGACGCGCCACCTGAAGGCGCGAATCAGTTGTGGTATCGGTGGCGGTGTCGGACCCTCGGACCGCCATATGGGTGGCTACGTAGAGTACCGGGCGCACATACCCGGACAGGGAAAGCCGAACGCCCCCGGGGACTCGCCGACCTACCCTTCCGGTTGTGACGATTTCGCCCCGGAACAGGGTGGCTCCCCCTGCACGACGAACGGGAACGCCGGTCCCTCCGCGCCGGACCCGGTTGACCTGACGAATGGGCACGAATCGAACGAGCCGGGACCGGATCTCGCCGTGTATAATCCGAACGGTCCGGCGGTGGTATGGCGACGCAATTACCGGCAGAACCACGCCCTCAGCGGTTACAGTTCCGACGGGTTCAGCCCCGGCTGGGTGCATAACTACGACATCTCCGCCCGGTTCGACGAGGACGAGAACGGCTACCGTGTGTTTCGGCTACGCTACCCCGGCGGTGCCGAGGAGATGCTATACGCGGAGACCGATGAAAACGGCGACCTTACCGGCGCCGTTTACGCCGAGACCGCGAAATACCGGGTGACGACAGCGTTCGACCCCGTCTCCCGTGAGTTCACCGAACTGATAATCCGATGGAAGGACGGGACGCGCTGGAAGTTGGGGCGCAGAACGGCAGACCCCGACTCTTTCGTTCTGAAGACGATAGCCAACCGCTCCGGTAGAGCGATCTCGTTCCAGTACACTAGTGACGGCGCGCTTGCCTCTATTTCGGATTACACTTCCGGCACACCGCTGTTGACCCTCGTGCGCCAGAGCGGATATGTGGTTCGCCTTCTGGATGCCTACGGGCGGAAGGTTGTCTATGCGAATCACGCCGACGAACTGGTGGAAGTATCCCGGATCGGCGATGTCAGTGGCGGGACTCCGTCGAGCCGCTGGGAGTACGCGTATTTCCGCCCGGACGCCGAAAGCCCGTCGCTCCTGAAAACGGTCACGGTTCCGTCGCCGACGGGCACCGGCAAGCAGAGCAGTCACATCGAATACGAGCCTGATGTGGATGCCCCCCGGGTCACGGCTCTGGTGGATGCCTACGGGAATCGCACCGAGTTCACCTACCACATCCGGTATTACGCGGATGACCCTTATACTTCCCCCATAGGCGGCTACACCCGCGTGTACGTCAAAGACGCTTCCGGCGCGCTACTTTCTCGTTTCGTCCGGCACTACGACATGGAAAACCGCGGCATCGGCTCGGACGCCGAGGATTTCGCCGGAAACGTCGTGCGTCAATCCCGTTCCAAATACGAAGATTTTAGTTTTCCTTTTTCGCCGACGCGGGTGACGATAAATAACCGCGTCACGGATTACACCTACGACAGTTATGGAAATCTGGTGATGGTGCAGTCGCCCGGCGCCACGAGGCGGTACACGTACGACACGGCGGCATTCCCGTACGACCGGTTAGAGTCGGTGATCGAGCGAAATGTGTCCGGCACCGAGCGCGTTCTCGCCACGTTCGCCTATACCTCCGAGGGCTACGTCGCGAGCGTGGAAACGCCCTCGCCCGGGGGCGGCACCGCGACGACCGCGTTTGTTTATGACAGCCTCGGCAACGTGACGCAAGTTTCCGCCCCCGGCATCACGCCAGGACAGTCGCTCGTCACGACGTACGACTACGAGACGGATAACGGGGTCGCGATCCAACCGACCCGCTTCGGTCAGCCGGTGGCGATTACCAACCCGCTCGGCCACGTGACGCACCTGCGTTATGACGCGCAGGGATACCTGATTTCGTCCGTGGACAACGCCGGATCGATGACGAACTACACCTACAACGTCGCCGGACAGGTAGTGTCCGTCACCCTGCCCGCGACCGGACAGACCGGAGCCGGGCGCGGCACGGTCGGCAACTACTATCTGTACCCCGGCGGACCGGTGCGCGGCACCGAAGTATGGGACGAGTCGGGGCAACTCACGCGGCAGACGCACACGGACTATGGCGCGGAGGGCGAGGTGCTCGCCGAGTACGGCGACACGCCGGAGCCGGTGCGCTACTACTACGACGGGATGCGCCGCCTGACGGGACTGACGAATGCGGCGAATCATGACATATCGTACTACTATTACGACGAAGACGGCGACATGTACGCGGAACTGCTGGTGAATTCGAACCAGCCGCTCGGGTTCCGCCAGCGCAACTTCGACCACGACGAATTTGGAAACTTGATCCGGCAGACCGACTTTTTCGCGCAAGATTATGCCAACACCATCCGGCGGCTCCGGTTTACATACGCCGCCTCGGACTTCGCCCTGACCGGGGTTTACAAGGACGAGGATCTAACCGACCCCGTCGCGACCTACACCTACGACAGTTGGCGGCGGGTCCAGACGCGCACCGACCTCGAAGGGACGCAAACCTACACCTACGGCGACGCGGCAAATGAACTGCGATCCGTCGCCACGCAGTACACCGGTCTGCCTACCCTGACCCTCGGCTACACGTACAAGCATAACGGGGCACGGGCGACGATGACCACGCCCGCCGGGACGTTCACCTACGGCTACGACGCGACGGGACGACCGACGACGTTGACGAATCAGGCTAACGAGACGACGCAATGGGCATACGAGCCGGTGCGCGGGTTACTACAGTCGCAAACGTCGGCGAACGGGATCGTCGCGCAGTACGTTTACGACGCGCTCGGGCGGACGACCGGGCTGACCAACCGCGACGCCAGCAATGCCATTCTCTCGCAGTTCACTACGCCCGCGACCGGCGGCTTCGATAGCGTCGGCAACCGTCTCGGAGTCGCCGCGAACATCCCCGGTGCCCCCAACCTGTCGGGCATCACAGAGTGGGCGTACAACAGCCAGAGCCGCCTGACCGGGGAGCAGTCGGCGCGGTTCGGGGGGTGGAATCACGGGCACGGCTACGACGCGGCTGGCAACGTGACCACGCTCCGCGGTCAGTCCCGGACGTATGACGCCCAGAACCAACTCACCGGCGGACAGGGCTTGGGCGCGTTCTCATACGACGTGCGCGGCAACCCGACGACCTACAACGGCGTCAGCCTCACGTGGGACGCGCAGGACAATCCGACGGCGTTCGGCACCCTCCTGACGGCGGGCTACACGGCGGACGGTTTGCGGGCGTGGAAAGAGGACGCGCAAGGCGAGCGGACGTACTTCCTGTACGACGGGACGACTCCGGTCCTAGAGTCGTACGCGGACGGTGCCACGAAGGCGGCGAACACGTGGGGCGCGAACGGTCTGGTCTCGCGAAGGGAATACGACAGCACGGGCAGCACACAGTCGAGCGTGTTCTACGGCTTCGACGAGCGCGGCAACGCCAGCGAGCGCACGGACGGCGCGGGGCAGGTTCTGACACGCTCCGTCGCCGACGCGTACGGGAACACGTCCTCCTTCGACGCGACGACGGGGGCGGTTCTCGCGCAACTCCCCGACCCGTACAGTGGGTACGGCGCGCAGTTCGGCTACTACGCGGACACAGAAACCGGGCTGTACCTCTGCACCTACCGCTACTACGACCCGAACAACGCGCGGTGGCTCAACCGAGACCCCATCGGATATGAGGGCGGGTTCAATGTGTATGCCTACGTCACCGGCAACCCGATTAATTTAGTTGATCCTCTAGGTCTTGCACCACCTTACCCAGTCGGTCAGATTATTACGGTTGATCCACGCACTCTTGATGCAGGACGACAATATCTGGATGTCCGCAAAGTGAACGACTCTTACAGGCGGTTTCAGAAACACCAAACGCCCCCGCCTATTCAAATAAATTCTCAAGGGGTAATTGTTAATGGCAATAGCCGTGCTCGTGCTGCTGGTCAAATCGGTGCTATGCTCGACGCAGAGGTAGTTAATACCCCAATGGTTTCCAAAGGTCCCATTATGTCGGCACCCTTTTATGGCGGGCGTCCCGTTTGGGATACGCCCATGAGTCGGGTAGGGAGAGCTATCGGTGGTTTCTTCCGGGGACTGTTCACAGGAGGGAGGAGTTCTGGGAGCGGTGGTGGTGCCGGTCTGTTCATGACCCTTGGCACCGGCGCAGGAGCAACAGCAGACGGTTCGAGGGCGTGTCTGCCATACGCCCAGACGAACAAAAGGATGATGGACACAATGAACGGCGACCCTGATCACTTTGAGATACCTGACCAAGTCTATTGGAAACCGTAATTTCTGCCGATACTTTTAGTTTTTAACAGTTGTACCTTAGGAAGGCATACATCAAGATAAACACTATGAACCATATTGCTCGGGGAATTAAAAATGAGATCCAAATCATTTTGTCAGATACGATTATAAGGAGGTTTAAATTGATCGAGGATAACCCTACACACGATCAGCGAGTTATGTTGGGGAATCTACTCCACGATGCATTAATTGAAATCAGGCACTTGGGGTGGAATGGGATGGGGCAGCAAGCGGCAGATTTAGCGGATGCGGTCGAGAATATACCTACCGAACTATTCGGGGTGGGTGTGTTTCAATGGTTTCAACTGAGACTACTTCTACAGGGTTACCAGAAAAAATACGAACAAGAGAATGGAACGGACTATGTTTCGCGATTAGATCGAATCCGACGTTCGGTATAACAATTGTCTGGCGACCCGGCATCCTTCTTGCAAGGGGCGGATCTCAACTATTCGCTTGCGGGCGTGGAAGGAGGACGCGCTGGGCAACAGGACATACTTCCTGTACGACAGCACGACTCCGATTTCGGAAGTGCGCTCCGATGGCACTACGAAAGCCTTGAATACATGGGGCGCGAACGGACTCGTCTCGCGCCGCGCATACGACAGCACCGGTAGCATACAGGCGAGCGTGTTCTACGGCTTCGACGAGCGCGGCAACGCCAGCGAGCGAACGGACGGCACGGGGCAAGTGCTGACACGCTCCGTCGCCGACGCGTACGGGAGCACGTCTTCCTTCGACGCGACCAGAACCACGCCCTGTGCAACGGGTTCAGAGCACGGTTCGTATAGTGCGCCGACAACGAGAAGGCATAGCGGCTTAACCAGATCACCCGCTAAGGTTGCCTTTACTGTGTCCAAACTCCCATTCGGCGGCGCAGGCTTCGCCTGCTTCGTCCGACGCGCAGGGGATCAGGTCGAGTTCGCGGGATATGTCGCGCGCCGCGCGCCCGACCACGGCGGAATACGTCGGGTAGGCGAGTTCCATTTTGGCGAGTTGGTCCACTTTCAGATTGCCCGCCATCGCCCCGGCGCACAGGTGGATCACTTCCATCGCCTCCTCGCCCGCGACGTGCGCCCCTAAAATGCGGTGCGTCGCGCGCGAGACGATCAGTTTGCACCCGCCGATAGTGCGCCCGTCAATTACAGCGCGGTCCATTTCGCGCAGATACGCCGTGGCGACCAGACAGTCTGGTTCCCGCTCCCGCGCCTTCTCCTCGGTCACGCCGACGCTGGCGTACTCCGGGTCGGTGAATCCGCCGTGGGGGACGATGTGGAGCCGGTCCTTGCGCCGGGTGCCGCGAACGGCATTCTCTGCCGCGATACAGGCTTGCTCGGTCGCGGTCTGGACGAGCATCAGACGCCCGTTCATGTCGCCTGCCGCGTAGATGTGCGGGGCGGAAACCGAGCGGAGCGTGTCGTCCACGGCGACGTAGCCGCGTTTGGTGGTTTCGACGTTCGCGGCGGGCAGATTGAGCGGTTCGAGGTTCGCGGGCCAGCCCACACACAGCATGACAAGATCGGCAAGCAAGGTTTCGGGTTCGCCGCCGTCGCCCCGATCCACGGCGACGCGGCGCGTCTCGCCCGCCCCCCGCTCTATCTTCGACACGCCTTTCGTGCCCGTCAGAACCCGAATCCCGCTCCTCTCGAACCCATCCCGCACCACCCCGGAGACGAACGGATCTTCCTGCGGCAGAACACGCGGCGCAGTGTCAATCAATGTTACTTCCTCCGACCCGAACGCCCGTAACACGCTCGCCGCCTGACAACCCGTCGCCGCCGCCCCGACGACGACGACGCGCTTCGGCACGGATTTCAGGTGCCACAAATCGCTGTGATTGTGCGCTAGTTCTGCGCCCGCGAACGGCGGGCGCGCCGAATGACCGCCCGCACACAGCAACACTTTTTTCGCGGTGAACATTTCGCCGTCTCCGTCCCCCACGGCAAGCCTATGGGCACTCACAAACCGCGCCGCCCCGCGCCCGAGTACGAGATCCACGCCCGCCGATTCCAGCCGCCCGGCAATCGCTTTTTTGTCGTGCATCGCACCGATGACCCCACCCACGCGCCCCATTAAACGCGGCATATCCAGACCCGGAGCGTCGCCCGCGATACCAAAATCGCCCCACTGCCGGGCATCGCGCAGAAGCCGCGCCGCTTTCGCGAGGACACGCATCGGGATGCAACCGTCATTCGTACAAACTCCACCCAGTTCCCGCCGATCAACCAGCACGATGCGCCCCGCGCCCAATTCTTTCGCTCGCAATGCCGCCGTCACACCCGCCGGTCCCCCACCGATTATCGCCAGTTCATAATCAAAATCACTCACTTTTTCTTTACCTCCGCGCGCCTACACTGTACCCTTTCCCTTTTCTTTATTTCTTTGTCCTACGCGGACGGCGCCAACCTCACGTTGGATCGTTGTTACCTGCGGTGCTCGTTACTGTTTGGTGTTTCTGATTCGGTCCTTTCCCGCGAATCCGGCGTCTCTCTTTTCACACTCCGTGTGAAA
>JAYULM010000488.1:0-1894 GCA_043763605.1 Armatimonadota bacterium | reverse complement strand
GACCTGCAACTTCTCGCCTACGTAGATGATTAACAGCAAATAGCAAAGGAAAAGTAACAGGGCGGCGGGTTCTCCCGCCGCCCACCAGACCAAGCCGATTGCCGTAATTGCCCCGGCAACCATTCCCATGACCATAATCACGGGGCCTGCCGCCGCGACGAGACCGCCGAAAACGAGAATGCTTTGCTGGGTTCCCGACGGCAGTTTAGAGAAGGCATCGGACACGCGCTCGATGATCGGCACAACGGCATCAATCGCCTTGATAACGTTCGGGATGATTGCATCACCAAGCGGGAGCAAGGCTTTTTTAATCGTGTCGGACAGGTTCTCCATCGTGTTGCCGATGCCGCCGCCGACCTTTGGCAACTTTTCCATCGCGGGAATAATTGCCTCGAAAAACTGCTTGGAGGTGATGCCCATGCGACCGAGATCTTCGGTGTTCGCCGTGCCAAACGCTTTTTTAAGCAATGGCCCAATCACGATGCCGCGCTCGGCGAGTTGGTTCAATTCCTGTTGCGAGATCTTGCCCTTGAGCGCAATCTGCGACAGGGCGAGCGTCACGCCGTCGAGTTCGGCTTTACCGCCCCCGGCCCGGGCAACCGCGTTCCCGAACGCCATAAGCGACCGCTCCGCAAACCGCGCCGACAGCCCGCTGTTTTGCAGACGAAGTGAACCTTTCACTGCCTCCTCGAAGCCTAAGCCCGGAAGCTTTGCGACATCACGGAGCCGCTTTATTTGCGCTTCTGCTTCTTGCGTGGAGCCGGACACCGCGACCAGCGCACGTTTTAACGAGTCCATACGAACCGCCGCACCAAACGACTCTTTGCCCAGCATAACGAGCGGAGCCGTGAGCGCGACCGACATCGCCCGACCAAGCGAGTTGCAAACATCCGCGAATGATCGGCTCTCGTTCGCCGCGTTTTTGATCGCGTTTTTGAAATTATCCGTCGCACCTGCCGCGCTGGTAGCACTCGCCGCGTACCGTCCGTTGGCTTCGCGGAGACGCCCCTGAGCATCGCGGTATTGCCCGGTGGCAACGGTTGCCTCACGAGTTGCGGAGACGTATCGCCCTTGCGCGTCTCGAAGCCGACCTTGTGCATCGGTATTCTGACTGGTAGCGGCGGTGACATTGCGGACGGATGCCGCGTACCGCCCGTTCGTGTCGCTCAGTCGTTCCTGCGCGGTGTTGTGCTGACCTGCGGCACGGGTCGCTTCGGTTGTCGCCGCTGTGCTTGCGCGTGTCGCACCGCTCACCTGATCCAGCACCGCCCGCACCCCGGCGACGCCACGTTGAAGCGCAGACAGATCGAGGATGATAGGTATGCTAATGCTCGGCAGGGTTACAGAAGACATTTAGAAGTGCAGGTTGCCGGTGTCATCCGGCGAGGTAGAAGCATCTGCGTCCGAGGGAGTCGGCGCAAGATCCGGGTTTACCTTGGGAAGGTTTGCGACCTTGCGCCGGATCTGCCGTAGCGTCAGGCGGCGAATCTCGCGGTCGGTCAGGGGGTAATGGTGCGACACCATGTCCACGAGAAGGGCGAACGACGCCGGTTCGCCCTCCCCCGTGGTTACTTTTTTTTCGCAACTTCTTCCGGTGTGTCAACCAAACCGGAACCGGCGAGGAGGTATTCGAGGAACTCAGCGGTTTCGGCGGTTTGGAACGTTTGTAGATCAAGAAGTCCCCCGACCTGTTTCTCGGTCAACCGCCACGCCTCATTTTCTACGTCGGCATTCGACAGTCGCGGATCGCTCTTGCGAAGCGCGAGATACAGGAAAAAGCGCATCTGCTCCAGATTTGATGTATCAATTGCAAAGTTGCCGTCAGGGTAACGTTTCTGGAACTCGATGAGGTCGTTCACGGTGAGAAATCGAGTGTTCCAAGGCAAATTTTTCC
>JAYULM010000487.1:0-1895 GCA_043763605.1 Armatimonadota bacterium | reverse complement strand
GAAATGGCTACGCCCTTTGCGCGAGAAGCCCACTCAAAAAAACAAACACGCTTCTTGTCAGGAAGCCCGAAAAACTCTATTTTGCATCAAGTCTTTATTGACAACCCCCGCGCCGGGAACTACAGTGATGCCTTCGGCAGTGCTTTCGGCGGAATATACTGGGACTTGAGCGGCACATTGGCGAACGGAGATATTCTCGACGCAACCTACTTTGAGGACGATGGCACAATTGTCACGGCAGAAAACATTCAGGTATCGAATGCTGTCACCGTTCCCGAACCCGGCACGGCACTGCTAACGATCCCGGCAATCGTCTTGCTCGGCGGGATCGCGGTTCGCCGCCGCACCCGAAAGCAAGCCTGATCAGGGGCATCGACTCTATTCCACAGATCAAGCCGGACGCGGCCCCTCGCGTCCGGCTTTTTCGTCGGCACAACGCGCGATATAATTCATCAGAAAGGAAGATGTGCAAATGACATTATCAGTCGAGTTGTCGGATGACGTGGCGCGTCGCCTGAAACAATTGTCGGAGGCGGATTTGACGTTTTACCGTGAGGGCGTGACGCGCTACGCGACCGTGGAAGCCGAACGTTTCGCCGGGATGACCGATTTCGAGCGGCGCGAGTATGAAGAGATCCGCATCGCAATCGCCGAATCGGAGGCGCAATACGAGCGCGGCGAGTATATGACCTGGGAAGAAGCCAGAGAACGGATGCGGCGCGAGGTCGCGGCAGAGCGTGCGCAGACTGAACTGGCGGGATGAGCGATCACGACGCGCCGACACAATATCACGTTCGATTGACGGAACGTGCTTACTACGACTATCACCTCGCTCGATTATATGTCCGAGCGGTATCGGGTGAAGCCGCATTGGACGAGTGGATATCGGGGTTTGAAGAGGCTGTGGAATCGCTGAAATACATGCCGTACCGCTCACTGGTGCCGGAAGCAGGTTTGTTCAAGCGCGAGACACGACAACTCACGTACAGAGCGAAGGGGGCGTCGTACTCGCACCGCATCCTGTACCAGATTGACGAGGACGGCGGTCTGCGCGTTCTTGTAATTCATGTCCGTCACGGCTCTCAAGATTCCGTGTCGCGCTTCGACGCCGACGTTTTAGAGCGGCAAGCCGGTTTCGATCCGCCGCAAGACGAAGGTGAATAGTAGGCGGAGTTGTGGTGCCGTCGCTTGCAGTCTGCCATGCTAAAATGAAACCGAGGGAATGAAATAAATGACCATAACTGTCGAACTACCGGACGACATCGCAATCGGAATGAACAGACTGCCCGAAAAAGATAAAACGTTGTTCTACGAGGGGGTGCGGCGTTACGCGACAAGTGAGGCGCAACGTCTCGCCACCATGACGGAAGACGAGCGGCGCGAGTACGAAGAGTCGTGCGCGGCGATTGCGGAATCACTCGAACAGATCAAGCGGGGCGAGTATATTACTCTGGATGAGGCGATGGAACGGACTCGCCAGGAGATCGAGGCAGAGAGGGCGCAAGGAGCGGGCGTGTCATGATAACTCCCGAGGAAGCCGCCTTGCTTTATAGGGTGGTGCTATCGGGACGTGCGTATCACGAGTACCATCTCGCCCGGCTGTATGTCCGTGCCGTGTCCGGCGAGACGGCTATGGAGGAGTGGGTCGAAGGTTTCCGAAAGTCACTCGCGTCACTCGAATACATGCCGTACCGCGCGGTCGCGCCGGAAAGCGAGCGGTTCGGTCGGGAGACGCGACAAATCGTTTACAAAGCCAAAGGTGCTTCCTACTCATACCGAATCGTTTATCAAATTCACGAAAACGGCGACCTGTGGGTGATGGTGCTTCATCTGCGGCACTCCTCCCAGGACGCTATTTCGCGCTACGACGCCGACGTCATAGAACGACAAGCCGG
>JAYULM010000486.1:0-6663 GCA_043763605.1 Armatimonadota bacterium | reverse complement strand
TCCCCCTCTCCGGCACGGAGAGGGGGTTGGGGGTGAGGTTCCGGGGGCGCAGGGTTCAGTTTGCACGCGTGGAAAGTGTCAGCGTCGGACCGGGGTGGCGCGGGGCACGGTGAAGTAGAACACGCTTCCCTGCCCCGGTTCGGATTCTACCCAGATACGCCCGCCATGCGCTTCGACCGCCATCTTGCTGAAGGTGAGTCCCAGCCCGGTGCTCATCTTGCGCCCCGCCTTGCGATTCTCGACCTGACCGAACTTCTCGAAAATCCGGTCGAACGCCTCGCGGGGAATCCCCTCCCCGGTATCGCGCACGGCGAAAATAAGTTGCCCCGAGTCGGGGTCGTCCCCTCGGACGGAAACTTCCACCGCCCCGCCCGACGGAGTGAATTTGAGCGCGTTGCCGATCAGATTCACCAGTGTCCGCCGGAGTTTGCCGCCATCGCCGGTAAACGACGGAAGGGCGGGGCTAACATGTTCCGTGAGCGTTATATTTTTATTCCGAACCAGCGACGCGACCTGCGCGACAGAACCGCGCACCAACTCTTCGGGCGACACCGGTCCGTATTCGAGTTGCATCGCCCCTTTTTCCATTTTATCGATGTCGAGCAGATCGTTGATCATTCCGAGCAGCGTCTGCCCGCCGTCCAGAGAAAGCCCGAGCATCTCCTCCTGTATTTCGTTCAGTTCGCCCACTGCTTCCATCGTCTGCAATCCGCCGAGCAGACTCGTCAGCGGCGTTCTTAGATCATGCACGATCATGTGCGTCAGATCATCGCGCAACGTTTCCAACTCCTTGAGGAGGCGGTACCCTTCCTGGAGTTCATCGAACAGGTGTGCCTCATGATCCCGCGCTCGTTTTTCCCGCAGGCAGGAATCCGTTCGTGCCCGCAGTAGAACGGGGTTAAACGGCTTCGGCAAATAATCCGCCGCGCCCATCTCGATACACCGCACAACACTATCGATCTCATCCAACGCCGTAATCATGATAACCGAAACGCGGCGGAGATTGGGGTCGTCCTTGATACGCCGTAATGTCTCGTAGCCATCCATTTCCGGCATCATGATGTCGAGCATCACTAAATCGAAGGGCGACGCGGCGAGAAGCGAGAGTGCCTCGCTCCCGCTCGCCGCCACGACCGTGCGGTGCCCTTGTTTCTGCAAACGCCTCGCCAGAACATCGCGGTTGGCTTCCACGTCGTCCACAATCAGGATTCGACCGTCCCGGTTACTTTCCTGGTTGACGTTCGGCACAAAAACGTCGACATGGCGGCTCGGCGCGACGGTCGCGGCAACGGTTGACGTTGGTTCTGCCATTAGCGTCGCGGAGGTCAGCCGCGCGTCTACCATGGTAAGGAGTGTCTTTCCCGCCGCCCGGACCTTTTCCAGATCCGGGAGCAAGGTCGCCGACGGAACGCCCGTCTGGCTATCCTCGATCATCATTTCCGCATAACCGATGATCTGCCCGATGGGGTTCCGCAGGTCGTGACGGAGCAAGGCGACCGTCTCCACTTCCGGGGTGTTCGGTTCGCTCATAGGACCGCCTCGCTGACTATTGCGGAGGGCGATATGTTTGCCCACCGCTCGATCTTTTCGAGCAGCCGAGCGAATTCTACGGGCTTGGTGTCGTAGTCGTCACACCCCGCCGCCAACGCCTTTTGCCGGTCGTCCGCCATCGCGTGCGCGGTGAGCGCGATAATGGGGATTGCGCCCGTTCGCGGGTTTGATTTGATCTGGCGGGTGGCTTCCCATCCGTCCAGAACCGGAAGACTCATGTCCATCAGGATCACCCCTGGAGGAGCATCCACATTTTGGGAAAGTGTTACCGCCTGGGCACCGTCCTCCGCGCATTCCACATCATATCCCTTTCGGGTCAATCGGCGAGAGAGCATGTCGCGGTTCTCCGCGTTATCTTCGACCAGCAGGATTTTCAACATCTGTTCTGCTCCCCTCCTTCCTTGCTACCAGACGGTTCGCCTCGATCAGGTTGCGCACGTCACTGAGCAAGGCATCACGGTTCCAGGCACCTTTCTGTAAAATCTTCTCGACATATCCGTTCAACCGCAACCGGTCTGCCTCGGTAATGTCTTTCGCGGTCAAAACGATCACCGGTATGGAGGACCACTCTTTGCGCTGGCGCAAATGAAAGGCAAACTCGAATCCGTCCATCTCTGGCATCATCAGATCCAGCAGGATCAGGTCCGGTGTTTCCTCCATGACGCGCTCGATGGCCACCCTGCCGTTTTGCGCGACCCGCACCATCCAACCCTCGCGGGCGAGCAAGGCGGACATCATACCCCGCGTCGGCTCATCATCCTCGACGATAAGCACCTTGCAAGGGGTGGGATTGCCATTCTTGACATCCCCACAACGGGCGCGATATTTTGCCATGACCAGGCTCAGTTGGGCACGGTCGATGGGCTTGCTGAGATAGTCCGCCGCCCCCAATGCGTAGCCAACGTTTTCTTTGCCGACCATTGTCAGCATGATCACCGGGATATGGACAGTTCGCGGATCGTCTTTCAATGTCTGTAAAACGCCCCATCCGTCCATCCCGGGCATCATGACATCACACGTGATAATAATAGGATTTACCGTCCGGGCGAGGCGAACCCCCTCCTCACCGTTTACCGCCATGACCACTTGATAGCCTTCACGCGTCAGGAAGCGTCGCATCAGGTCTCGCGTATCCGGGTCGTCGTCGATCACCAGCACGGTATCCGGCGCGGGCGACGATGGGTTCGATACATCGGTTGCCAGCACCGTTGCCAACGGGTCGCCCGGACTCTCCGCCAATTCACGCACCATGACAGGAAGCGACAGAGTGAACGTCGATCCCTCACCCGGCACACTCTGCAACGTCACGTCACCGCCCATCATCCGGGCGAAGCGACGCGTGATTGCCAGTCCCAATCCCGTGCCGCCATACTTGCGCGTCGTGGAAGCGTCCGCCTGTGAGAACGCTTCGAACAGCCGTCCCTGTTGCTCCGCGCTCATTCCGATACCGGTATCGGCGACCTGGAAAACGATGTCCTCGCCCTCGCGCCGGACGCGCAGTGTGATCGTCCCGTTCTCGGTGAACTTGGCGGCGTTGCTGAGCAGATTGAACAGCGACTGGCGGATTTTTGTCAGGTCCGCATGCATCAGTCCGCTATTTTCCGAACACTCGACCAGTAGCGTGTTGTTTTTGTTGCTCACGAGTGTTTGCGCCATGCCCGCGACCTCGCCCGTCATCTCCGCAAGGTCGAAATCCTCCAGAAACAACTCCATCTTGCCAGCCTCGATCTTGGATAGGTCAAGAATGTCATTGATCAGCACGAGCAGATGTTTCCCGGCTTTCTTTATTTTGAGCAGATCCGAAGCGGCGTCGTCTTGACCGTCTGCTTCGGCGTCCTCCTGAAGCATCTCCGAATATCCGATGATTGCGTTTAGCGGGGTTCTTAGTTCGTGGCTCATATTCGCGAGGAATTGCGATTTCGTCCGGCTAGCCACTTCGGCGGCTTCTTTGGTGCGCAACAATTCGGTTTCGGCGGACTTTCGCTCCGTGATGTCTCGGAAGGCGACGACGACACCGGCGACTGAGTCGGATTTTGTCCGTATCGGAGTGCCGACCGCAGAGATCGGGGTGCCTGCCCCGTCCCGCCGGACCAGGACGGCGTCGGTCCCGTTGTAGTCGCGTGCCTGCCCATCCCGAAGGACTTGCCGTATCAGACTCTCGGTTTGGGCGTCCTCATCCCCGCGCACCGCGACCGATATCAGATCACTGCCGACGATGAGGCTGAAAATCTCCTCGACATCCCGACCGAGCGCCTCGTTCTGCTTCCAACCGATCAGTTGTTCCGCCTCGCGGTTCAGGAGCGTGATCTGTCCTTTGTTGTTCGTCGCCAATACGCCCTCGCCCAGACTGCCCAGAACCGTTTGCAACCAGGCTTCGCGGCTCTGGATCTCCTGTGCCTGTTCGCGAATCAGCGTGCTTGCCTCGCCATAGTCGTTCGAAAGTGCGGTCAGGTTCTGCCGCGCCGATAAAGCGAGCAATAGCCCGCCGCCCAGTGCTGCGAGTAGAGACGTGACGATAACTCCGTAGGCGGTATTTTTGGTTGCTCGGGTGCGGACGGTAGCCAACGCCTTTTCAGTCTCGACGAACGGAGTGAACTGTGCCCTGAGTTTAACCATGAGGATTTTGCCGGTTTGAGCATTTATCGTTGCGGGGGGAAGGGGACGAGCCAGGGAAGTACGCAGAGCAATCGTCCCATCCGATGAAATTTGCCATTTGCTCCACAGTTGGCGCATCTTTTTGACACGTTCGACCTGCGCAGGGTTGTCATCTACCAAACGCTCCAAGGCGACCAAATTCTCCGGAGCCTGTTTGCGTCCGTTCTCATATACTCGCAGAAAATCACGATTCCCTGTGAGAAGATAGCCCCGTTTTGCCGTTTCGCTATCCAGAAGGATCGTTTCTGCGAGGTAGGATTGCGCGACGACCTGGTCCGTATGCTGGACCCATTCGAAGGCGCGGAGCAGACTCATGATCTGCCAGGTCAGCAAACCGGCGAGTACGATCAGTAGCAGTAGCGGTAGTAGCGCGGCGCGCGATAATAACTGATTGAACCGGCTTTCATTGATCAAGGGACGCATAACTATCTATTCCTAATCGGCACGGCATGTCGGGTAATGGTGATGCCAATCGCTCGGAACAATGTAGCAAAATCCGGTGTTTATGGTAATCGGGAGTCGGTCGGATAAATGTCGAAAGGCAGACACCCGTGTGCCCGGAGTGTCTGCCTGAAATTCGCGTATGGGGTCCGTAATCCACTCCACGTGACCGCTGTCATTTCTCTGTCTGCGATCTCTTTGCTTACGGGTTGAGTATGCCCGGGCACCTGCAGCGTTAAACATTCAAGCGCACGGTCTGACCGCATCTCGCCCCGGTGATTGACTGAACCGGTACAATATCGGTAGTACGCCGCCCCGGTACATTCCGGAGTTAGAAGAAGAAAAGAATGGATTGGCAATCTTGCGACCCTCTGCCGAACGCCGAGTCGCGGCTGACGCGGCGCGACCCTGACCTTCACGATCTGACAGGCGCGCTATATCTGTCGCCCGCCAACGGGTTCGACGAACTCGCGCCGACATACGACCAGCGTCTCGCCGGGAACCCGCTTCTCGTGCTCGAAAGTTCGGGGACGCTGTCCGCCCTGCCGGACGTGCGCGGGAAGTCCGTCGCCGACATCGGGTCGGGGACCGGTCGGTATGCCCTGCAACTGGCGCGGATGGGGGCGGAAAGCGTAACCGGTGTCGATCTTTCCGACGGGATGCTCGCGGTCGCCGCGCGCAAAGCGGAACGCGGCGAACTGTCGGATGTCGTCCACTGGCGGCGCGGCGATATTCTGGAGCGGTTGCCCCTCGCCGATGGTTCGGTCGATCTGATCGTCTGCGCCCTGACACTGTCGTTCCTGCCGGACACGCGCGGCGCGTTTCGCGAACTGTCGCGGGTCCTTTCCCCGGGCGGTTCCCTGGTGGTCAGCGACTACCACCCGCACGGCTTGACCCAAGCACGCGCGGAAGCGTTGTCGCGCGACGGCAACAAAGGGAAAGCCCCCTACCTGCGCTTCACGTCTGCGGGCGGCGATGACTGCCGTATCTCCCAGTTCGCGCACACCGTCAGCGACCTGTTCGGGGCGGGGCGGGAAGCGGGACTGACACTGGCGCATCTCCAGGAACCCGTAGCCGACCGCCGCATCTCAAACACCTACTCCGGACTGCGCGACAAGGGCGACGTTCCCCTCGCGATCATCGCGCGGTTCGACAAATAGAAGCGGGGGGCGATTCGCATCGCCCCCCGCTCGTCACGCCCAACAGACAAGGACTACATTTTGTCCATCTTGGGAGCCATTTTGCCACCCATCTTCGGTGCCATCTTTCCGCCCATTTTGTTGTTCATCTTGTTACCGGTCGGCATGATCACGGTGTCGATCACATGAATCACCCCGTTGTCGGCGGCGATGTCGGTCTTGATGATCTTCGCGTTGTTGACCATCGGCGGCTTGACCCCGACGCGGATCGTCGGACCGGCGAGCGACGGCACATTGGCGGGTCCGCTCATCGCGACAACGTCCGCCGCCATGATTTTCTTCGCGACCACGTGATACTTGAGAAGTGCCACGAGTTTCGCCTTGTTCTCCGGCTTCAGTAGCATGGCGAGCGTCGCCTTCGGCAGTTTCGCGAACGCCGCATTGGTCGGCGCGAACACGGTAATGTTTTGCGTGGTTTTCAGTGCCTCGACGAGACCGGCGGCTTTGACTGCCGCGACCAGCGTCGAGAACTGCGGGTCGGACATCGCGACCTCGACGACATCGGCGGCGCGCGCGGCGGGGGCGAACAGTGACGCGACAGCGGCGATTCCAGCAAACACGAATGAACTTCGCATTGGTTTTTCAATACCTTCCTGATTTTGCGCGCCTTCGAGGGCGCGAGTGTTAATTCTTCACCCTGTACAACGGGAAGACAGATTTTTTAGTGCCGACTATTTGCTCAGGCGCGACGGATGCCTACTTCACGAGAGAATCCAACGCGCTCGCACCGGGCTATTCAATTATAACAGTCGCCCGACATCTCACCCCCTGTCTGTTATTTCCTCCCCCCAGTCCCCTGTCCGTTATTTCCTCCCCC
>JAYULM010000485.1:0-27388 GCA_043763605.1 Armatimonadota bacterium | reverse complement strand
TTCACCGTCCGAAACACCCAACACCCAACACCAAATACCTAACACCTAACCAAAACTTGGAGAGGTCGCATAGTGGTCTAGTGCGCTCGCCTCGAAAGCGAGTGTGGTGATGAGCCACCGCGAGTTCGAATCTCGCCCTCTCCGTGAACAAAGCGGGTCGGTACATGTGCATACGCGCATGTACCGACCCGCCTTTTTTTTTAGCCGCTGATCTTCGTCAGTGCGTCGGCGGCGGCTTCGGCGGTCGCCGGGTCGCCGGAATCTTTCAGGGATTCGAGTACCGGTTTCGCGCGCACGTCCCCCAGTTCGCCGAGTGTCACCGCCGCCCAGCGTGCCCCGGGCTTCCCGGATTGGGCGGTCTGTGCCACAGTCTCGTACGAAGGCATTCCGATGGCGGTAAGTGTGCGCACGGCGTAATACGCCGTGGTATCTTCCGCGTCGGCGAGCAGGGCGGCAACAGCGGGCACGGCGGCGGCACCGAGGTTCACCAGGGCGTGTCGCCCCGCCTCCGCGACGGCTCCGTCGTTGTCGCGAAGTGCTGTCACAAGCGGGGCGATGTCGGTCGCGGCAGGAACTGCGTCCGGCCGGGCGAGAATGTCGCCAATAGCGGTCACGGCGGCGGCACGAACCCCGGCGTCGCCATCTGTGATCGCTTTCGCAGCGAGGTCGGTTTTCGCCATCCCTTTGGTCGCGAACGCGGCGCGGGCGCGTACCGCCGGGTCGGGAGACGCCAGTGCTCGCGTGATCGCTACCCGTGCCGTCGCATCGTTCGTGGTAGCGGCGCGCGCCAGTCCTGCGGCGGCGGCATCGGCGACGGCGAGATCGAAATCGGAAAGTGCCGTCACCATCGCGTTGTTGGCGTCCGTGGTCCCGAACGCCCCGAGCGTCGCGGCGGCGGCGGCGCGCGCAGAGGCGTCCGTTTCCGGGTCGATCAGCGCGGCACGCAGGACCGGTTCCCCAACAGGATCGGCGATATTGGCAAGCGCGGTCAACACCGCGCGGCGCACGTTCGGGTCGGGGTCCTTCTCGAACGGTAAGACGGCTTCGGCGGCTTCTTTGACTTTATATTTACCCATGATCTCGATCAGTTGCAGTTTTGCCGCCGCCAGATCGTCGGGCTTTTCCTTGAGTTTATCCAGTTCGGCTGGCAATAGGTACGGCGCGACCAGCGCGACCGTGTCGGGACCGATCCCGGCAAGAATGTCACCAAGCGGGGCGCGCAGGGCACCGTCCGCAAGGCGGGCGGCCATCTCGGTCTGCATCTTCGCGCCGATCACTTTCAGGGATTCGCGCGACTGGTCGCGGATGCCGCCGTCGGCGTCCTTAGCGGCGTCCAACAGCAAGTCCGGATACTGCGTCCCTACAGCGGCGACGGCAGTTTTCGCGGCGTCGCGCACCGGGTGCGTTTTCAGTTGCATCGACTCGGTGTCCGGGTCTTTGAGCATCTGCAAGAGTTGCTTGAATGCCGCCGGGTCTTTGCCACTCTTCGCCGTTTCAGTCAGCGACGCGATGGCGGCAAGGCGGGTCTTTGGAGGCGCACCGCCCTGGAGCGCGTCGAAAAGCACGTTGCGCGCCATCAGTTCGCGCACCCCGGCGTCCGCCGATGCCCCGCCTTCCGCTATCTTGCCGAGCGACCCCCGCGTCTGCAGGTTCCCGATGGCAAAATTGCCGATCCCGAGTACAAGCAGGGCGAGTATGCCCCATCCGATATATTTCCGTGGTGTCATAGTTTTCATTCCTCGTTGCTATCCGGGCAACGTTGCCGTCGAATGGTTATTGTATCGCGGCGATCAACCCGATAGCGAGTGCCGCTCCCGCGATCAATAGACACAGCCAGAGTCGCCACATTACCCGCGCGGTGATCGCTTGCAAGATCAAGAACGCCAGCGGCAGAGCGAGCAGGACAATCTCCTGACCGCCGACGGCAAGGTTCCGTGCATTGAACGTTGCCACCAACCCGC
The DNA here is from genome assembly GCA_043763605.1 of Armatimonadota bacterium. Lineage (GTDB taxonomy): Bacteria > Armatimonadota > Armatimonadia > Armatimonadales > Armatimonadaceae > JACMIU01. Next base: position 25,427 of record JAYULM010000485.1, on the reverse strand, counting down.
CGATACACAGCCCCCCGATGCTGATCGGTATGACCGGCAAAAGCCGGGCGAACCACGACATGCGCGTCCCGATTGCGATCAATAACAGCATCATGGACAGCAACCCTGCCGCCGCCCCCGACACGAGCAAAAGTAACATGGGGTCGATCCCGCTCGATGCTCCGGCTCGGAACACCGCGACCGCTGTTGGCGAAACCGATAGTGCCAGAACGGGCCAGTACCACCAGCGCACCGGCGAATCCTTCCGACTTTTACCCGGGTCCCCCTCCGCTACCGGCTCTTCTTGCGGCGAACCGGCATCGCGATCCTGCGCTGAAACCGGTGGGTCGGATCGCGGCGCGAAAAACCGGGCAGGGGCGACCACGGTTCCCGTTTCCGCGTCGCTCTGCTTCGGGAGTGGGCGCGGTGGGGCATCCCCCTGTGCCCGGTCCAGAAACTCCTTCAATAAGCGATCCGCCGACTCGCCCTGATGCCCACGCCGGAAAAGATCCCCGGCAAGATCGCCGACATATACTTCGCCAATGCCGCGCAAAAAGCCTTCTATCCGCCCGTCCAATAAAGCGCGGCGCGATTCGTCCCAGTTGCGAGCGGCGACATGGAGCAGTTCGTCGAGAGTGTAGACGATTTCGCCGGTCGAGGTGAACACGAAGGCTCCGCTGTTCGCGCCGGGGACGGGCGGTGCGAAAACCGGCATCGGCGAAGTCCTGTCCCCGTCGCTCCAGGGGCGGGACGGTGGATCGATGATCGGGGGACCGTTCGGTGCCGCTGACTCCGTGGGTGCGGGCGTGGGAACTACACCGGCAACCCGGATGATGTCATCCATGAACTCCCGCGCGGAGCCGAACCGCGCGTCTTTATCCTTCGCCAGCGCATGGGTCAGAATCGGGTTCCACTGCGGCGATAGCCGGGTATTTACTTCCGACGCGGCGGGCGGCTCGTCCTGCTCCACCGCGCGCTTCCAGGCGAACGGGTCTTTGATGCGCTGAACCGTGAACGGGCGTCGTCCCGTGAGCATCTCGAAAAGCAGGACGCCGACCGCCCATAGATCGGAGCGGCGGTCGCTCGACGCGTCCTCCGAAAAGTCTTCCGGTGCCATGTAGGGATAGGTGCCGCCACCGCCCGCGACGGAACCACTTCCCAGTGCTTCCGCCAAGCCGAAGTCGGTAAGTTTCACGACCCCGTCGTCCCCGAGCAGGATGTTCGCGGGCTTGACATCGCGGTGGATGATACGCCGCTCGTGGGCATATCCCAGGGCGTCCAGCACCGATATAGCGATGCGTGCCGCCTCGCTTTCGGACAACGGCTCCCCTGACCGCTCTTTGAGGAGTGACGCCAGATTGCGCCCGCGCACCAACTCCATGTCGAGCAAAATCACATTTCCGGGAGCGACATCCACCGAATGGATGCGCACGATATGTGGGTGCCGCAACCGATCCAGGACGCGTGCTTCGTCTAAAAGTCGTTCCGTCTCCGGACCGTCGGCGCGAATCTCCTTCAGCGCGACCTGGCGCCGCAGTAGCGTGTCCCACGCGAGGTAAACCACGCCTGACGTTCCGTGTCCGAGCACATCCAAGCGTTCGTATTTCCCGATGGTTCCTGCCGACACGGTGCTGGTAATCTCCTTAAAACAAACGTCAGGGCTTCGGCGTCGCGCTAACTTTCGGGGACGCGTCGGGTTTAGGCGACTGCTTCGTGCCGGATGACGCGCCTGGTTTCGGTGACGCACCGGCTCCCGTCATGGGAACCGCTTCTAACTTTTTGATCTCACTGTCATAGACCACGTAAAGGTTCCCATCCTCGTCCACCGTCAATGCTTCCGGTCGCGCCGAGTTTTTGATCTTGTACAGAATGAGTCCTTCCGGATTGTACTTGATGATCACTTTTCGAGCGGGGTAGGAGACGTATACGTTGCCCTGCAGATCGGCGGTGTAAAACACGCGCGACGACGGAACCGGGGTCGGCGGAGGAGTCGGTACATCGAACCCGGTGATGACTTTGAGGGGGATGCCGGATTTCGATAGAGAAGTCATCTGTCCGGAGGCGTCTTTCACGAAGAAGACACCCACCTTCGGAGAGTATGCGAGCAGATCCCCGCGCACCGAGAAGATCGAACTCCCGAACGGCACGGGGGCATTGTACTTCAACTTCGTGTAATCTTTGATACGCACCACATCGCCCGCAAGTGCTCCTCCGGGCGTGTCGGGGGCGGACGCAGACGGAGTCGGAACCGGTGCCAGAAGGCGACCGGCATTTTCCCGGACGTCTTTCGACGCCGCCAATATCGTCACAATGCCGAGCGTCAGTACGCCAAGAAACGCTAAAAAACCGACGAACGGGGGCACTCCATCGCTTTTTCGTGCCCCCCGCGAGCGCGCGGCATCCATGTCCACGATTTCGGGACGTTTCGTCGGGCGGCGTTCCTCCAGCGGCGTCACGGAAGGACGTTCCGCCGCACTGGACCGGATCGTGGGCGGTGCGGCTACCTCTACCGTAGCACTCGTCTGCCCCAGCACCCGCAAAATAACCGCCGTGATATTGTCCGAACCGCCCCGCTCATTCGCCGCCGCGATGAGTGCCGCCGCCCCCGCCTCGGCAGTGCCGCTTGACTGTGACAGGATCGCGGCGATCTCGTCGTCGTCGATCATCGTGTTGAGTCCGTCGGTACAAAGAAGGAAAACGTCGCCGGGAGCCACCGTCGCGGTCTGGATTTCCGGTTGGACGGTGCTATCGATCCCGACGGCGCGGGTGATCATGTTGCGGAACCGTGAAACGCGGGCTTCGGCTTCGGTGATGTCTCCGGCACGGACGCGCTCTGCCACGAACGAATGGTCGAAGGTCAGACAGTCGAGTGCCCCATTCCGAAGCAAGTATAAGCGGGAGTCTCCGGCGTGGGCGAAGGTCAGCGTCTCGCCCCGAAGCAACGCCGCAACCACAGTCGCCCCCATCAGTGGCGTCGAGGATTTGGGCACAGGCGCGGATTTGCTGTAGTCGCCGCGCTTTGCCGTCGGCATGTCGGCTTCTTCCTGTTTCGCTGTTTCCTCCGTTCGTCGGCGCACGGCTTCGGCGATGGCATACACGCGGTCATTGGCGCGTTTGAAGGCTTCCGAGAGGGCGTCCGCCGCTCCGTCGCCCGCCCCAAGTCGTTCCCGGAGCGTTTCCTCGATCACCGAAACCGATTCCTCGGACGCGACATCGCCCGCCTGCAATCCGCCCATGCCGTCGGCGACCACAACTGCCGCATTGGTATGGGGCAGGTCGAACAGACCGTACGCGTCTTCGTTCGCGGAACGCTTGACACCCTTGTCTGTCAGCGCGGCGATGTCGAGTCGGGGGGAAGTGGCGGTTGCAGGCGAGGTCATGAGAAAAGCAAAATCCTGTGTGCTCCGTAAAGCGTGATCAACGGTTCCTGCCGCTGTTGTCGCGGACGGCGAGCAATACCAGCATGGCGGCGAATAAAGTGAGCAACGCCGCGAACGCGACGCGCAAAAATAACACCAGACTCGCGTTGCCGACCGCTTCCATATTATCCGATTCGCACCGTGTAAGGCGACCCGCCGCCGAAAATAACGTTGTCGCCGTCCCGGAGTGTGACCGGGTACAAAGGCGGGATGCGTTCACCGTTCACTTGCGTCCCCCCGGGCGTGTTCAAATCCTCGACCGTGAGTTTCCCGGCGTCCGAGGTTCGTAGCCGCGCGTGTTTGTCGGAAACCGTCCCGCCCGTGATGGCGAGGTCGGCTGTGACGCTTCGCCCGATACTCATCTCCGATGCCAGCCGGTGAGTCACCCCATTTGCCGCGATAAGCGACGCGCCCTTGCTCGCGGCGGTCGTCAGCCGGGGAGGTGGCGCGACGGCTTGCGCTGGGACCGCCGCGCCGCCGTTGCTCGCCGGGCGCAACGTCAATGTCGTTTCGCCGAGCCGGATCACGTCGCCGAAATTCAGCGGGTGAGCGGTATCCGGGGCGACCGGCGTTTCGTTCAACCGGCTTCCGTTGGTACTGTTTTCATCGTAATACACGAACGCGCCGCCTTCCCAGGCGATGCGCCCGTGCCGCTTCGATACCTGACTATCGCCGAGCACCACGTCGTTCCCCGTCTGGCGACTCCGCCCGATGGACGTCGTGCGCGGACCGAGCGGAAACGCCTCCAGTGAACGACCGTCGCCGGAACGCACCAGGAGCGTCGCCAGTATCGCTCCGCCGGGACCGAACGCGGCGGGCACCGTCCCGGGTTCTTCCTCGGAAGGGGATGACATTGGTGGAGGCGACGGTTTCGGCGCGACCCGTACCGGTATCGCCGGTAAATCCGGAACTGCCGCCGCCGCCGCCGCCGCTTGTTCGCCGGTCTTCCGCGCCCGGTCCTCGACCGACACGTCGAACCGGCAGATCACCTGCACCCGCTCCGTCTGCGGATCGGCGGCATCGGCTTCCTCGATCACGAACAACAGTGCGCCCCGGGTACGGTACCCGTGCTGCGAAATCGCCCGCGCGACGGCGGTCGCGAGTTCCTCCGCGTTCAGGAACGCCCGCAGATAGTCGCGCTCGGCGTCGGAAGTGACCGCGATACGGAGCGTATAGGCGTTCGGAACATAAATTTTGCCGTCCAGACCTTCCCGGCGTCCGTCTTCCATCGCCGCGAGGATGCGACGCAGAATGTCTTTCGGGCGCAGTTCGCTATCTACTGCATCCGCGCCGCCAAAAAGTCCCTCATACCAGGAGCCGAAGCGACGGTTCAATTGTTCCAAAAGGTCCATAAGGTGTTTGCAGTATACGGGCGGCGTTTCCCCGCGTCAATGATCCGACACGGCAGGATCGGCTACGGTTGCGGCAAGAGCGGGAGTACTTCGGCGAAGAGTTCCGTGAATAGGGCATCCGGCTCCCGCGTCGCGGCCAGAATGCAAAAACGTTCCGACTCCTCAGCGGCGACCTCTAGGAACCCCGCCCGCACCCGCTCGTGAAAATCGAAGGTTTCGCGGTCAAGTCGGTCCTGCGCGTCCGGAGACTGTCGCGCGAGTCCGATGTGTGGGGGCAAATCGAGCAGAAAAGTCCGGTGGGGAATCAAGCCCTCGGTCGCCACGGCGTTCACCGTGCGGATTGCGACAAGCGGTAACCCACGCCCGTAGCCCTGATACGCCAGCGTCGAATCCGTGAACCGATCACAGAGAACCACGTGCCCCGCCTCCAGAGCCGGGCGAATCACGGTCCGCACATTCTGCGCCCGCGCCGCCGCGAAAAGCAGCAACTCGGCGACCGGAACTGGCGACGCGTCGCGGTCCAACAAAAGGGCGCGTACCCGCTCCCCGAACGGATCGCCGCCCGGCTCCCGTGTCCGCGTGACCGAATAGCCGCGCGCGTTCAGTTCGTCGGCGAGGCGAGCGATCTGAGTGGTTTTGCCCGCCCCCTCGGGACCCTCGAAGGTCAGAAATATCCCGTCCATAAATCTACTGGCACCGCTTCTGCAAAGCGTCCCGGTTATAGACCGTGATGTGGTACGTCGTGTCCACCGCGATGTAGTTCTTCTGCTTGAAATAGCCCATCGCCTTGTTGACCGATTCGCGCGATGCCCCGACGATACCCGCGAGGTCGTTCTGGGTCAGGCGCAGGTTGATACGCCGTCCGCCGTCGGGGAGCGTTGTGCCGTGCGTTTCGGACAGGGAGAGAAGTTGCTGCGCGATACGTCCATACACGTCCTGAGACGACAGCACACGAATCCAGGTCGTCGAGCGGCGCAGGCGTCCGGCGATCTCTTTGAGGAGCGAGAACGCGATCCCGGGCATCGTTTCGAGACACTGGCGGAAGTCGGTCGAGGAGAGAATCAGCACCTCGGTCTGCTCCACGGCGGAAACATCGGCGGATCGCCCCTCACCGTCGATGATCGAAAGTTCGCCGAAGAAGTCCCCGGCGGACAGCACCGCGATGATCGTCTCGTCCTCCTCCTCGACGTACGACACCTTCGCCTTGCCCGCGACGATGATGAACAGCGCGTCGCCGGGGGAATCACGCTTGACGATAACGTCGCGCTCGCCGAAAGTACGGCGTTTCAGGTATTTCGCGACAAGAGTCAGTTCCTCGTCCGCAAGTTCGGAAAACAAAGGGATAGCCGCGAGGGCTTGGTTCAAAGACATATTCGTGTCAAACAAGCATGATCGAACCGACTCACGCCTGCCCTTTCCTGATTTTACAGCGTTGCAATCAACATTTTCGGCTCCGCACGGGCAATCAACAGCGATTCCCGGAGCGACGCGAATAACGGTGCCCCGCCATCACTCCCGAGTCGAGCGAGCACTGCCCGTTCCGGATGCGGCATCATCCCCAGTACGTTGCGCCGTACGCCCCCGACGATCCCGGCGATGTTGTCGCGCGAGCCGTTCGGGTTCGCGTCCCCGGTGATCGTCCCATCCGCCTCGCAGTAGCGGAAAACTACGCTGTCAGACTGGCGCAAGGCGGCGAGCGTGGCGTCGTCGCAAACGTAACGTCCCTCGCCGTGCGCAATCGGGATCGAATGCACATCGCCCGGCGTATATCTTGCGGTGAACGGCGAGTCGGAGGTTTCGACGCGCAGGTTGACGTGGCGGCAGGCGAAGCGCATCTCTTCGTTGCGAACCAGCGCGCCCGGCAGAAGACCGGCTTCGCACAGGATCTGGAACCCGTTGCAGATGCCGAGCACGAATCCGCCCCGGTTCGCGAACGCGGCGACTTCGGACATGATCGGTGCGAAGCGGGCGATGGCACCGGCGCGGAGTGCGTCGCCGTAAGAAAACCCGCCGGGAACGATCACCGCACCGATGTCGGCGGGCAACTTTGTTTCGGCATGCCACAGATAGACCGCTTCCCCGAAGCCTAAGTCGGACGCCCAGGCGCACCCGGCGTCGCGGTCGCAGTTAGATCCGGGGAAGACGACGACGCCGACCTTCAGCGTGTCGCTCACTCGGAAACCTCGACACGGTAGTCTTCCGTGACCGGGTTCGCCAGCAGTTTGTCGCACATGGCTCGGGCTTGAGTCGTCGCCGTCGCCGCGTCTACCGTGTCGGGCAGATTCAGTTCGATATGGCGTCCGATACGGACGTTCTCCGCCCCGGCGAAACCGAGGCTGTGAAGCGCGTCCTGCACGGTGCGACCCTGTGCATCTAAAATGGTCCGTTTCGGGGTGACATGAATCGTGATCTTTGGCATAACGTCCTGTATTGTGCCACGTCACCCTGTTGCTGTCAAGAATAGGAAGGAACACCTCACCCCAGTGCCGTTGCCCTCACCCCCCAGCCCCCTCTCCCTCCGAAGGGAGAGGGGGCTGGGGGGTGAGGGCAACTCGTGTTACCATACGCGGTATGAAAATCACCGACTGGAACGTGCGTGAGTGGGATGTGCCCATGCGCTCACCGTATCGCTCTGCGAAACGATTGACCACCACCGCACATAATGTACTGCTTACTGTGACCGTGGAAGGGGAGTGTACTGGCTTCGGCGAATCCGCCCCCGCGACATATGTCACCGGGGAGACTCAGGAAAGCGTTGTTGAGACCGTCCGGCGATTCTTCGCGAATCACGGTCCGATGACCACCGATGCCGTGCTCGTACGCGCCGCCGACGAGTTGGGAGGAATGCCCGGCGCACGGGGCGCGATTGAAATCGCCGTGCAGGATGCCTCCGCGCGCGCGGCGGGCATACCGCTTTACCGTATCCTCAACCCGTCTACACCGACGGACACGCCGCTGTCCCGCATCACCGATATTTCTCTGCCGATACTGTCGCGCGACGAAACATTCCGCCGCGCCGCCGAAGCAGCCGCGAACGGTTTCCGCGCGATCAAGATCAAAGTCGGCGGGGGCGACGACGCGGAGGACATCGCGCGCGTCCGCGCCGTCGCCGACGCCGCCCCCGGCGCGACGCTCCGTCTCGACGGCAACCAGGCGTTTTCCGCCGACGCCGCCCTGACGCTTCTGGACGGTTTGACCGACCTTTTTGTACGCATCGAACTGTTCGAGCAGCCGACACCGGCGGGCGACGACGCGGCGATGCTGGAAGTCCACCGTTCGCTACCCGACGACATACCGGTTTTCGCCGACGAATCATGCCACGACGCCGGGGACGCGCGGCGGCTTATCGAAAGTGGGATCTGTGGTGGCGTGGTGCTCAAACTGGCGAAATCGGGGCTGTCAGGTGCGGCGGAGATTGCGCGCGCGACACACGCGGCGGGCGGCGTCTCTTTGTTCGGGTGCATGATGGAAACCCGGATCGGCATCGGTGCCGCACTTCACCTCGCTGTCGCGCTCGGCGAAAAGATCGTGCCGCTTTTCGATCTTGACGGGCACCTGCTCACCGACGATAGCGCACTCTTGGCGGTTGGATTCTCGCAGGAGCGCGACACCCTCCTGGTAAATCCCGCTGCATCGGGTCTTGGGATCACTGTCGTACACTGATGGGGTTGCGCTCAGGCAGTGTCTAATTGCAGCGTGATTTTCAATGCCTGATTTACGGCTTCCATATCTTCGCTCGAAAGGCGACCTATAAATTGTGACAAGCGATCTTTTGACACCGTCTGAAGTTGCTCGCATTTAATATAGGAGACGGAAGATAATCCGTTATCCGAGGTCGGTTGTATCTCTACATGGAAAGGAACATTCCGCCCTGAACGTGATACGGCGACAGCAATAACGTTCGGGTACCCCGTATTACGGTTCGCCGTGTCACGCTGCACGATCAGTCCGGGACGGATTCCCGTCTGTTCCGAACCGCGTCCGGGCGACCAGTCGAGCCAGTACATATCACCTCGACGGATGTTCTGCGGCATACTACTCATCGCGGAGCATTACCTCAGCCTGCGCATGGATCGCGTATTCAACACTACTTTCCTCGACATCTTGCCCGACGAGTGTAAAGGCGTCATACAATTCGCGTTCGCGCTCGTCGGCGAGTATTTTCATCAACCCTTCCTGTGTCAGCGCGTTGAAACTAACATTTTTCGCTTTCGCTGCTCTGGAGGCTTCACGGTACATCTTTTCGGGAAGACGGATGGTTACGCTTCGTATATCGGCAGTAGTCATGAGACACCTCTGTTTGATTTCAAGAAATGATACCATGATTTCACACCTTTAAATGATACTGTTTTCTGGTTTTACCTTTGGGGGCATCTACTTTCGTTCGGCATACCAGCGTTCGGCGAACTTTTTGTATTCGTCCTGCTTTTCCTTGATCTTGCGCCACCACGGTTGATTATCGACGTACCAGCGCACGGTCTCCTCCAACCGCTCCTCGAACGATTTTTCTGGCTGGTAGCCCAGGGCATGTAGTTTGGCGCAGTCAATCGAGTAGCGGCGGTCGTGCCCGGGGCGATCCTGAACATAGCGGATCAGTTCCTGCCCTTTGCCGAGATGAGTCAGAATCGCCTGAACCACGTCGATATTGAACCGCTCGTTGCCCCCGCCGACGTTGTAAATCTCTCCGTCCGCGCCGCTGTGGAACGCGATGTCGATTCCCGCGCAGTGATCCAGAACATACATCCAGTCGCGCACCTGCTTTCCGTCGCCGTAGACCGGGAGCGGCAAGTCGTCTATCGCGTTCGTGATCATCAGCGGGATCAGTTTTTCCGGATAATGGTACGGACCGAAATTGTTGGAGCCACGGGTGACGATGGTCGGAACGCCGTACGTGACGTTATACGCCCGTACCAACAGTTCGCCGCCCGCCTTGCTCGCCGAATAGGGCGAATTCGGTTCCATCGGGTCGCCCTCTTTGAACGAACCGTCATCAATGCTCCCGTATACCTCGTCTGTATTCCCGCAAAAAAGTAATGTTCCGCCTCGCTCTACAACGAAATTTTTATTGTCTTTGACACGTAGGCACCAGATTTTCCCCGAGTAATTTTCGAATCGGGCGTTTCCTTTGTCTATGCCTATCCTTTCGCTCCGAAAGAAGACCATGTAGGCGGGTAGAGTCGGACGAATCACGCGCCCGGTTTCCTTCAAGGTTGAGCTATGAGTAGGATCACGTTGGGTAAATCGAGGCGAGTAACCAAGCTTGAATCCCAATTCCATCATTGTTGCGACAAGGGATTCCGAGGAAGTCGACAGACGCGGCGCAGTCTTCCCCTGTTTGGGATAGTGTCCGTCACTATCCATGATGCCATCGAATAGCGCGGTCAGATACACGGTGTCGAAATCAAGCATCCATGTTGGAATCGTTCTGTTCGCCGCGCCCTTGCCGAATTGAGCGAAGAAGCTTGTCCACGGTTCGGAAGAAAAATAAAGGTGCTCACCGGCTTTCCCTTTCTGCGCCGCACAGGAAATGCCGAGACGGTTCAGCGTCGCCTCTAACCGATGCCGTGCCTTGTCGTTCTCTGGAACGTCAAAGAAGATGCGGTGAGAAGTGATTGTCGTCGTCTCGTTCTCTCCGATCTTCCCGGTGCGAATGAATCTCCCATTTTCGTCCCGGCAACGTCGCAAAAAATCCGCACGCTCCAAACCCGTTTTGTTCGGACGCAATTGTCGCTGTGTTGCGACGAACCCGTCGCCGATGAACACCCCGCACAAATAAAATAGGTCGGCGGTCGAGAGTTCGCCGACGCCGTCCACGGTTACAGTCGGGCTGTTTTTCCCTTCCCATCTGCCGCACGGGGCGTAGGCTACAGCGCGCCGTGAGAGTGCCTCTGCCGTATCTACGCGGATCGAATCGGGTTCACCCGGCGTGGTGAAAAACATTCTGTGGTTGGGGGTAACGCACACATCGATGCGGTTGCTGTGGAATCGCACCATCTGCCCTGCATAGTCCTGCACGATCACTTTCTCCACCGGCTTCTCTTCGATTTGCCCGGTGTGCGGATTTAAGGAGAGGACCGTATCACCTTCGGCGATCTCCCAATAATGTTTCAAACCGGTCTTGGTCAAAGCACGCGTCGTTTCGTCATAACACGACACGTGCAGAAACCGCTCGTGCCCGTACTTCTTCGCCGCTTCCAGTAGCACGAAAACGCCGCGCACGTCTGTCTCGATAAACGCGCCGGGGTTGTCGATGCTCCGGTCTACATGAGACTCCGCCGCGAAATTCAGGATCGCGTCCACGTTTCGCGACAAATTATCCACGATTACCGGGTCTTCGATATTGCCCTTGAAAAACTGGAAGTTCGGGTTATCCTTGAAGTCGTGAAAGTTACCCAGATTTCCCGCATAGGTGAGCGCGTCCAGCACCGTGATGCGGTAGTCGGGGTATTTCCCAAGCATATAGCGCACAAAATTCGATCCGATAAATCCGGCTCCGCCGGTGACAAGCAATCGTTTCATTAGTTTTCCGATGTCCAATCCGCCAGCGAAACCCCGGCGGGGAGACGCTCCTGTTTTTTCGCCCAAGCCAGCGCGAACACGGCGGCGAGTAGTTCGTCCCAGGCAAAATAGAGCGACGCCACGTCCTCGACATTCGCCAGTTGCGAGCCGCGCGACTCGGTGCCGTCTGGAATGCTACCGATAGCCGTCACGGACGCGATAAACGTGGGGGCGTGGCGGGCGATTCCCGTTTCGGCGTCGGTCAAAACGAAATAGCCCAGGTAGAGAACTTTGCCGAGCGTCGCCCCCGCTTCTTCCAGTGACTCGCGGCGCACCGCGTCTTCCGCCGTCTCGCCCGGCTCCAGATGCCCGGATGGGATACACCAGCCCCGCGTCGATATGTCGGCGAGCACCACTCGGTCGCCGTAGAAAGGAAACACAAGCGCGGCGGGGCGAGGGAAACCGACCGGCTCACCGGATTCGTCGTCGCACGGAACGAACGTCGCCCATTCCCGCTTCCAGCGCACCGTTGGGAACGATTCGGGCATCGCCAGAACATCCGGCTCGCCGTCAAATACCGACAATTTTGTCGTCCGGTTCCAACGCGAGCAGGTCGGTGAGTTGTGTCGCGAAAAGCATCGTGTAACCGCAGGCGCGACAGACGTACGCTTGCAAGGGCGAGGTCGTATAGGGAATGACCCCGAGAAAACCGTCCGGCTTCCCGGCGATCACGATTCGCGTGTCGCCGCCGCCCACCTTGACCGTCGCGGCGGCGAGATCCGCGCCGCCGCAGTGATGACATCTGTCCGTAGTCGCCGCCATAGCCGTTTATCCCTGCGTAACTTCCCAAAAATCGGAACCGAGCATGTCCCACGGCAACCGGCGTTCGTCCGGGTCCGAGATATTGAAATGCTGGTTGACATAATACAGGATCGTCGCCGGGACGTTTCCGAGGTTCGCGCACCCATGCCCCACGCCGCGCGGAATATACAGCAGTTGCGACTTTCCGCTGCCCATCACAAACCGCATCGTCTTGCCCGAAGTAGGCGATTCCTTACGGGCGTCCACCAGACCGATGAGTAAACGATCTGTCGGCGGCACGAACCAGACATCTTCCTGGTTGAAATGCAGATGGAACGCCTTGATCGCGCCCGGTAGCACCTGCGAGTAGGACGACTGCCGAACACGGAACGTCGGAATCTGTAACAAACAGCCTCTGTCGTCGAAGCGAACTAGTTCCGCAAACGAGCCGCCGTCGTCGATCATGAGTCTCAGGTCAATGACCTGTACGCCGTCGATCAGCACACGTTTTGGATACTGTTGCGTGGAAACGGCGGACACGAATTCCGGGGCGAGGTCGTCGGGGGCAAGGGGAAACGGTTCGGACATAGTAACGAAACTTTCTTATCGGGCGATGAGACGAGCGAGGTAGGCACCGTATTCCGTCTTGCCGAGGCGGTCGATCTGTCTTTCCACGGCGGCGGCGGCGATCCAGCCGGATTCGTACGCGATCTCCTCCAGACAGGCGATTTTCAATCCCTGCCGGTGCTCAATCGCGGCGATATAGTTCGAGGCGTCCAGGAGTGAGTCGTGCGTACCCGTGTCGAGCCACGCGGTACCGCGCCCGAATTTCTCTACATGCAATTGGTTTTGCGCGAGATAGACCTTGTTCACGTCGGTGATCTCGTACTCGCCGCGCGCGGAGGGCGCGATGCCCGCCGCAATCTCGGTGATCTGTGCGTCGTAAAAGTACAGCCCGACGACGGCGTAGTTCGATTTCGGCTTGGCGGGCTTTTCCTCCAGCGAGAGGGCGCGCCCGTCGTCATCGAATTCGACCACCCCGTACCGCTCCGGGTCCGAAACGCGGTACCCGAACACGGTCGCGCCGCCGCGCTCGGATTGCGCCGCCGCCGCCGCGTCTGCCAACTGCTCCGGCAACCGGTCGCCGTTAAAGAGGTTATCCCCGAGCACGAGTGCCGCCGGTTCCCCCGCGACGAACGACTTGCCGATATGGAACGCCTGTGCCAGCCCTTCGGGTTCGGGTTGCTCCGCATAGGAAAGGCTCAAACCGAACTGGGAGCCGTCGCCCAACAACCGACGGAACAGGGGAAGGTCATACGGAGTGGAAATCAGCAAAATATCGCGGATACCCGCCAGCATCAGCGTCGAGAGCGGGTAATACACCATCGGCTTATCGTACACCGGAAGGAGTTGTTTGGAGACGCTCAGCGTCACCGGATACAAACGCGTGCCGCTCCCGCCCGCGAGGAGGATGCCTTTCATGATTAACGGGAGTATAGCGGGAGATAGAACCGCTGTCAATCCGAAGCGCGCCGCCGCCGGTTCGGGCGAGTGTGATTTTCGCGGGGAGACGAGTCTGTCGTCGTCTCCCTGATCCGCAATTTTGGTCACACCACCGGAGAATGATTACATAAGTTATGACGCGAAAATCACCAGCCACGACCCGCGAGTTTGTCGGCTTCGCTCAACTGGCGGATGTCGATGCCGACCATCGGTTCGCCGAGATTCTCAGAGATCGTCACCAGTCGGTCGTAATCCTTGTAATATGTAACCGCGTCCACGATGCGCTTCGCGCGCTCGGCCGGGTCGCCCGATTTGTAGATACCCGAGCCGACGAACACGGTTTCCGCGCCGAGGTGCATCATTAGCGCGGCGTCCGCCGGGGTGGCAACTCCGCCCGCCGAAAAGTTCGGGACGGGAAGTTTGCCGTTTTCGGCGACGTACTGTACGAGTTCGAACGGGGCTTGCAAGTTTTTCGCCTCGGTCATCAGTTCGGCAGAATCCATGTTCTGAATCCGCCGGATACCGCCGAGTAGTGTTCGCATATGGCGAACCGCCTCGACGACGTTCCCGGTTCCCGCTTCGCCTTTGGTGCGGATCAACGCCGCGCCTTCGCCGATGCGGCGCAACGCCTCGCCCAGATCCTTGCATCCGCAGACGAACGGCGTTTTGAACTGGTGCTTGTCGATGTGATATTGCTCGTCGGCGGGCGTCAGGACTTCGGACTCATCGATGAAATCGACGCCCATCGCCTCCAAAATCCGCGCCTCAATGATATGACCGATACGCGCTTTCGCCATGACGGGGATCGTCACCGCGTCCATGATTTCGCGGATCATGCGCGGGTCGCTCATCCGCGCGACGCCGCCGTGCTTACGTATGTCGGCGGGTACGCGCTCCAGTGCCATCACCGCCACCGCGCCCGCTTCCTCCGCGATCCGCGCCTGCTCTACGTTGACGACATCCATGATGACGCCGCCTTTGAGCATTTCCGCGAGTCCGGTTTTGTTCCGCCAGGTGGACTTCTGGGGAGTACCGTTGCCGTTCAAATGAACGTTCGCAGGCATTTCCATCGTCGCCGATCCGTTGTTGTCTATCATTCAAAATACTTCCTAAAACAAATGTGTTGCAGACGTTTATAGTATCCGACACGGGGACGGCTTTCAACGACGGGGGATCGGCGATTTTGCGCGGGGGAATATAAGTTGGAATTGCGAGGGGTGGGTTACAGGTCGTGCCATGCCTGACGGTTCGGGTACCAAAAGGTCCGAACCGCTTACGTCATGCTTGCGAGTAACTCACTCAGCGGGATCAGGGCGAAACTGCTCGCGTAGTCGCTCATCGCGTAAGGCAACACGACCGTGCCGTTGTGGACCAGGGCGCCGCAGGAATACACCACATTGGGGACGTACCCCTCGCGCTCGTTGGCGTTGGGCGTCAGGATCGGCTCCCGCGTCCGCCCGATCACTTTCGTGGGATCGTCCTTGTCCAGCAGTGCCGCCCCGATACTATATTTGCGCATCGGACCGACGCCGTGCGTGAACAGGAGCCAGCCAGCGTCGGTTTCGATGGGGGAACCGCAGTTTCCGAGTTGGACGAACTCCCACGGGTACGTCGGCTTGAGCAGGATCTGTTTCGCGTACCAGAAGTGGAGTTGTTCGCTAAACATGATGTAGATGTTCTCGCCGTCCTGCCGCGAGATCATCGCGTAAGTGCCGTTCACCTTGCGCGGGAAGAGTGCCATCCCTTTGTTCATGACTTCGGGACCGTTCAGCGTCGCGATCCGGAATCGGCGGAAGTCGGACGTTTCCAATATCTGCGGGAAGATCGCCTTTCCGTCGTACGCAGTGTAAGTCGCGTAGTAACAGACATTGCCGTCGGGATAGACGAATCGTACGAAACGGGCGTCCTCAATCCCGTTCGACTCCTGGGGCGCATACGGGAAGATGACCCGTTCGGTAATGTCGGTATCGGTGTCGTACTCCATCTCGTAGTTCGCCTGCGCCAGCGCGATGATGTCGTGCGTGGCGCGCGTCACGTCCTGCGTGCGGGAGCGTTGTTGCCGCTTCACGAGTTCGACCGTGGCTTTGAGTTGGTCCATCGTGAACGTGTTGTCCAGGGCATCCATGACGGACTTGGCAATATCGCCGAGGCGATCCATTTCCGCCAACTTCTTCTCGAATAGCGGCTTCTCGTAGACCGAATGGGGGACAAATTCGGGAGCGGTAACAAACGGCGAGTCCTCGTCGATAGTGATTTCGTTGTGCGAATCGATGGTGCCAGTCCCGAACGTGATCGAGGAGATGTGCCCCTCGCCGACCGCGCGCAAGGAGACGATGAAGCGTAAGCCCCCCGCCGGGGCGAGGGATTGGTCTGGATGGGGCACGATGGACGGGTTGAACAGTGCCGCCGATTCGAGCGAGTATTCGAGCGTGAAATAGGCACCTATCAGCACCCGCCGCGCCGCCGTTATTTCCGCCTCCGCGACCGGCAGATGCTCCTTGACCTGCTCATAGCGGCGCAGGAAATACTGACCGAGCCGCTGGTGACGGTCCTTGAACTCGGCGAGCACGACCTCTGTCTGCTTCGCGACATCGCGCTCCGGAAGCGAAAGGATACGAGCGATGATCTTTAAATACCGGGCGGGGTCGCCGAATTGGAACGGGCGAAAAAGGACGCGGGCGATATTCGGCTTGAGGACGACGGAGGTTCGGGTTGCATTTACCATAGATGAAATAAAAGGCGTCACTTCTCAGATCGCCCATGCTATTATGAACGTAACCAGTCTCCAATATCAACCGGGCAGTCATGCTGAAGGGAGAAGCGAACCCAAAAGGTACATGTTTGATACCATATTCGCCATAGCAATCGATCTCTATCACGATTATAATACATGCAATCCCGATACTGGAGGAGCCGAAAAATGTCCGATTCTCTGCCACCACTTTCAAGCGATTACCCGCTCTCGCCCGAGCAAGTCGCCTTCTACCGCGAGAAGGGGTGGATACTTTTGCGTGAGGTCGCCGACCCGGCGGAGGTCGCCGCGTACCGCCCGATCCTGAGCGAAGTGACGATGGAGCATAACTACAATAAGAAACCCCTCGCCGAGCGCGACACGTACGGCAAGGCGTTTATACAGGTCGGCAACCTGTGGGCGAAAGACGAACGCGCGAAAGGGTTCAGTGTCGCGCGCCGTTTCGCCAAAATCGCCGCCGACCTGATGGGCGTATCGGGGGTGCGTCTTTATCACGATCAGGCATTGTACAAGGAAGCCGGGGGCGGGTACACGCCGTGGCATCAAGACCAGCAGTATTGGCCCCTCGACGGCGCGAAGTGCGTCACGCTATGGATGCCGCTCGTGGACGCCGACGCGGATATGGGCACGATGCGCTTCGCGTCCGGTTCGCACACACTCGGGTATCTGGGACCGATGAACATCTCCGACGACTCGGAAGCGAAGTTAGAAGCTCTTGCGGAAGAGCGTGGGTTCGCCGTCGATGCCGCAGGAGCGATGCGGGCGGGCGACGCCACGTTCCACAACGGTTGGACGATACACGGTGCCCCGGGAAATCAGTCGCCGGATCGTACGCGCGAGGTGATGACGATCATTTATGTAGAAGACGGAGCGGTAATCACTCCGCCGGACAGTCCGCAACGCGAAAGCGATCTGCGGGCATGGTTCCCGGATCGCAAACCAGGCGACCGGGCCGACAGCGCACTCAACCCACTCGTATACGAAGGAAACAGTTAGATGAAACTTGCCGATAATTTTGCGCCCTCCGTGGGTGGTAAACCGATACCGACCGGTCCTGAACAGTTTGCCGCCCTGCGCCGCTCCGACGACATCGCGAGCGACGGAAACGCCCTGCGGGATCGACTCGCCGAGGACGGCTATCTTTACATCCCTGGCGCACTTGACCCCTCAGAAGTCGCCGAAGCGCGGCGCGAGTGCATGGACCGCCTGATGGCGCACGGCGCATTGGAACCCGGCTCCGACCCGATTGACGCGATAGCCGCCACCGGTGCAAGCCGCTACTACTTCCTGGACTCGCTCGCCGAAAACAACGCACCGTTGATGCGCGTCCTGTACGACGGGGCGATGATGGCGTTGATGGAACGGCTGTTCTCGACCGATGTTCGCCATTTCGACTTCACCTGGATGCGCGCCGTCGGTCCCGGCAACGGTACCTCGCCGCACTGTGACGCCGTGTACATGAACCGGGGAACCGAGCAGTTAATCACTGCCTGGACCCCGCTCGGGAATATCCCACTGACGCAGGGCGGACTCGTGGTCCTCGAAAACTCGCACCGCGAAAAACACGGCAAGTTGGAGGAGTATCTGCGACAGGACGTGGATTCCTTCTGCGAGAACGGACCGAACGCCGACAAAATACGGGCGGGTCAGATGGGGTGGGAGCATTATGACGGTTCATTCCGAGAGTGGACCGGGGTCTACAACGATGACGCGAACGCGATCCGTGGTTCGTTAGGCGGACGCTGGCTGACCTCGCCCGAGTATCGCATGGGCGACGTCTTGCTGTTCACGATGGCGACGCTGCACGCGAGCCTGGACAACCACAGCGACCGGATTCGACTCTCCTCCGACACACGGTACCAGCCCGCGCACCTTCCCGCCGACGAACGCTGGGTTCTTGGCGCGGGCGGCGAACGTCCGGTCGCGCACGGTCTCGCGGGCAAACGCGGCAAAATTTGCTGACGGGTCCGCTGTGCCGATTACGGTCCCGGTGGGGGGATTCGTCATTTCCCGGAAGGGACTGCCGAACCTGCCGACGCGGGACTGGTCGGCGAAGCGTCCGGGGTCGGCGAGGGCGAAGCGTCCGGGGTGGGGGATGGTAGGGCGGCAATGAGAGGTTTCAGCCGCTCTACCAGTGCGACCGCCTCGGGAAAGTCCGGTTTGAGCAGCACCGCGCGCTCGGCTTCGCGCAAGGCGTCCGAAAGGCGGTCGAGCCTCTCGTACGCCGCCGCGAGGTGGTACCGACTTTCCGGCATGTCGGGGGCAAGATCTACCGCCTCACGCAACCGTCGTCGCGCCCCCTCGCGGTCACGTTCTTCCGGGTTGTCGCGCTTGTGCAACGCCCAGCCGAACGAGTCGAGGAAAAAAGGGTGGTTCGGGACTTTTTCCACCACGGAGCGCGTGAGTTTTACCGCCTCCTCGAAATCTTCGGGACCGACCCCGTGATCCGCGAGCAGGTAACCTAAATTATTGTTCATCACCGGGTCGCGGGGCATCAGCCGTACCGCTTCGCGGTACGCCGCCGTCGCCTTCGGGTAATCTTTCGGTTCGAATTCGCTGAAGTACTGACCGGCATAGGTAGCCAGTGCCGCCATCTTAGCCGCCTGCTTCGATCCCGGGATTGTGGTAGTGCCGAATCCGGCGAATATCGCGTCCGCCTCCTGTCGGGCACGTTCCTCGGCTTCCCCGGCGCGCGCCGTGCTGGCGGCTTTCTTAGCCGCGTCGGCGAGTGCCGCCCATAGCCGGGGATCGCCGGACACACGTTTGTCCTGCGTCAACGGCTCCAGAAGTCGAATCGCGTCATGCGGTCTGCCCAACGCCGTGATACGCCGCGCGACTTCGATGAACCCCTCGTCATTGAACTCGTCGGTCGGGGGACCGGTGAGCAGGATCACGGCGCGGTGCAGGTAGCCGTCCCCCTTCGCCTGATCGCCCTTGTTGAACGCCGCGATTGCGTCGCGGATGGCGTCGTCCGCCAGACGTGTCTGTTCCGAATACGGCAGTAGGTTTGCCGAAAACGAGGCACCGGAGTCACACCCGACAGTGGGGGCGAAGGCGAGAAATACCGCGCCGATTAACAAAACAAGGAATCGTTCAGATGGTTTAGACATGGTGTAAACAGCCCTATGATACACTAATTACCCCCGCGATGAGTGACAAAGAGGAAATAAACCGCCCGGGCGAGTTGGGTCTCGCCGTCTCGCTTCGCAAGTAGGTAATTCTGGCTACGCGGGTCACGAATCGCGTGCCACCGTTCCTCCCCGGTTGAGAACGCCTGATCCCCGAAAAATTTAACCTTCTCTTAACATGAATGGTATTGCGGGCGAACATAGGAACGATATAATCACGATTGGCAAAAGGGCACTGTTACAATTATCTTCCCCTCGCTACCTTTAATCACCGCGATAAAGTGATAAAAACGTTTCCTTCACGCGGGAAGGACAACAGCGGATCGATATTATTCGTCGCTCTGCAGGTAGATTTGCGCCGTGCCCAACCATGTTCTCTCGCCGTCCGTTGCTTCGTTTCCCGATAATCAGAATCGGGAGTTGTCGACTCCTGTAGGGAAGGGAGGGCGTTTAACTTTTGCTCCCGTGCTCGCCCTCTGGGTTCTCGTCGGGGCACTCTCCCTCGTATCGCGCCCAACATTTGCCGCGCCGTTGGCGTTGCGTGTCAACTTCTACCCGTATCCCGGGACGTCGGTGTCGGCGGGGCACGTCAACGATACCGGCTCGTCCTACGCCGTCCGCTCTGGAGGTTACACCTATGGCTGGGTGGGCACCACGCCCACGATGGCGGCGCGGAACAACAGCCTGACGACCGACCCGCGCGGCGCGAGCGACCCCGCCATACCGAGTGGGAAAGCCCAGCCGTCGCAGAAATACCTGACCCACGCCGCGTTCACCGCCGGGGCGTGGGAGGCGCAGGTCCCCAACGGGCAGTACAGCGTCCGCGTCGTCGCGGGCGACGCCGCTGTGTTCGGCGCGTACAGCCTGTCGGTCGAAGGGCGTGCCACCGTGTGAGCGGCACGACCACGCCGTCGAACACGTGGCTGGACCAGACCGTTTCGGTCCGGGTGACCGACGGCAGACTGTCGATCTCCGCACCAGGCGGCGGCAGCGGGCGGCTCAACTTCGTCCACATCACGCAGACGCGCATGGATGCCAAGATCGACTTCTGCCCCGCGACTGCGCCCGACGTGACCGGCTATCTCGCGGACGATTCGTCCGCCTACGCCGCCCGCCCGAGCGGGCACACCTACGGCTGGTCGGCGGGCGACGCGAACGCCGCCTTCGTCCGCACCCCGAACGCGACCGTGGCTGGCTCCGCGCTGGATACCCCGGTCAACAACTCGATAGTCGTCGCTGGAACCCGCAAGTGGGAGATCGAGGTTCCGCTTGGTGCCTACAAAGTGCGCGCTGTCGCAGGCGACGCGTCGGGGGGCACCCTCGGCGACTACCAGTGCACAGCCGAGGGCGTCACCTTCCTGAACGGTACGCTGGACAACACCACGGCGGCAAACCATTTCATTGACCGGTCCGTGAGCGTGTTCGTCACCGACGGCAAACTCACGCTCGCCGTGCCGGACGGTGCCCCGGCGGGTACGAAGCTGCACCTGTCGCTGGTGGAGATAAGCGAAGCGGCACAGACAGCCACGCACAAGCCGGTCCCTGGCTGGCAGGACAACCAGCCCGTGGTCGGCGGGGGCGGCTCCGGTTCGGCGGCGGGTCCCTCCGCCGCGAACAGCGTTAATCTCGCCTCCGGGGTCTACGAGAACAGCCCCGGACCGGACATCGTGGTGCGCAACCCGGTCGGACCGAGCATGTCGTTCGCCCGCTTCTACACCTCCGCGACGGCACTACAATACGCGGCGGTGACGCCCTACGAGGGGGGCGGGGGGACGGAAACGAACTCGGACACGGACGAAGATGACTCCGGCGACTTCCTCGGGATAAACGGTTTGGGGACGACGTACCCCACCACGACGTATAACCAGATCGCGCTTCCGTCTTCAGGAAGTGCCGGCTTCTCGACGGGATGGACGCACGAATACGACGTCACGATCCTGTCCCTCGCGTATGGCAATGGCAACAACCCGCCCAACACGATCCCGACGGTGCTGAAGATGCACTCCCCGGACGGCTCCGCCGAAACGCTCACCGCCGAACTGAACGCGCAGGGGCAACCGACCGGAAAGCTGATTCCCTCCCCCGGCGCACCGTACATCGCGTCCGGGAACTACGATGCCACAAACAAGAAATGGACGCAGGTGGTGATCGTCAAGGGGGACGGCTCCCGCCTCATCTTCGGGGGGCATTTTAACGGCTTTCTCAGTCCGCATTCCCCCGGCGCGACGGGGACCAACACCCAGACCTATAGCGGGTTGCGCCTCCTCCAGATGAAGAACATGCTGGGGCAGGCGGTGGAACTGGCGTGGGACGCCAGCCACCGCCTGAGACGGATCTATAACGTCCCGTCGCCCGCGAACAACAACGACAGCCGCACCTTGCTGTCCATCGTCTACTCCCAGAACACCGTGCTCACCGACGCCTACGGACGCGTGGTGCATTTCACCAAAGACTCCTTCGGGAACCTCATCAAGGTGTCGAACGTCGGGGCGTCCAAAACGGTCTGGCAGTACGCCTACAACGCGGGCGTCTCTTACCTGCAGTATTACGGGGGCAACATAGTGTCCATCCCGCTCCTGTCGTCCGTGTCGAAGCCGCGCCCCGACGGCGGCACCGAGGACGTCACCAGCACCGTCGACTACGACCCGATAGGCGGCTTCGTCCGCTCGATCCGGGACGCGAACGGCAACACGGACGAATACCTGTATCAAGACGGCATCCAAACCGGAGTCAACACGCGAGAAGCGATCACTGGCAAGATCCTGTCCACCTACACGCAGAAGTTCGACCCGGCAAATGGCAACCGCTCCACCGAAACCGTGGACGCCGACGGAAACCCGGCGGGCGTTCAGTACAACAGCACGACCTACCCGCTCGCCCCGTCGCGGGCGACCAACGAAAACGGACAGAAAGTGGACGCCACCTACGACGCCTGGGGCAACGTGACCGACACGGTTTACCCGAACGGCAACATCTTAGGGGAATTGAGGACGCACACCCAGTACGAGTACGATACTAACAGTGCCAACCCGCTCTTCCCCATCGGGCGTCCAATCTACGTGGCACAGGTTCCCGATGGTGCCGAACCGTCTGCAAGCCGCCGCAAGTCCTCTTACGCCTACACCACACGTGGACAGGTTCAATCGGTGACATCTGCGCGACCCGGTAGTACGAACGGCGACACCGTCACTACCACCTATACCTACACGACACTCGGCAACGTGGAAACAGTGACCATGCCGGGACCGAACGGTGCGCCCGTCGTCTACAAATACTACTACGTTTCCGACCCCGCCCCTGGCTATTCCTATAATAGACCAGAAGGTGAACAACTGGGGGAACCGCTCGCCATCGAAGACCCTCTCCAGCATTTCACGCACCTTCGCTATGACACACGTGGCAATCTTGTCGCACGGATCGATGCAGTAGGGAACCAGACCAACTTCGAGTACAACGACGAGGATCAACTCAAATTTGTCATTTACCCGGCGACGGGGCAGACAGGGTCCGGGCGTGGTTACACGGAGTATGCTTATCTATATGCGGGAGGACCGGTGGTTTCGGTCAATGTTTACGACGAGTCCGGAACTCGAGTTCGGAATACGGATAGCGCGAAAGGGGGCGAGGCAGAGACGACTCAGGTAGCAGGTGGTGTCCCGACTGTCAATGTCGCCTACGATGGCAAATATCGCGTGAAGTCTATCGCGGACGGCAAAAATCAATCCACCTCCCATGATTATAGCGCGGTCGGCAACCTCACCGAGATGCGTCTTCCCGGGCACACGGGGACCGGCACCGAAGATAAAATTCAATTTACCGCTTACGACAAGGTCGGAAACCTGAATGGGGTGATAAATGGGCATGGACAATCGATTACCGTAGGTCGGCAGTCGAATAACAATCTCGTCAGTTCGGTCGCTTACGGTGCCTTCCCTGGTCGGGACATCTCTCTGACCTACGATGTTTACGGACGTGTCACGCAACGCACTGACTATGCGGGAGTTTATCTCTACCAGTTCGATGACACGGATCGGATTATGCGCGTCGAAACAAGGTATCGTGCTTTTGATGTGGAGGGGAAAGCGACGAGTGCTTTCATGCCTGCACAGGTCGTGACATACACTTATAATCAAAACGGCTCCGTCCAACGCATAGGTACATCCATCGGGGACTACGTGTATGAGTATGACGATGCCGGTCGAATGACACGATTAGTACCCCCGTGGAGTGCCGCACAAAATAGCGGCGTTTGCGACTACCAATATGACGCGGCGGATCGCCTGACTTCCCAGACAACGAAGGCGT
The DNA here is from genome assembly GCA_043763605.1 of Armatimonadota bacterium. GTDB lineage: Bacteria > Armatimonadota > Armatimonadia > Armatimonadales > Armatimonadaceae > JACMIU01. The sequence continues at coordinate 1,690 of JAYULM010000485.1, read as the reverse complement.
TGACAACTACACTTGCCTATGACGCACGCAGTCGTGTGCGTGATTTGAAGAACATCGCACATCTTTTATTAGATCGCTACTTGGAGTATTCCTACACGGACATGACGTACGATGCCCTCGGCAACCGCCTGTCTGCTAACTTCCGTGGGGATCGAATCCCAAGGATGAACTACAGTGAAATTTACGGATGGAGCGACCCCGGTCTGAATCCACGCCGTCACAAAACCGACGCGACTTTGACCTGGAGATACGACGAAAAAGATCGTCTGATCGGAGAAAGCAGAATTCTGATTGGTACTGATCCTGCGCTTACCCCGGCTCAGATTGCAGCTTACAGTTTTGACTACACCGTCGGGGGAACGCAAACTTCCTATCAATACGATGGCGCAGGGAATCCGACTAAAATCCGAGGTACTACAGGTTACTCCTACAACATCAACAATCAGTTGGTAGGCACACCGGGAAACAATAACGGCGCATATGTTTACGACGGGGACGGAAATCCGACAACTTATGTCAGCGAGCATTACGGAAGTACCGACAAAAGGCACTTTGATGAAGAGGGGAGATTTACAGGTAGCACATTCCAGGCTGAGGGTGGCACACTGATCAGGGATAGGATGGCATACCGGGCAGATGGACAACTGGCGTGTTATATGCGCATGAACAACGCTTATATTTCAGGACGCATCGACGTTTACGCGGGCTTGAACTACATCATCTATGATGAGGTTAGTGGACATGCACTCTATAATTTCATAGCCTCCTCTACCGGTGAGTTTCGGAGGGGTACAGGTGTATACATCCCACTCACTACTGCCACAGGCTACCGTTTGGACATCTTTGAGGCATGGGGAGTCAATGGCTTGTGTCAAGAATATCTTCATCTAGCCTCTGCTACTCCAAGTACCAGGGTAGGATCATATGGATATGACGCTCAGTGTGGGGTTGCAGTATGGGTTGGTAACGGTTTTACGCCATCCAACCCGAGTCATGGGGTTCTATACGCGGTTGACACGGCCCTGTTCGATGGTTATGGGCGTAAAATCCTAAACGGCGTCTATGAAATGAATGGGTACGGCAAACAGTGGGGGTACCGACAATACGGGGTCGGTGAGTTCATTCATTGTGGATACCGCTGGTACGACCCCGCCAACGCCCGCTGGCTAACGCGCGACCCCATCGGCTACGAAGGCGGTATCAACCTGTACGCGTACTGCGATGGGAACCCAGTCATGAAAATTGACCCGGAGGGGGCTGCTCCAAAGCGTCCCGCGCACAAATTGACAACTACGGTGGTTGAGAGTGGCAATGTACTTTCCGTCAATAAGTATGTAAGTGGGAATATGACACCGCAACAAAAAGCAATGGGATTCCCCAAAGGTTCACTTGACTCTCACACTGAAGCGCAAGCTTGTACCAAAGAACAATTAAAGCCAGGACAGACGATGATCCTACGTGGAAAGTACCGTCCATGCTCGTCTTGTAAAGGGCGAATGAATGCTATGGCAAGGCAAACTAAAGGGTCACTCATTTACCGCTGGCGTGAAAATGACCGTTTGCAAAGTTGGGTAGCAAATGCAAAAAAAGGTGAGCCTCTTTCAAAAATAGGGATTGGAAAATTGAAGGCAATTGGCGTTCAGTATCGAAAAGGAGAATGTGAAAAACCAAAACGAATCGAACGCCAACG
>JAYULM010000484.1:0-6730 GCA_043763605.1 Armatimonadota bacterium | reverse complement strand
AGGGCGCTCGCGGTAAACATCTCGCCTCCGGTGCATCAACTCCCCCTCTCCGGCACGGAGAGGGGGCGGGGGGGTGAGGTTCCCGGCGCAACCACGTAACTCCTGTTTCAGCCGGTGGCGGAGGGTGGCGAGAACGATTTTGCCAACATAGTCTACTCCTGCCATCAATGTAACGAGTTCAAGCATGATTACTGGAACCCGCAGTCGGTGCAACGTATTTTGCATCCCCTCAACGAGGATATTACGCTCCACTTGCGACACGATGACGACGGGACGGTAGCGGGACTAACAGAGACAGGACGTTTTCACCTCACGCGGTTACGTTTGAATCGTCCCGGTCTGGTGGCACTGCGTCTGGAAAAGAGTATCCGGCGTCGCGACAGTGAGCGTATCGCCGCACTGGAACACGGCATCACTGAAGTACGCGCCGCGCTGGAGATGATCCTCAAACGACTACCGCCGAACTCGGAATAAACCTTCGCTGAAGCACCCCACGCCGCCTTGCACAATTACCGGGTTTCCGGCGATAATACCGGCGCGGCAACCGTACCACCTTATCCGTCGTTTGCAAGGAAACCATCGAATCGAAGACGGCATTGTGGCAGAGTGCGGAACTAATGCGCATGATCGGTTACGGAATGTTCCTGGCACTCTACCTCTGGTTTACCCACCGCTTGTAGGCAAACAGACCTGAATGTGCAAGCGCGGGCGATTGCCGATAGGCAATATAAGAAGTGTCAATAGCAGGGTTGACCGTGCGTGGTACACTAAGGTCGCCATGCAAACGATTCAGGACGCGATACAAAGCCGCATTTTAGTTATTGACGGGGCGATGGGCACCATGCTCCAGCGTCACAAACTCACGGAATCGGACTACCGGGGGGAGCGGTTCGCGGACCACCCGATTGACCTGAAAAATAACAACGAGGCGTTGAACTTCACGCGCCCCGATCTGATTTACGGCGTCCACAAGTCGTACCTGGACGCGGGCGCGGACATCATCGAAACGAACACGTTCAACGCCAACGCGGTCGCGATGGCGGATTTCGACATGGTCGACATCGTGCGTGAAATGAACGTCGAAGCCGCGAAGATCGCCCGTCAAGCCGCCGACGACGTGATGAACGCCGACCCATCGCGGACCTGTTTCGTCGCCGGTGCGCTCGGTCCGTGTACCCGCTCGGCATCCGTGGTCGTGAACGCCGACAAGCCGGAGTTCCGCAACGTCACGTTTGACGAACTGTACGCGGCGTATAAAGAGCAGGCGCAGGCATTGCTGGACGGCGGCGTCGACTTTCTTCTGTGCGAGACGACGTTCGACACTCTGAACCTGAAAGCCGCGCTGCTGGCGATCCAGGAACTGTTCGACGAAGGCGAACGGCGAGTTCCCCTTTCCGTCTCCCTGACCATCACGGATATTGCCGGTGGCAACCTTTCCGGGCAGAACTTAGCCGCGATGTGGCACTCGATCCGCCACGCCCCGCTCTTCTCTGTCGGCTTGAACTGCGCCCTCGGACCGCAGGAGATGCGCCCGTTCATCGCCGAACTTTCAGCGAGTGCAGACACATTCGTTTCCGCGTATCCGAACGCCGGACTGCCCGACCCCCTATCGGAGACCGGCTTTCCGGAAACGCCCGAATCTCTCGCTCCGAAGTTGCGCGAATGGGCGGAATCTGGCTACCTGAACATCGTCGGCGGCTGTTGCGGCACGACGCCGGACCACATCCGCGCCATCGCCGACGCGGTCAAGGGCTTGCCGCCGCGCCCGGTGCCGAAGTCGAACGAATGGATGAAACTATCGGGGACGGAGCCTTTCACGCTCCGCCCGGAAACCAACTTCGTCAATATCGGTGAGCGGTGCAACGTCGCCGGGTCGCCGAAATTCGCCAAATTGGTGCGCGACGGCAAGTTCGAGGAAGCATTAAGCATCGCCCGTCAGCAGGTCGAAAACGGCGCGCAGGTTCTGGACATCTGCTTCGACGACGGCTTGCTCGACGGCGCGGCGTGCATGACGCACTTCCTGAACCTGATCCAGGGTGAGCCGGATATTCACAAAGTCCCGCTCGTCGTCGACTCGTCCAAGTGGGAGATCATCGAAGCCGGGTTGAAGTGCTGTGTCGGCAAGCCGATTGTCAACAGTATTTCTATGAAAGAAGGCGAGGAAGAGTTTCTTCGCCGGGCACTCAAAGTGCGCGAACACGGCGCGGCGGTGGTCGTGATGGCGTTCGACGAGGAAGGGCAAGCCGACACCTACGAACGCAAGATCGCCGTCTGTGAGCGGGCGTACCGCCTGCTGGTGGACAAGGTCAACTTCCCGCCCGAGGATATTATCTTCGACCCGAACGTTCTCACGGTCGGCACCGGCATCGAGATTCACAACGAATACGGCGTCGCGTTCATCGAGGCGACGCGCTGGATCAAGCAGAATCTGCCGCACGCCAAAGTATCAGGCGGTATTTCCAATATCTCGTTCTCGTTCCGGGGCAACAACCCGGTGCGCGAAGCGATGCACGCGGCGTTCCTGTACCACGCGATCCGAGCCGGTCTGGACATGGGCATCGTCAACCCGTCGCAGTTAGCGGTCTACGACGAGATCCCGAAAGACCTGCTGGAGCACGTCGAGGACGTTCTGCTCAACCGCCGCCCCGACGCGACCGAGCGGATGCTGACGTTCGCCGAGACTGTGAAAGGCGAAGGGACTAAAAAGGAGACGGTAAAAACAGAACGTCGGCTCCGCCCCGAGGTGAAACAAGCACTAGATGCCGCGTTTGATGAGGCGATCCGCCTTTATCATGAGGATTTTGAATATTCCCTCTGGCAACTCTGCTTCACCTATGAAGAGATGGGTTTGATGGAGGACGCTCGCAGAATACTGGATAAGATTCTCGAATCAAGTACCGTTCCGCAGGTATTAGATAGCGGTGGCTACCACGCTTCTACACTTGTCGCTCTCGGCTTTGATCGACAGGTCGAACTGTACATTGAACAAAGGAATGCGACGACAGAAGATTCATTAGTGCCTGTTCATCTCGTTGAAGTTTTACTCTGCCTGAAACGCTTCAGCGAGGTGCTGGATGTTGTAGCTAAGAATCCGAACGTCAAGTACGATTACCGTGTTCTCGCTACTCATTTCGCGGCAGTTGGAGATGCCACACAGGCTTCAGCTTTACTCGAAAAAATAGACGACCCTCAACTGCGAATTGGTGCTAAGATTTCCGTTGCAACGGCACTCGCAAAGTTCGGAGATATGGATACGGCGCGAGTCATGCTCAGCGAGATCGTGACCTCAGCCCTCTCGAAGTACGACCGCTTCGCGCTTGCCGAACTATATCAGCATCTTGGCGACCACAGTGCCGCACAATCACTCAGATTCTCTGACGATACGGATTATCCCCTACGTCCTCTTGGGTGGCGAATACAGGAAGCTCTGGACGCAGACAACGTTGAAAACGCCGCCAAAATAATCGAAGACATACCCGAATCTCTCCCGAATTCACGCCTCTCATATCAGGCGGAACTCGGCACAAAGTTTCTGTCGCTCGGATTTGCAGACCGGGGAGCAAACCTGCTGTCGGATGCTCTAGAGAAAGCTCTTCATCTGCCGGATAGCAACCCGTACAAGTCGAGTGCTTTGACGGGTGTTGCAAATCGATTGATTCGTGTCGACCGAAGAGCCGATGCGATCAAGGCTTACGGGGCAACATATTCGCTTCTCTATAACCACCGAAAAACTCCCCGCTTTTTGGAAGTTCCCCACGATGACGGCTGGACGTTCGAGCAACCATGGCCCGTCCATGTTGTTGAGGTCGTCGGGTCGCAGTTCAACGCCGGACTCGCGTTCGAGGAGGTTCCCGTCGTCGCGCCGCAGGATGCCTGGCGTTCGGGCACGGTCGAGGAGCGGCTTGGGCACGCCCTGCTCAAAGGCGTCACGGATTACATCGAAGCGGATACCGAAGAGGCTAGACAGAAGTACAACCGCCCACTCCATGTGATCGAGGGTCCGCTGATGGACGGTATGAACACGGTCGGCGACCTGTTCGGCGCGGGCAAGATGTTCCTGCCGCAAGTGGTGAAATCCGCCCGCGTGATGAAACGCTCGGTCGCGGTGCTGACGCCGTACATGGAGGCGGAAAAAGCCCTCCTTGGCGACGCCGCGAAGCCGAACGGCAAGGTGTTGATGGCGACGGTGAAGGGCGACGTTCATGACATCGGCAAGAATATCGTCGGGGTCGTCCTGGGGTGTAACAATTACGAGGTCATCGACCTCGGCGTGATGGTGTCGACCGAGAAGATTCTGGAAACGGCGCGGCGCGAAAACGTCGACGTGATCGGCTTGTCGGGTCTGATCACGCCGTCGCTGGACGAAATGATCGGCGTCGCCAAGGAGATGACGAGGCAGGGGTTCACGATTCCGCTGATGATCGGCGGCGCGACCACGAGCCGGGTGCATACCGCCGTCAAGATCGCGCAATACTACAAAGGCGGCGTGATTCACGTCCTTGATGCGTCCCGCGCGGTCGGCGTGGTGTCGTCGATGCTTTCCGACGAGCACAAGGACGAGTATCTGGCACAGGTGCTTGCCGAGCAGGATCAGGCGCGGGAAACGTTCGCCAACAAGCGCAAGGACAAGAAGATGCGTACCCTCGCCGACGCGCGCGCGAACAAAACCAAAGTTAGTTGGTCGGGCTACACGCCCCCGGTTCCGTCGTTCACCGGTGTCCGTGTTGTCGAGCCGACGCTCGCCGAGTTGGTGCCGTACATCGACTGGTCGCCGTTCTTTATCACCTGGGAACTGCACGGCAAGTACCCGGCGATCCTGGACGACGCGGTTGTCGGCGAGGTGGCGCGTAAGTTGTGGGACGACGCGCAAGAGATTCTGGAATCGATGGTCACAGAACGGTGGATTCAGCCGAAGGGCGTGTATGGGTTCTTCCCGGCGTGCGCGGTCGGCGACGATGACACTGCCCTGTATACCGACGACTCTCGCGAAACGGTTTTGACTACGCTCCGACACCTTCGCCAGCAAACCGAGAAGCGCGAGGGCGAACCGAACCGCTCGCTCGCTGACTTCGTCGCGCCACGCGACACCGGTTTGCGCGATTACGTCGGTGCGTTCGCGGTGATGGCGGGTTCGGGCGTGGACGAGATCGCGCTCCGCTTCAAGCAACAGCACGACGACTACAACGCGATCATGGTTTCCGCGCTCGCCGACCGTTTCGCCGAAGCGTTCGCGGAATGGCTTCACGCCCGCGCCCGCGCGGATTGGGGCTATGGCGAGAACGAATCCCTGACGCGCGACGAACTGATCTCGGAAAAGTATCGGGGCATCCGCCCCGCGCCCGGCTACCCGGCGTGCCCCGACCACACGGAAAAGACGCGCCTCTGGAAACTGTTAGACGTGGAAGCACGGATCGGCATGACGCTCACGGAAAGCCTCGCCATGAACCCGGCATCGTCGGTATCCGGCTTCTACTTCTCCCACCCGGACGCCGATTATTTCGCGGTCGGCAAGATCGAACCCGATCAGGTCGCCGACTACGCCGCCCGAAAAGAGATGCCGGTCGTGGAGATAGAACGCTGGCTTTCGCCGGTGTTGAACTACGAGCCGGCGGTTTAGGAACGGGGTGTTCCGCTACGCCAGCGTACTCGCGGTCAACACGTCGCTGTACTAACCGACCGGCGCGTTGCCCGCGAGTACGCTGGCGCGGTACCGGCGAACGCCCCTTTCACAAACTTTATCTGCACCAAACCCGGCAAAACCGTCGCGGTGATAACGGGGCGCACGGTCGCCGGGTCGGGCGGCGTCGGGGACTTGCCGATGATGCCCAAATCCTGTCCGATGCTCGCGTTGTAGCCGTTCGAGAGTTTGATTTTCTGCACCAAAAGGCGCACACGGGGGATGATTCCCGGCGCAACGAGCGTGGCGGGCGCGGGGAGGTTCGGGGTCGCGGGCGGCGCGGTGACGGTCGTTCCGAGCGGCGAGTTCATGATCAGGCGTTTGTACTTCGTGCGCTCCTTCGCCTCCGACTTCGCCGCCGAATCGTTGAGGAAAATGTTCTAAATCATCGCGTAGTCGTTGTTGGCGGCGGTGACATCGGGCGAGAGAAAACCAAGCCGTTCAGCGTACTGCGAAAACTTTTGCGCGAACGTGCCGAACCAGATTTGCAGTTTGGGGTCGGTGGTCGGGATATAGTCAATGTCGGGCATACCGGGAATCCTTTCGCGTGTCGCACCGGGGCGACGGTCTAAAAAACCGGGGCGAAGGCGTGTCTCACCGGGGCGAAGTATCGCCGTCCCTTGCTTAGTAGAACGGATGATAGGGGCGATAAAGTTCCGCCCCGGTGCGACGACTTGTTGCACCGGGGCGAAAAGGTATGAGGCTAAGGAAGTTTTTTCGTGTCGTGCATATCTTCCTCACATTGGTTCATCTTTTCTTCATACGGTTTTAGTTCTTTCCTAAAATTACCGAAACGTGACAGAAAAGAGAAACAAACGCAAACCTCGACAATTATAATCCAAGGAATAAGACCATCATATTTTGGGTACAACCAAAACGCGACGATGGTTAGACCAGTAATCCAACTTCCATAAGGAAGAATAACCTCTCGCCAAAAATTGTTTGCAATTTGGTTAGAGCCTCTTTCAAAAATGTAGATTCATTCCTTCGTCTTACCTACCTGCTCCGCAAAGAGAGCGAGCACGCCAAACATAATATGCAAATGAACTTTCG
>JAYULM010000483.1:0-27582 GCA_043763605.1 Armatimonadota bacterium | reverse complement strand
CGTTCCAGAGCATGAACACGAGGATAGCCAGATAGCCGCCGAACGCCTGCTCGCGCAGGAACGGAAACTCCGGCGTGACGTCGAGCGCGAACTGGCGTGAAAGGATCAACTGTGCCTTCCAGAACAGGTAGAACGCCCAGCAGGAGAACAGCAGGTCGAGCGGCAGGAGATAGCCGAGTCCGATCACGAACGGATAGAACGAATACGTCGTGTACCCGATGGCGTTCCACGGGCGCACCGCCCAGATGCCCTGTCCCTCCAGATTATGATGCTTGACATCTATCGCCGGGATGGACGGATAGAAATAGTTCAAGCCGTTGACGATCTCGATCACGGCGCACAGCCCGAACCCGATCCAGAACAGCCGACTCTTCCACAGTTTCGCCTGGGGATCGGTCATCTGTAGGGGGATCTCGATCACCGGGAACGGTAGCCGTTCCCGCTCCTGCCACCCGCGCCGCATCAGCACGTTCAGGCACTGCATGACCCAGAGCAACAGACCGATAAACAGCGTCCAGAGCGCGACCGGTTTGAGCCAGAAGCCGTAATTTTCGGAACGGTACAGATCGGCGTTGCCCTGATAGTAACCGTTCAGCGCGTTCTTGTCGGAAACTAACAGGTCGGTGGGCAAGTACCCGCCGAAGTGCCCCAGAAAACCGTTCGCGCTATTGTCGAACCTATACGGGTGTCCGAGCATCTGGATCAGGCAGGGGATCATGTCGTGCCCGGCGAGCGCGGACCCCAGCGCGACCATCGAATACACCGTCAGCAGTTCCGCCTGCGACAGCGCGGCGCGGAGCGAGACCCGTGCGACCACGGCATTGATCAGGAGCGCGACCACAAGCGTGAAGAACGCGTTCGCGAACAGCGAGATCGTCGTGAAGTAGGGACCGAACCCGACTTTTTCCGCGAGAATCACCCACCATACGTTGGCGACGGTCAGCGGCAAGCCTACTGCCAGAACGCTCCACCAGCGTAATAGATGTGCCGGGACCGTCGTTAAGCCCATCTTTATCCCATCATCGTCCGTGCTGCCATCGGGCGTCGTCGTCGTCGAAACCATATTTTTGTTATTACGGGCTTCGCTGTGCAAATTCCTGCTCACGCCGACCGTCATCAGGGCTATTCAGTTATCCGAAAAATTGCCCGGCGCGGCGGGAATAACTGAATAGCCCTGGACCGTCATCGGGAATGTATAATCGTCCGAATCTGCGAATCCACGACTCGGAAAACACCAGGGACCCCAGGACCCGGACTAAAGGGAGGCGGAAACCCACTACATCTCGGTGACCGAACACCGCTCACCGACAGCGGCGTTCGCGCGGAGGCGGAACGTCGCTATTTCCTGTGGGGCGACCTCACCCAGTTGGAACGCTTGACCGATCCATTCCAGCATCGGGGCGATCCGTTCCCCCGCCGTGTTCTGTAGCCGCAGGACGATGCCGTCGCCGTCCTCGGCAGGCTTGACGGCGAGGAGAGTGGCGGAGGGCGGCGTCAACGCGGCGAGCGACCCGCGACGGGGTAGTTCGCCGGGGGCGGACCAGACGGGCAGAGCAACGGGCGGCTGTTCGAGAAAGGCGGCAAGCGTGCGTAGCGGTTCGGTCTCGCCGCCGCCGCCGCTACCGGTGAGCAGGAAGCGGAACCGGTGCTCGCCGATGTCGGTCGCGGGGTCCGCGCCATCCATATCGTGTTCCGGGTCGCTCGCGGCATAACGCGTAGCGCGGCAGACCGTGGCGTCCAGCGTCCCGTCCGCGCCCAGATTGAAATTATACAGAGCGTCGGACGCGAACCCGACGTTGCCCGCCGAAACCCACCGTCCCCCCGGCACTTCCCCGGAGCCTGCAGGACGCGTCGCGGTCCCGCCGGGTACGTCGAACGTCGCCGCCCCCGCACCGACCGGCAGACGCATCTTGAGCCGTGCCCCGCGCTCGTCCCACAGGACACGCACCGATACATCCACGGCATCCCGCCCACTACACAGGTGAAACGTCACGTCCGCCCGCGAGCCGCCGCCGCTTTCCAGTCGAACCGCGAGCACGGCGCGAAGCGGACCGCTTTCCCGTATCCCGGTGTGCGTCACGCGCCATGTGTGTCGAACGGTCTGCAGATCGAGCGACTCCGACTCTTCCGCCATGCCGCCCCACGTCCCCCACGGGTCGGCGACCGTAACGAGTGACAAGCCTTCCGCGCCGAGCAGGGGGACGCTGTCGCGGGTGATCGTGATCCGGTCGGCACCCACCGGTGCGGATACACGGTATCGGTCGGTCGCGATGGCATCGTCGCCAGTGCCCACCGCGCTCCCCGCCGGGGGCGCATTTACCGTCGCGCCAGGTTCGTAACCGAGCGTGTACACCGCGTATCCGAAGGGCGGGATGGCGGCGTCGAACAGGACGCGGTAGCGCCAGAGCAAGTCCGGTCCGAAGCGGTGTTCGGTGCGGATGGGTTGGAAAGGCACAACGCCGCCGTCCGCGTCGCGCAAAACGACCGGCGGTTCGACACCCCGGCTTTTGTCCCAATCGAACAGAGGGCGATAATCCAGGCACACCTCGATTTCCAGGGGACCCCGGTACATTGCGGGGTGCGGGTTCCAGATCAGCACCGGGACCGCTGACGGCAGGTCGCCGTCCGGGAGGGGGACAGAGGTGTCCACCCGTGCCGCGAGACGGTTGAGCGCGGCGAACTCCGCGCGGGTCGCGTCCGCGAGGATGCCGCCGACCTCGGCACACTGATCGTCCATCGCCCGCTCGATACTCGTTCCGGGCAAAACGTCATGGAACGCGTTAAACAAAAGCCCGCGCCACGGGAGCGATTTCGACTCATCCGCACCGACGAAAGCCTGTGTACGTTCGGCGCGAAACATCGCCGCTTCCGCCTTCCGGTAGGCAAACTTGAACCGGGCGAGCGCGCTGTAGCAACCGCGCAAGGCATAATTGAGTTCGCCCCGGTGAACCGGGAGGAAATCGGCGGGGCATGCCGCGACCTCGGCGCGTAGATCGCCGAAAAACCGGTGTAGCCCGCTGTGAACGACGCGAGCATCACCCCCATGTGCGTCCGCCCAGGCGCGAATATCGCGCAACATCCGCTGCGTCGCCCCGCCACCGTGGTTGCCGACGCCGTAGAAAACCGCCACGTTCGTCAATCCGTGATCCTGGGCGGAGGCGAGCACGGCGTCGAGGCGGCGCGGTGCCTCGTCACGCTCCGACCCGTACCAACCAGCCGCCGGGCGGTAAGCGAGAATCCTCGCGCCGCTCGCCGCTTCCCACCAGAACGCAGGCTTCGGGAGCGGCAGGACATTGGGAAACGGGCGCGTGAACGCGAAAGCATCCATGCCCGCCGACGCCAGAATCTCCGGCAGTCCCGCGCTGTGTCCGAACGAATCCGCCGCCCACCCGACGCTCGGTCGCCGACCGAATCGACTCTCGAAGTAGCGACCGGCGACGGCGAACTGGCGCAGAATCGTTTCCGTCGCGGGCAGATTCGTATCCGGCTGGACATACACACCACCGACAACGTCCCACCGCCCTGCCGCGACATAAGCCCGGATGCGCTCGAAAACGTCCGGGGCGAACCGCTCGATATGTTCATAGATTGCCGACTCGCCCCGCATGAACGTGAAGTCCGGGTTGGCATCGAGCAGATCGAGCATGGTGCGACAGGTCTGTATCCCCTCGTTCAATCCCTCACGCCCGTCCCAGAGCCAGACCGGGTCGAGGTGCGCGTTGGCGATCAGGTGAAAAGTAAACATGAGATACGGTTCACTATTCTGCCCGTCTTCTCCTGCGACTGGATGAGTGAAAGGGGCGATTGAGTTGTCGGTTCTTTCTCTCACCCCCCTGCCCCCTCTCTCATCGGAATGAAAGAGGGGGAGTCCGGTAGCGGGGCGTCACCGCGTTTCCCGAACGGCGCGACAGATGAGACCACTTGGCTATCTCGGACTCCCCCTCTTTCATTCCGATGAGAGAGGGGGCAGGGGGGTGAGAGAAAGAACGAGCAGCAACCGGGAAGGAAAAACGCGTGTCTTGCGTATAATAAGTGCGTAGTAACCCCCTGTTTAGGAGACCGTGCCCGTGGCTGATGCCCCCCCGAGTGTTGATGTCGAACTGGAAAACCTGATTCGCGCCCGCTACCCCCTGATTTATATTGTGTCATGGGAAGAAAAGCGCGTCGAGGAAAGTATCCGCGAAGTGTGCCAGCGGCGCGGCAAAAAGATGGTCGTGTGGACGTTCACGACCGGCATGGCCGGCAACCTCGCCTCGAAAGACCCCATCGCCGCGTTGGATTACGTCATCAACGCCCCCGACCAGACCGTTTTCGTGCTCAAGGACTTCCACCCGTTTATCGGCGATGTGGCGGTCACGCGCCGCCTGCGCGACCTGGTTTACGCTTTGAAACAGTCTTACAAAACGGTTGTGTTGCTGTCGCCACTCCTGAAGCTACCTCCCGAACTGGAGAAGGAGATAACTGTTGTCGATTACCAACTACCGACAATAGCCGATCTTGACCGATTGTTGGAAAGCATTATCCAGTCCGTGCGTGGTGACAGCCGCATCGACGTAAACCTGACCCCGATGGAGCGCGAGCAGGTTCTCAAATCGGCGTCCGGGTTAACTTCGATTGAGGCGGAGAACGTGTTCGCGAAATCGCTGGTCGAGAAACGCCGCTTCGACATCGACGTGATTCTCGGCGAAAAAGAACAGATCATCCGCAAGTCCGGGATTCTGGAATACTTCCGCGCCAGCGACTCGTTCGGCGACGTGGGCGGCATGGACCTGCTCAAAAACTGGATGGAGCAGCGCACGACCTCGTTCAACGAGGACGCGAAAAAGTACGGCTTGCCCGAACCGAAAGGAATTTTGCTGCTCGGGGTTCAGGGGTGCGGGAAATCGCTGATCGCGAAATCCATCGCCTCGCTGTGGCGAATTCCGCTCCTGCGACTCGATGTCGGCAAGATCTTCGCCGGGATCGTCGGGTCGTCTGAGGAGAATATGCGCAAGGCGATTGCTACCGCCGAGTCGGTCGCCCCTTGCGTTGCGGGCGATACACGGGTTACGCTCGCCGACGGTTCCGAGAAAACGATCCAGGCTTTGTATGACGGTGCGGAGACTGAACTATCGGTGCTCGGGATGAACGAACGGCTGGAACCGGTGCCGGTACAGGTAACGGCGGTGACACGGCGCGAAGCCCCGGACCTGTTCACGGTGCAATTGCGGCACGCCACCGTGCAGGCGACCAGCAACCACCTGCACCCGGTACTGCGCGACGGCGTGTTGATCTGGACGCGCACGGACGAGTTACGCGTCGGCGATCACGTCGCCATGCCGCGCCGCATCCCAACCGCCGACGTGCAACCCGACTTTCTGGGTGCATTACCGAAAAGTCTGAAAAAGGAACTGGTCGCCTCGAATATCACGTTGCCAGACACCGTGAACGAACGACTCGGTTACCTGTTGGGCTTGATCGGGAGCGACGGCTACTTGAGCAAGCAAGGGAGAATCGGGTTCGTCAACACGGATTTGGAACTACATCAATCGTTCTGCTCGGCGGTTGCCACATTGTTCCAGTTGCCGACATGCACGTTTCTTAACGACACCAGTAAATACGGTTCCAAATTAGTCGGGCTGTCGGACTCCCCTGAGTTCCGTCCGTGCTACGTATCTTATACGAATCACCGTATATTATGTGAAGCCCTACGAAAAATTCAAAGAACATTGCTAACCCTCCCCGGTTCGGTCCTACGCGCCTTTGTGCGTGGCTATTTTGACGGCGACGGCTACGTATCCGAATGCAAGTCAGGCGGCATCCCGAAAATCGTAATCACGTGCAAAGTACCCGAGCAGAACCGCATCCTGCGCTCCGTCCTGCACCGGGTCAGTTTTCCGGTGCCAAATCCCGACGCCGACAATATCGAAATAACCGGCTGGCAGAACGTGCGCCGCTTCATCCGCGAGATCGGATCGTCGCACCCGGCGAAACACGAGCGTATGGAACAATGGCTCGCCGCCGCAGACCCGGTGGAGATCAAAGACCGCCCCGACCCCATCCCGGTCGGCAACCTGCTCCGACAGGCGCGTCAGTCGGTCGGCATGGGGTCGCAACACTTCGCCTCCGCGTCGTGTTCCCTCCTGCACCGGTGGGAACACGGCATCGGTCACCCGAACCGCGAGCGGCTACAGTCTGTGGTCGCCGAACTACGGGCGTGGGCAACGACACGCGGCGCGGATACCGCACTCGTGGAGCGGGTCGCACACCTCGCCGACGCGCCAACAATGTGGACACCTATAACCTCCGTTGCTCTGGCGGAGACGCCAGAATACGTATATGATCTATGTTGTAAAAACGAGCATAACTTCATAATTAACGGAATATCGACGCATAACTGCATACTTTGGCTCGACGAACTTGAGAAGGGCTTCGCAGGCACCCAATCGTCGCCGTTTTCGGACGGCGGGACCACCAGCCGCGTGTTCGGAACGTTCATCACGTGGCTTCAGGACAAGAAAGCCGCGTGTTTCGTCGTGGCGACCTCGAATGACGTTTCGCAACTACCGCCGGAACTGATGCGCAAAGGACGCTTCGACGAGATTTTCTTCGTCGATCTGCCCGCGCTTCCCGAGCGGCAGGAGATTTTCAACATCCACCTGCGCAAGCGCGGGCGCGATGTGTTGAAGTTCGATACGCAGAAGTTAGCGCGGCTGGCGGCGGGGTACTCAGGCGCGGAGATCGAGCAGGTGGTAGTCGCTGCGTTGTTTTCGGCGTATAGCGACGGGAAGCGCGAAGTAGCGGATGAAGACATGATCCAGTCTATGCGCGACTCGGTGCCGCTTTCGGTGACGATGCAAGAGGGGATTCAGAAACTGCGCGACTGGGCGGAAACGCGCGCGCGTCCTTCGTCGTCCACCACGGTGGAACCGATGCACGAGTGGCAGGAGACGCAGGATTTCGCGGTGGCGTCGGACCGCCAGTTGCAACGCGAGCGCGGGTTGCCGAGCGCGACGCTGCCGCAACCGGGCGACTTCGGGGTCGTTTCGGCACCGTCGCCGTACCTGATCGAGGACGACACGGACGCGATTGAGGACGATGCGGCGGGTTCTTTCAACGCGATCACGGAGCGGCTGAAGGCGGACGAGGAGCGGATCGCGACGCTGGAAGCGAAAACGTCCACGGGGATGGATACGCTGATGAATGAGATCCAGAACAGCGACAAACTGAAGAAGTCGGTGCCGAAACCGCCGAAGATGGACGCGGGGGCATAGGCGTGATGCGGGATTTCGCGGCGGAATTTCGCGACATCGAGGCGACGCTGGGGGACGGGGGCGTGCTGGGCGTTTGCGCGGTCGGGGCGTCGGGCGAGATGTCGTATAACGCCGGGGTGGTTTTCCCGACCGCGAGCGTGATCAAGGCGGCGATTGTGGCGGAGTTCTGGGCGCGGGTGGCGGAAGGGACGCTGGTGCCGGACGCGCGTGTGACGCTCGGGGCGGACGACGCGGTGGCGGGTTCGGGGGTGCTTGCCGATCTGGAGCCGGGTCATTCGTTCACGCTGGCGGAACTGGCGCGGCTGACGATTGCGGTGTCGGACAACACGGCGTCGAACGCGGTGCTTCGGGCGGTGGGCGGTCCGGGCGTGGTGAACCGGCGGATGCGCGAGGAGTGGGGCATGACCGATACCGTGATCCATCGTCCGATCCGGTTCCACCTGACGGCGGAGGACCCGCCGCATACCGCGACCGGGACGCCCGCCGATATGTGCCGCTTCATGCACGCGGTGGCGTCGGGCACACTCCATTCGCCCGGGGTGTGCGACCGGATGATGACGCTCTTGGCGATGTGCGACGATACGGCGATGTTGCCGCGTTACCTGGAAGTGAACGCGTTCGCGGGCGATCTGGATACCGGGTCGCCGCCGCTGACGGTGTATCACAAGCCGGGGGCGGTGACGGGGGTGCGCAACGACGCGGGGGTGGTGCGGCAGGCGGTCGCGCCGTTCGGGCAGGTGGCGATGGCGATCTATACGAAGGGCGTGGCGGATTCGCGCTGGACGGTGGCGAACCGGGGGTGCGAGGCGGTGGCGCGGGTGGCGGAGTTGGTGCTGGCATGTCTTGCTCCCACCCCCTAGCCCCCTCCCTCATCGGAATGAGAGAGGGGGAACCAGAATTTATTCTGGAGGCAGGAAATTTGCATTATTCGCGAAGTTTTTTTCCGTTTTGGGAGGGAGTGAGCGATTATAGTAATGAGGGTCGCGCGGTTTCTTCGCTGGGACGGGAACTGATTCGTGTAACCGCCGTGTGACCACACTATTATTGACGCGCCGCTCCGATTTTTGTTATCCACCCCTTATGACTCTTACTGACTATCACGCGAAATATTTCGCTTACGAACTGACCCGCCGCCATTCTTCCGATGACTTGGATAAATTGGCGGGGGCGGTGGCGAGTGCGCAGGTCGATCTGAACCCGCATCAGGTGGACGCGGCGTTGTTCGCGTTTCATTCGCCGTTTTCGCATGGGGCGTTGCTTGCCGATGAAGTTGGTCTGGGGAAAACTATCGAGGCGGGTCTGGTTATTTCGCAACGGTGGGCGGAGCGCAAGCGGCGTATTTTAGTTGTCACTCCGGCGAACTTGCGCAAGCAGTGGTTTCAGGAGCTTTCGGAGAAGTTCGCGTTGCCGTGTACGATTCTGGAAACGCGGTCGTATAACGAGGCGGTGAAGAAGGGGGAGGTTTACCCCTTTGAAGTAGAGGGTTCCGTGGTGATCTGCTCGTATGGGTTTGCGAAAAACAAGGCGAACGACGTTCAACGGGCGCGGTGGGATTTAGTCGTGATGGATGAGGCGCATCGTTTGCGGAACGTTTATAAGCCGGGAAATGTTATCGCGCAGACGTTGCGTAATGCTCTGGCGACGAAGCCGAAGATACTACTTACCGCGACGCCGCTACAGAATTCGTTGCTGGAACTGTTCGGGTTGGTCAGTTTTATTGACACGCATGTTTTCGGCGATCTGCGCAGTTTTCGCGAGCAGTTTGCCAATCCGAATGATGCCGATGGGTTTCAGATTCTTCGGGATCGGTTGAGCACGGTCTGTCACCGGACACTTCGGCGGCAGGTGACCGCGTATATTCCGTACACGAAGCGGTTTCCGATCCTGGAGGAGTTTACACCGGAAGTATCGGAGAACCGGCTCTACGATCTGGTGTCGGCATATTTGCAACGGGAGAATCTGGAAGCATTAGCCGCCGGTCAACGTTCCCTGATCACGCTGGTATTGCGCAAGTTGCTCGCTTCCTCGACGTTCGCTATCGCCGGTGCATTAACGACGTTGCTTCAGCGGTTGAAAGCCCGGCTGGGTTCGCGGGACGCTTCTGACGCGGACGAAACGTTGGGCGAAGATTATGAGGCGTTCGGCACCACGCAGGATGAGTGGGACGAGGAACCGACCGCTTCTTTGTCGTCGCACAGCCATGCCAGTCTGGTCGCGGAGATCGCGGAACTGGAAGGGTTTGTCGAACTCGCGCTTTCGATAGAAAACAACGGCAAGGGGAAGTCCCTGCGGAAAGCGTTGCGGGTCGCCTTCGCCAAAGCCAACGAAATGGGCGCGGCGGAAAAGGCGATTATCTTCACCGAGTCGCGCAAGACACAGGACTATCTGGTGCGGGTGCTCCAGGATAGCCCGTATGCGGACGGCATCGTGCTGTTTAACGGGTCCAACTCCGACGAACGGTCGCGCCGGATCTATTCGGCGTGGCTGGAACGGCATCGGGGAACGGACCGGGTGACGGGTTCGCGCACGGCGGACATGCGGTCGGCATTGGTGGATTATTTCCGCGACGAGGGGCGGATCATGATCGCGACCGAGGCGGGCGCGGAAGGGATCAACCTGCAGTTCTGTTCGCTGGTGGTCAACTATGATCTGCCGTGGAACCCGCAACGCATCGAGCAGCGCATTGGGCGTTGCCACCGGTACGGGCAGAAGCATGACGTAGTAGTTGTGAACTTCGTCAACTTGCAGAACGAGGCGGACAAGCGTGTTTACGAACTGCTGGACGAGAAGTTCAAACTGTTCGACGGCGTGTTCGGGGCGAGTGACGAGGTGCTGGGTGCGCTGGAATCGGGCGTGGACTTTGAAAAGCGGATCGCGACGATCTATCAGGAGTGCCGCCACCCCGACGAAATCAAAACGGCGTTCGACACGTTGCAACGGGAACTGAGCGGCGAGATCAACGAGGCGATGACGCGCACCCGCGAACAACTTTTTCTGCACTTCGATGACGAGGTACGCGAAAAATTAAAAACACGCGACATCGCGGCGCGGGAATCGCTGGGGCGGGTCGAGGAGCAGTTGATGCTGGTTACACGGCACGAACTGCGCGACGTGGCGGATTTTGTTACGGATTCCCGGTTTCTGCTCCGCGCGGTGCCGGTGGCGAAGGACGCCATACCGACCGGCGTGTATGAACTGCCGCGCCGGTCGGCGGACGCGCATATCTACCGGTTGAACCATCCGCTCGCCGAAGCGTTGCTGGCGCGGGCGAAGGGGCGGGCACTGCTACCGGTCGAAATGGTTTTCGATTACAGCGGGTACGCGGGGAAGATCAGTGCGCTGGAACCTTTTCTGGGGCAATCGGGCTGGCTATCGGTTTTGCAATTCTCGGTAGCGGCGTTGGACCAGACGGAAGATCACCTGCTTTTCGCGGCGGTGACGGACGACGGCGCGGTGCTGGAAGCGGACACGGCGCGGCGTTTGCTCGGGGTGAGCGGGCGGGTCGGGGAGCGGGTGAGTGTGCCGGAGGAGATTGCGAACCAGTTGGAAACGCTGATCCGCACGCAACGCGGGGAAGCGCAACGCCGCATTTCCGAGCGCAACGCGGATTTCTTCGGTGCGGAGATCGAGAAGATGGACGGGTGGGCGGAGGACTTGAAGACGGCGTTGGAGCGCGAGATCAAGGAGATCGACCGTCAGATCAAGGAAGCGCGGCGGGCGGCGAGTGTGGCGACGACGCTGGAACAGAAGTTAGCCGGGCAGAAGCAGATCAAGGCGTTAGAATCGCAACGCAACACGCAACGCCGGTCGCTTTTCACGGCTCAGGACGAGGTAGACACGCAACGCGAGCGATTGATCAAGAAAATTGAAGGACGAATGGCGCAAGGAAGTGAATTAGTAACCTTGTTCACTGTTCGCTGGAGTTTGCAGTGACCGTGGTAATATCACTTTATGCAAGTACCTGCACTGGAATTATGGCAAGCGGAAACTTTTGTCAAAGTGTTTCAAGGCGGCAGGACATTGCCACTGCAATTAGAAGCGTTTCAAAGAGATAGTACGGGCAAGAAGCAGACGCTTTCGTTGCTGACGAAATCCGTGGGTCATCCCGACGTTTCGGATAGCTGGTCACTGATTGCCGAGATTATTGGTAATTTACTCGCTAACTACTTCGGTATCAAAACTCCAAAACCCGCACTGGTGTTGCTGACGCCGGACTTTGTACAAGCGGTACAAAGTGACGCCGACTTTCAGCGTCAATCGCAGGGACGCATTAAACTCGCTCCCGGAATCGCCGCCGGTTGTGAGTACCTCAAGGGGAACGCTCCGATTACGCCGGTCGTTATCGACCTGCCGAAAGATCAAGAAACCGCACGGCGTATCTTTGCCTACGATATGCTGGTGCAAAACCCGGATCGGCGCAAAGACAACGCGAATGCTTTTCTGTATAATGGCGAACCGACGGCATATGATTTTGAACTCTGCTTCAGTTTTTTGCGGGTGCTTTCGTTCGCTCGGCAACCGGCTTGGCAGATAGATGATCGGTTAGCGCAAGACCATTTATTTTTCGCAGGGCTTCGTGGGAAATATCATGACTGGCAACCGTTCAGGGATGCCCTTGCCCTACTGGATTGTGATATGATAAAACAAACGTTTGGCGAACTCTTGGAGGTGTTTCCGGTTACGAACACTTTCGCCGATCAAGTTGTCCGCCATTTGCAAGACGTTCAAAGCCATCAGGATCACTTTCTGCAGGAACTGGAAAGGAGTCTGAAATAATCACGATGCAAACACTTCAAGAGAAAGTCGCCGCCGCATTAGGGCTTTACGATTCATCGAAAGCGAACCATGCGGTTTCGTCTGTGGCTTTTGAATACGCCGTTGTTCAGTATTCCTATGATTCGGCGACCGGTGAGCAACTGAATATCGGGGTGGTTCTCTACTGCCGTGCGCGTCGCTTTTTGGGCGTCCGGGTTTTGGACGCAACAGGGCGATTGCGGAGTGCGTTTCCTGCCTTCGATACCGACCAGCACCGCCGCGTTGTCGCACGCTTGGAGGCGGCGTTAGACCGGCAAGCCCAAACGTTCGCACCCGACACCCTGGAACTGTTCGACACCCCCGATTCGCTCCAGGCGTTGTTGCAACAGATCTGGCGCGACGCGGACTCGTCGTATCGGATGAGCGCGGTGCGTGCCGGGGTGACCGACAATCCCACCGAAACACTTGACGGACTCTATTTCCGCTTCGTGGAGTCGCAATTGGAGCGACGGGTACGCACACGCCGGGATGATGACGCGCTTTGGCGGGCGACCTATCGCAATGCCCTGCAACGAAAACGCGTGACCGAGCATCTGGAACCCCACACCTTCAAAGTAGACGACTTCGAATACTCGTTTCCGTATACGTTCAAGAACGGTTCCTATCACATTCTGGAACCGGTCTCGTTGGACTACGAGAACACCAGTTCGTTACGGGAGCGGTTGTCTAAACTGCTGGGGGAAGCGCGGATGCTGACCAACGCCGAAGAACCGCCGAAACTGTACTTCCTGCTTGGCAAGCCGCAGGACGCACAGATTACGCCCGCGTATCGGAGCGCGGTTCGGAGCCTGCGGCGCAACCTTGGTAGCGTGTGCCGTATTGTCGAAGAAGAGGAAGCGGAAGATTTCGGCGAAGAGATTGCGGAAACCATGCGCCACTCCCACATCCTGCCGCCCGAAAATGCGCCGGATGCCTCGCTCATCCGCTTATGAACTAATTGCAAAAACGGAAGGACGATTGGCGCAGGGAAGCGAATTAGTGCCTTTGTTCACCATCCGCTGGAACTTAATCTAAAGCAAGTATTTATATGCAACACAAATTACATCACCAACTTCCCACAACACAACCTGCTGATAATCTACTTGCCGCGATTGTTGCTAATGCCGCATCATTTGATACGCTTCGCGTCGCATCTGCATATGCAACAGTTGAAGGGGTCGTGAATTTATACAACGGGCTGATAACTGTAACGACGCTACAAAAAATAGATTGGCTGATCGGTTTAGATGATGCTTTCACCTATCCCGGTGCACTCGAAAGTTGTCAGAGTAAGCAGGGGGCAACTTTGAAAGTAGCGAAGTTCGCACCGAAGAGATTCCATCCGAAAATCTATTTGCTCACGGCATCGGGTGACGCCAGTCGCGCAGTCCTTATTGTCGGCTCTTCCAATCTAACGAAATCCGCTTTAACCCTCAACGGGGAAGCCTCGGCTATTCTGACCGCGCAAACATCAACCGAGGTGGACGAGTTCATACGGTATTGGGACAACTATTGGAACATAGGTACGCCTTTGACACCAACCGCTCTATCTAAGTATAAAGCGGATTACAAGCAAGCGGAAAAGAAGCGTAGGGCGGCTGGATTATCGCCGCCGGGGATACCGGTTGGTGGTTCGGTCACTGACACCACACTTATTGATCCATCCCTTGCAACAGTTGCTTGGATTGAGGTCGGCAACATCACTGGCGGTGGAACGCAATTAGAAATCAAGGGAAGTATGGCAGATTTCTTCAGTTTGCCTATTAGCGGTGTATCAAAACAAACATATAGCAAAAACTTCCTCTCCTCCAACGGAAAAGTGTTGGTGTTGAATTTTAATTTCCGTGTGAACGAGATGTGGCGATTGCAACTGACCAACGGAGTACCGGAGATGCCGGTACGTGTGGGGAAGCCACGATCAACAAAAGTTGCCGTCTTTGAAAAGTCAAATGGAGTAATCAAATTATCATTTCCCGATATTATAAGCACTCGCTTCAAAAACATCCGTAAGAAGTCGGTGGCAAACGGCTTTCAAGGGAAAACTTCCGCCCGCGAATACGGCTGGTATTAAGGATTCCTGACCATGTTCAATGCCTCTTTTCGACCGAGGAATCGGCTCGAATTAACTTGGTGCGGCAAACAGGATCGCCCCCGTCTGGAACCGCGTATCTTGCTCGAAAACGCGCCACATTCTTACCATGCTACTCAACGTGTCGCTAATGGCGATGTTTTTGATAATAAATTAATTCATGGGGATAACTTGCTTGCGCTTAAAGCGTTAGAGCAGGAGTTTACAGGGAAGGTCAAGTGCGTTTACATAGACCCGCCGTATAATACGGGCAACGCATTTGTCCATTATGACGATGGCATCGAGCATTCTTTATGGCTATCGCTTATGCGTGATCGTGCCGAATTGCTATGCCGATTATTGCGACCCGATGGCACACTCTGGCTTCAATTAGATGACAACGAGGTGCATTATTGTAAGGTGATGCTGGACGAAATCTTTGGTCGAAATAACTTTGTGGCTTCGATTGTTTGGAAACGGCGTGCCTCGCAAGCCAATCTCGCTACCAACATTGCCCCGATACATGACTATATCTTGATCTATGCCAAAGACAAGATGTCGTTGCGGTTTAATAGTATCCCGCTCCGCGAGGAGTATGTTGACCAGACGTACCGAAATCCTGACAATGACCCTCGCGGATTGTGGCGTACAAAGCCACTACTACAAGGCAAAAAATCAAAAAACGCCGAATGGGAGTTAACTACCCCGGACGGACGAATCTTAAAAGATAGGTGGCGTTGTTCCCCGGATACCTATGAGGCATATCGGCAAGACAACCGCATTTATTTTCCACCCGGTGGTCAACCGAATATCAAGATTTTTTTGAACGAAAATGCGGGACAGATACCAAGCACATTCTGGGACGGTTCCGGTACCAACGAAGATGCGTCACGAGAGATAGAAGCGTTATTCGGCACGAAAACAGCGTTCGACACCCCAAAACCAGAAGCCTTGATTGAGCGCGTCTTAACCATTGCTACGAACCCCGGCGACCTCGTGTTAGACAGTTTCGCGGGGTCGGGAACGACCGGGGCGGTCGCGCACAAGATGGGGCGACGCTGGATCATGGTTGAACTCGGCGAACACGCGCATACGCATATCGTCCCGCGTTTGCAGAAGGTGATTGATGGCACGGACAAGGGCGGGGTTACCGAGGCGACGGGTTGGAAGGGCGGCGGCGGGTTTCGTTACTATACGCTCGCGCCGTCCCTGCTGGAAAAAGACCGATGGGGGAACTGGATCATTAACAAGGAATACAACGCGGCGATGCTGTCCGAGGCGTTGTGCAAGATCGAGGGGTTCCGCTACGATCCGAGCGATTCGATCTACTGGCAACAGGGGAAATCTTCCGAAACCGATTACCTGTATGTGACGACGCAGACGCTTTCCCATGAGCAGTTACAGGCGTTGAGCGAGGAGGTGGGCAATGATCGCTCGCTTCTGGTGCTTTGTGGTGCGTTCCACGGGAACACGGATACGTTCCCGAATCTGACGGTGCGGAAGATTCCGAAATCGGTGTTGCATCGGTGCGAGTGGGGGCATGACGATTATTCGTTGAAGGTGGAGAATCTGCCGAAGGCTCCGGTGCCTCCTTTATCCCCTTTGCCGACGCCGAAGGGGAGTATGCCGTCGTTGTTCGACGCCGAGGACGGCGCGGAATGACCGTTCGCCGAGTTATCGCAGGAGAGATCACCACGAATGAATAGGCAGGTCAATGCCATTGCGGGACGATTGAGTCTGCGCCCGCCGCAACGTCGCTCGCTGGAGATTCTGGATCGCATTACGGAAATCGCGGCACTGGACAAGGACGCCGACGTTATCGCGGCACTGGCGGCGATACGGAGCGAGTTTCCGACCGTTACGGATTTCGAGCGTGAGTTTCCGTCGTTGTGTTTCGCGCTGGCGACCGGCGTCGGCAAAACGCGGCTGATGGGGGCGTTCGTCGCATACCTGCATTTGGCGCATGGCTTGAATAACTTCTTTATCCTCGCGCCGAACCTGACGATCTATCGCAAGTTGATCGAGGACTTCCGCCCCAATTCGCCCAAGTACGTGTTCAGTGGGATCGCGGAGTTTGCGTTGGACCCGCCCGCGATTATCACCGGAGATAATTATGAGCAAGGGATCGGGGTTCGCAAGGATCGTCTGCCGGGGTTGGACGAGGGCATTTCGGTTAATATCTTCAACATCTCGAAGATCAACTCCGAGGTACGCGGCGGGAAGTCGCCGAAGATCAAGCGGTTGTCGGAATACCTGGGCGAAAGCTACTTCGAGTACCTTGCCGGATTGCCGGACCTTGTTCTGCTGATGGATGAGTCGCACCGCTACCGGGCGTCGGCGGGGGTGCGTGCCATCAATGAGTTAAAGCCGGTGCTGGGCTTGGAGTTGACCGCGACCCCGTTTGTCGAGACGGCGAAGGGCGGCGTCCCGTTTCGTAACGTGATCTATGATTACCCGCTCGGCAAGGCGATGGCGGACGGCTTTGTCAAGGAACCCGCCGTTGTCACCCGCAGAAACTTCGACCCGTCCGGCATGACCCCCGATGACATCGAGCGGATCAAGTTAGAGGACGGGATTCGTTTGCATGAAAGCGTCAAGGTCGAACTGGATACTTATCATCGCGAAACCGGCGCGGAGTTGGTCAAGCCGTTCGTGCTGGTGATCGCCCGCGACACGACGCATGCCGCCCGGTTGTTGGAGCAGATCGAATCGCCGTTCTTTTTCGAGGGGCGTTACAACGGCAAAGCGATTCAGGTGGACTCCAGCAAGACTGGCGTGGACGAGGACGTGATGGTCGAACGGTTGCTCGCCGTGGAAAGCACGACGGAGGCGACCGAGATCGTGATCCACGTCAATATGCTGAAAGAGGGCTGGGACGTAACGAATCTGTACACGATCATCCCGCTTCGTGCCGCGAACGCCCGCATATTGATCGAGCAGTCTATCGGACGCGGGTTGCGGCTTCCCTACGGCAAGCGCACCGGCGTTGACAGTGTGGACACGCTGAATATCGTCGCGCATGACAAGTTTCAGGAGATCGTCGAGGAAGCCCGTCGCTCCGACTCGCCGATTCGGATGAAGCAGATCATTCTGGACGAACGCCCGCCCGAGGAACGCCCGGTCCTGGTGCCCTCCACGCCGAATGTGGAGAGTGTTCTGGGATTGAGCGTGCCGGTCGTTACGGAAGGAACGCAACCGACCCCGAAACTGGAATCGCCGGTTTTCGTCCGTCCCGAGGAACAGCGCGTCGCGCAACTCACTTACGAGGTTATCCGGCAGTTCGAGGCGAAGCCCGAGCGGTTTCCTAACTTAGCCAGTCTGGACACGCCGGGAAAACAGGCGGAGTTGGTTCGCGAGGTAGAAACCCGGATGCGCCCCGAGCAACTTTCCATGGACGCGCTGACGCCCGCACCCGATGTCGCGTCGGTGGTTGCCCGCACGGTGGCACTGGTGACCGAGCGGACGATCCCGATTCCGCGTATCATCGTTCTCCCGCTCGGCGACGTGCGCGGTAAGTATCAGCCGTTCACGCTCGACCTGTCCGCGTTCCGCTATCCCGCTCCCGATAATGCGTTATGGATTCAGCACCTACGCACCGGGAAGTCGATGAGCATCGGGTTATCCGGCGGCGGGATCGAGGAAGAGCGGTTGGAGGATTATGTCGTCAGCGGTCTTGTTGATTTCGACGATGTTGCTTACGACGAACACGCGGAACTTCTGTACGATCTCGCGGAGCAAACGGTGGAGCATTTTCAGGCGTATCTGTCCGACGCGGATATTCACAAGGTGCTCAGTTTGTACCAGCGCAATATCGTGAAATCGATTCACACCCAGATGCGGGAGCATTACCGGGAAGAGGAAGTCGAGTACGAGGTGAAGATCAGCAAGGGCTATACCACGCTGCGACCGAGCGCGTATTCGGCGTACAGTACGGATCAAATTCTGAACTATAAATCGTCGCCGCAAGACAAGAGCAACATGGCAAAGTACCTGTTCGGCGGGTTCGCGCGTTGCCTGTATCCGGTACAGAAGTTCGATTCGGATTCCGAGCGGCGTCTTGCCGTGATTCTGGAACGGGACGCTTTGAAATGGTTCAAGCCCGCACGAGGGCAGTTTCAATTGTACTACCGTTCGGGCGCGGACCATCACGAGTACCAACCGGAT
The DNA here is from genome assembly GCA_043763605.1 of Armatimonadota bacterium. Lineage (GTDB taxonomy): Bacteria > Armatimonadota > Armatimonadia > Armatimonadales > Armatimonadaceae > JACMIU01. Next base: position 9,303 of record JAYULM010000483.1, on the reverse strand, counting down.
TTCGTCGCGGAAGCCTCCGACGGAATTTACATGATCGAACCGAAAGCCTCCAACCAGATGACGGACAAGGATGTCCTGGCGAAACGGGATGTCGCGGTGACATGGTGCCGACAAGCGAGCGAGTACGCGAAAAAGCACGGGGGCAAAGGCTGGACGTATGTACTGATTCCTCACGATGCCATCGCCGATAACAAAACGCTAAGGGGTTTGGCGGATCAGTTCGCGGAACGCTAGTAGCAAAACAAATGTTTCTTTGCGGCGTACGACTAATCGTACAATAACCCCATGAGTACGAATGGGGCATATGGGAAGCAGCGGCGGGAGGCGTTGATCGCGGCGGGCGATTGCGGTTATTGTGGCAATCCGCGCGAGCCGAAAACGCGGGGCGGGGCGACGGCGACGCGGTGCGCGGTTTGCGCGGGGAAGCATCGGGCGCAGAACGCGCGGCGGCGTGCGACGCGTGCGGCGTCGGGGGAGTGCCGGGAGTGCGGTGCGCCGTGCGCCCGGGTTTCGCGGGGCGCGGCGGTGCCGTGGTGCGCGGCTTGTCGGGCGCGGCGGTCGGCGCGGGATCAGGCGCGATACGCGGCGGCGGTGACGGGGTGGCGGTGTGTGCGTTGCCGGATGCCGATGAAGTTGTCGGTGAAAGAACCGGGGGCGACGGCGACGCAGTGCGCGGGGTGTGCGCGCCGGGCGGTCTTGCTGTGCCGGGAGCGAGCGCACCGGAAGCGGCTGGCGGAATGGGATGGGGAGGGTTGGGCACCGGAGGTGTTGAGTGCGGCGGTGCGGATCAAGCCGAAACCACTGGGGCGGGTGCGGGCGGTGGGTTTCGGTCTGAACCGGGATACACTGGACGCGATCCAGGCGTTGAAGGCGCGCTACCGGGAGTCGAACCCGGACCGGCGGTTCCGGCGTCCGGTTGCGGATATGTTGCGGGCGGCGGTGGCGTCGGTTTTGAAGGCGGGCGGTCCGCGTTGTGTGGAGCGGGAGCGGTTGTGTCAACGGGGGTGGCATTGCACGTTGCGGATGTCGGATGCGATGTACCAGCAGATCACGAAGGTGGCGAAGGACGAGTTCGACGGTTCGCGGGCGCGGGCGGTACGGGTGGCGTTGCGGCAGGCGGTGAATCCGCCGGCGAAGGTGACGTTCGGGAAGCGTCGGGTTTTGGGCGCGGGTGTTCGAGGGGAGTGGGGGGATTAGGGTGTTGGGTGTTGGGTGTTGGGTGTTGGGTAGTTAGGACGTACCCTGCCGTCGCTCCCTCCTCTGGTACCCTCGCGTTTTTCCTCCCTCCCCCCAGCCCCCTCCCTCATCGGAATGAGAGAGGGGGAGTCCGGAGGGGAGACCTTACCGGGTTGCCCGAACCGCCCGACAAGCGGGACTGAAAGATAAGCCCTGTATGCTCCTGTCCCGCGTGATAAACTTAATCTGCATCACCCGTTCCGCTTTTCACCCTGTCCGCCGATTGTTAATCCAGAGGAAATCCCATGAGCGACGTTTGGACACGAGCACGGCAGTCGGCACTCGCCCTGCGGCGTCAATTATTCGGCGACGACGCGGATAAAGCGGACGCCCGTGCGGTTCTCGTCGCCGCCCTCGCCGATGCGGGATTGGGTCTGCACCCGCGTCCCCCCGGCGACTCGCTCCTCGCGGGCGCGCACGCCGTGCTCGACCGCCTTTCCGATGCCGTCTGGGTGCGCGGGGATCTGCCCCCCGCGACCCGCGCCGTGCTTGTCGCGCATGAGTTGGCGCACCATCACCTGCATCCCGAGTACGCTGCGTCCGGCGAGTACGAAGGGACCACCGAGGACGACGCGCAGTCCGGGACGTTTCTGATCGGGTACGGTCCGAGCGAACGGCGCGAAACCGAGGCGAACGTTTTCGCCCGCGAATTGGTGTTACCGTCGGGCGTGGCGCGCCGCTGTTTCTATGAGGAGGGACGGACCGCGCCGGAGATCGCCGAAGCGTTCGGCGTATCGCAGGCGGTGGTCTTCCGTCAACTGCAGACGGGAACCATTGCCGCGCCGACTTCCGAAGCAACCGCGCCCGAACCGCTCCCGCTGGACGATTCCCAGCGCGCGGCGGCGACCATCGAACGCGGTCCCCTGCTTTTAGGGGCTGGTCCGGGAACCGGGAAAACGCGGACGCTGGTCGCCCGCGTCAAGCATCTGTTAGAAACCGGCGTCGCGCCGGAGGAGATCCTGTGCCTGACCTTCAGCCGCAAGGCGACCGCCGAACTGCGCGAGCGGATCGCGAGACACCTGCCGCACGGGGTCGCCTACCGCGTCGCCGTTTGCACGTTCCACGCCTTCGGACTCGATCTGTTGCGCCGGTATCACCGCGCCGCCGGTCTGCCGCCCCGCCCGGTCCTGCTGTCGGGGGCGGAAACGTTCGCGCTGATGGAGGATCGTATCGCGGGCGATGTCGGCGACGCGCTCTGGTTCCCGCACGACCCGACGTACCCGCTCCGCGACTGTTTGCGCGTGATCGGTCGCTTAAAAGAAGAGATGGTCACGCCGGAGGTAGCGGCAGGGCGCGCGGATGTGACCGGCGACCCGAAGCAGACCGCTGTTGCCGCGATCTACGCCCGCTACGAGAAAACCCTGCACGAAATGGGCGCGCTGGACGCGGCGGATCTCGTCTGCCGCGCGGTGGCACTCCTCGCCGAAAATGACGGCGTACGACTGCGGGAGCAGGAACGCTGGCGGCACGTGCTGGTGGATGAGTACCAGGACGTGAACCGCGCTGGGGCACGGTTGGTGCAACTCCTTGCCGGAAACGGCGGCGTCGGCGTCTGGTGCGTCGGCGACCTACGACAGGCGATCTACCGGTTTCGCGGCGCGTCCCCGGCGAACGTGACCCGCTTCACGAGCGATTTTCCCGGCGGGGTGCGCCAGGATTTAGCCGTTAACTACCGCTCACGTCCGCCGCTGGTTTCCTGTTTCGGGCAGGTCGCCGACAAAAACGCCGCACTCTGGGACGCAAGCCGCGAATCCGGCGACGCGGTTCCCTGTGTCACGCTCGCCGTCGCGGATACGGAAACCGCGCAAACCGCCGGGATCGCCCGCGAAATCCTCGCCCGGAAAGAGCGCGAACCGGGGTATCGCTGGCGCGACTTCGCCGTCCTCTGCCGGACCAACCCACAGGCGAAGGCGATCCGCGCCGCGCTGACCGCGCACGGCGTTCCGGTCGCGAGGGGCGCGGACGACATCGCCTGGTTGCGCGACGAAACCGTGCGCGAACTGCTCCTTCTGATGTCGCTGACGGTCGAAACGCAGTCCGCGCTGGCAGCGCGCACCGGACGGACCCTGCCCGCATACCTGGCGACACGCACCGCGCCCGCCGATTTCCTGTGCGCCGCGCTGTACGGGGCGGCGGGACTCGCCCGCGCCATCCCGAACCCGCGCCCAGTGGAAACGCTTCTCGCTCTCGCGCGTACGTTCGGCGAACAGTCCGCCGTTCTGGTCGGAGCGGGGGAAAACGCAAACGCGGCGTTCCTGCGGCATGTCCGCCGCGTCGCCCGATTGAACCAGGAGCCGAAGCGCGACGGTGACGACAACGAAAACGAGGGCACCGACGCGGTTTCCGTGCTGACCGTCCACGCCGCGAAAGGGCTGGAGTTTCCGGTGGTCTTCGTGCCGAACCTTTCGCAGGGGCGTTTCCCGCCGCAAGCCCGCCCCGCCGTGGTGGACGACGGTGACGCGAACGCGCTGATGGGCACCGAACCGGGCGGCGATGCGGAAGAGGAATCCCGCCTGTTTTTCGTCGCGATGACCCGCGCCCGCGACTATCTATTCCTTTCGCTCGCCGAAAAGTACGACAACCGCGCCGCCCAACCGTCGGTCCTGCTCGCGCCGCTGGGGGCGATTGCAGAGGTGGCGCATGTGAGATGGTCAGTGGCTTGTTCAGTGGTCAGTGGTCAGTGGACAGTGGATAGTGTTGACTCGACGCCCGACGGAATCGTCGGCTCCCCGCCACTGACCACTGACCACTACCCACTGACCACTGACTCGCCTGTCCCCGCCCACGAATTGGAGCGGTACCTGCGTTGCCCGCGCCGCTACTACTACGAGACCCGGTGCGGATACGGCGACACGCGCGAGCGCACGGCGTATGACGCGCTGAAACGGGCGGTTCGTTCGGTGTTGCGCGGTGCCGCGACGGAAACGGCGTTCGCCGACGCGCGGCGCGAGTACGACCTGCCGAATGACGACCCGTGGCTTGCTGCTTACCGCAACGAGTGGGAAGCCGTGATCGCGACGATGCAAACCGCGCACCGGCTCGCGCCCGTGACGCCATACCGCTACCAACTTGCCGGGGGGACCGTGGAAGTCCGTGCCGACGGGATTGCCGGGGACGGCACGGTCGAGCGGATCACCTTTTCCAAGTCGAAGGAAACGGGGCGGTCGGACGCGGCGAACACGCTCCTGTTTTCCGCCGTCCCGGACGGTACGCCGGTGCGCGTTCGGCACGTCCGCACGGGCGAGGAACGTCCCATTGAGCCGTCGAAACACGCGAGCACCCGGCGTGCCCGCGAAGCCCATCTCTCGCACTACGAACGGGCGTTGCGCGGCATCCGTTTGAATGTGTTCCCTGCCGAACCGGAAGACGCGGGCGACTGCCCGGACTGCGCGTACCTGCTTATTTGCGGGGAATGACCGGTTCGGGGATGTTCCATCCTCCGGTGGAAGCGTTCCGCTTGCGTTCCCTGCGGGAACAGGGCTTGCCGAACTCGACGGGTGGGTACCGTTGAACCTTCCTGTTCCCGCAAGGAACGCAAGCGGAACGCTTCCACCGGAGGATGGAACATCCCCGACCACGTTTTACCGGCTCACGTTTTCCGCCTCCACCCCCGCCCGCGTAGTCTCCTGACAACACAAACCAACCGTTAGGAGACAGAAAAATGGGCAACTATTCCGTGCGAACGCAGACCGAATCCGACGCGATTCTGACACTGGCAACCGAGGCGATGGAGACGAAAATGAACGCGGGCGAGCCGTTCACCGCGCTCGACATCAGCAACGTATTGAAAGCGAGAAACCTCCCCGTGCGACACCGCGAAGTGTCCGCCGTGGTGCGGGGGCTTTATGTCGGCGGGGGGATGGGCGCGTTCGGGTATGTGCGCGACCTGATCTATGTGTCCACCCCGGACGGTTCCGCGCAGGCGTATCTGTACCACCACGGCACCCAGGCACCGGCGGATTACACGCTCGACGCGCAGGACGCCCTGCCACCGGTCCCGCCCGCCCGCGCCCGACCACTCGACGACGCCGTTCCTGCAGGGGAGCCGCTGTCCGCCCTCGCGGAAACCGCGCTACGGGGGATGGTCGGCGGCGCGGTGATCAGCGGTAGCGGCAACACGGCATACGGTACTCCCGCCCCCCGCCGCACACGCGGTGCTTTCCGGCGCGACGGCGCGGTCGCAGTCCCGCGCAGTTTCATCGAGCAAGCCGGGTATCAGGTCGGGGATTTGCTGGTTCTCACGCACGATGCGCAGACCGACACGCTCGCCCTGCAAGCCGCCCCGGCGGGCACGACCGGCGTTATCGGGACGTTCGTAAAGGTTTGGAGCGATCTGCGCGTACGCATCGCCAAAACGAAATTGCGCGTCGCCGGGTACGCCGTCCCGGTGCAAAAGCCGAACTTCGCCCTGGACGGTGGCGGGTTGCGAATCGAGCCGTGAGGTGTTGGGTGTTAGGTGTTAGGTGTTGGGCGTCTTCGGACCGTGAACGGTTCCGCTATGCGCCTGCGGCGGGAACCCTGCGGGTTTGAGGAAACGTCTCGTCGCCGGTTATCCCCGCTCGCAGAGCGTCCGCCGCAGGCGCATAGCGGAACCGTTCACGGTCCGAAGACGCCCAACCACCCAACAACCTATCCGCCCTGCCACGCACGGTAGAGACCGGGAATTCGGGAAGAAGTCGGATACAATGAAGGCGGAGGATATCGAATGAGTTTTGAACTGGGCGCGTTTTACACACGCGACGAAATCAACGCGGTGATCGGCAGCAAGGAAACGATGCCGTTCCTGGCGGTCAGCGAGGGTAAGATCGTCGCGGCTTTCCTGACCGACGAACTGAACCGCAAGGCACCCCGTCTGATCTATGTGGGCACGGGTCCCAACCGCGCCCGACGCGCCGAGCAGTTGGCGACGCAGGAAGAAGCGATCCCGGTTTTCCGCAAGGGCAACAAGGGCGGCGCCTATGCGACGAAGTTCGAGTATGTCGGCGACTGGGTCTGCGAGAAATACGACACCGACGAGCAGGCGATTCTGACGGCGCAGGAAGACAGCCCGAAGGCGATTGCCGGGGTGCTCTGTATGCGCGAAGTGAAGCAGCCTAAGATATAGGTGCCTGCCGCGTTATGAGGTTCGGGTGTGCCGTGCGCCGCGTGAAGCGACACGGCACCTGCATAATGGTTCCTTCCCGCAGGGATTTGCCTCCGCGTACGTGACGCGTGGATTGCTCGGCGGCTCTTCTGCCGTTGGTGTCGCGCGGACAGGAAATGTCAGGACGCCGGGCATCACGTAACATGGATCAAGTAACCCGTTCCCTGCGTGACGAAATAAGCCCGTGCCCACCGAAAAGAAGGAAGTCCCCGTGGTCGCGCCGAACCGATGCCGTAATCATTCAGGGCGCGGAAAAAATCCCCGCGAATACGGCGAACGTGCCGTATAATGCGACATTCCCTTTTGGCGTTCACGGAGGCTCCCTTTAAAGTGCGTACACGATTTTCTCGTTTGGCTTTTCTGCGCGGCGTTCTGCCCGCACTGGTCGCCGGTTCTCTCCTCGTCGGCGGACTCGGTTGTAAATCAGACAGCACCGGCGGCGCGGGCGGTACCGATGCAGCAAGCGGCGGCACGATCAAGATAGGGCACTATGCCTCGCTAACCGGCGACACCGCGACGTTCGGGATCGAGACCGACGAGGGCGTGAAACTCGCCATCAAGGAAATCAACGCGGCGGGCGGTCTTCTCGGCAAGCAGATCGAACTGGAAACTCAGGACGACCAATCCAAGCCGGAGGAAGCGAAAACCGTCGCCACGAAATTCGCCGCCGATGATAAAATCGTCGCGGTGATCGGCGAAGTCGCCTCGACCCGCTCCATCGCCGCCGCACCGGTCTTCGAGCGCGCGGGAATTCCGATGGTGTCCCCGTCCTCGACCAACGAGAAGGTGACGCAGGAAGGTCGACACATTTTTCGCGTCTGTTTCATCGACCCCTTCCAAGGCAAAGTGATGGCGAAGTTCGCGGCGGAAGATTTGAAGGCGAAAAAGGTCGCGATCCTGCGCGAGCAGTCGTCGGACTACTCGGTCGGACTGGCGGACGTTTTCAAGGCGGAGTTCGAGAAGGCAGGCGGTCAGATCATCGCCGACGCATCGTACAAAACGGGCGACACTGATTTCCGCTCGCAACTCGCGCAGGCGAAGGGCGCGGACGCGATCTATATTCCGGGCTACTACACGCAGGTGGGGACCATCGCGCGGCAGGCGCGGCAACTCGGGATCAAAGCCCCACTGATGGGCGGCGACGGTTGGGACTCGGAAAAACTGGTCGAGGGCGCGGGCGGACCCGGGAAGGCTCTGGAGAACTGCTACTTCTCGAACCACTACTCCAAAGACGATAAGTCGGAGCGTACCCAGACCTTCGTCAAGGCGTACAATGCGGAGTACAAGAAAGCTCCGTCCGGTCTCGCCGCGCTCGGCTATGACGCGATGAAGATCATCGCGGAAGCCATCAAGACGGGCAACAGCGCAGACCGCGAAAAGATCACGGAAGCCCTCGCGAAAACCAAGAACTTCCCCGGTGTGACCGGCGACATCACCATCGACGAAAACCGCAACGCATCGAAATCGGCGGTGGTCCTCCAGATCAAGGGCAAAGAGTTCGTTTACACCAAGACGGTCGCACCGTAGGCGTCAGTGGTCAGTGGTCAGTGAACAGTGGGCAGAGAGAGCACGTTGTAATCGAACGGCTACGGTGTACCCCGCTCGATTCCAGTCACTGACCACTGACCACTGATCACTAATCACTCATGGATCAATTTCTACAACAGACAATCAACGGGATTCAGCAGGGCAGTATCTATGCCCTGATCGCGCTCGGGTATACGATGGTGTACGGCGTACTCGGCTTGATCAATTTCGCGCATGGCGACGTGTTCATGATCGGCAGTTTCGTCGGTTTCTACGCCGCCCGGGCGATGCGGCTTTCGGAGAAGGCGACGTTCGGTGAGGCGATGCTCGCGCTGGTCCCGGTCCTGCTCATTACCATGGTCGTGTGTGCCGCCCTCGGCTTGCTGATCGAGCGGCTCGCGTACCGCCCGTTGCGAAAAAGCACGACCTTTCTTGTGCCGATGGCGTGCATCGGTCCCCTCCTGTATGGGGCACTGGTTTTGCGCCAGTTCGGGACAGTGCCCCCTCTTACCGCATTCATAACGCCCTGGAAAGTCTTGCTGATCCTCACGGCAATCTTTGCGACGATTGGATTCGTCGTGGATCGGTTCGTCCGACCTGCCCCCGCCGGTGCGTCCCGCCTGACCGCACTGATCACGGCTATCGGCGTGTCGCTCCTGCTCGCGAACGGGGCGCAACTCCTGTTCGGCGCGGAACCGAAGTTTTACCCGTCCGTGACGCCGCAGGGAGTCGCCTCGACGGTGAAACTCGGCAACGTGACGATGGCGAAAGACCAGATGGTCCTCGTCGGCGCGGCGATTGTGCTGATGGGAATCCTCTGGTACATCGTCAACCGGACGAAGGTCGGGCAGGCGATGCGCGCGGTACAGCACGATACGCAAGCCGCCGCTTTAATGGGGATCAACGTGGACGGCGTGATCGCGTTCACGTTCGGTCTGGGTGCCGCGCTCGCCGGAGCCGCCGGGATGCTCTTCGGGGCGTTCACGTACGCGCAGGTGTTCCCGCTCCTCGGCGTACAGATGGGCTTGAAAGCGTTCGTCGCGGCGGTCGTCGGCGGCATCGGCTCGATCCCCGGCGCGGTCGTCGGCGGGCTACTGATGGGGATCTCCGAATCGTTCGTCAAGGGCGCGCCGAAGGTCATGCTCCCCGGCGGCATCCCGTTCGAGCCATCCCGCTTCACCGACGCCGTCGCGTTCGTTCTGTTGATCGTTATCCTGTTACTGCGCCCTGCGGGGTTGCTCGGCAAGTTCGCGCCCGAGAAGGTATAGATGAGTGGTCAGTGGATAGTGGACAGTGACCAGACAGAAACCAGAGGTGGTATGCAATCAACAACGCGGGATGAATCCCACGTCTGTGGGCGTCTTCGACGCCGAGCGTCCTCTGGACGCGGATTCGTG
>JAYULM010000482.1:0-6800 GCA_043763605.1 Armatimonadota bacterium | reverse complement strand
TTCGACAAGGACGGGGATAGTTCTCTCTTGAATCCGTGCCACGGTGGCAACCATCCCCAACTCGATGGCCGGTAGTGCCTTCCCGGCAGTACTATCATAATGCTTGCTGGAGCATCCTGACAATCGCGGGCGAAAGAAATCTACCCAGTCTATCGCGGAAGGCAGGTGATACGAACGGTCTCGTCGGACGCGACCCAGAGAGTATCGCCGATCTCGGTGGCGACGGACCGGTCGCCGCGTTCCTCGACACCATCTTCGGTGCGGCTGAGTTCGGCATCGAACTGGAGGAGGACATGGCGCAGGCTCGGTTTCATAATGGTTGATACCCAAATTTGGGTGATTAGGTGTTTGGGTGTTTGGGTCATGACGGTTCGGAGCGTGAACGCTTCCGCTATGCGCCTGCGGCGGGAACCCTGCGGGTTTGGGAAGCGTCGCACCGATAGTCTCCCCGCTCGCAGAGCGTCCGCCGCAGGCGCATAGCGGAAGCGTTCACGCTCCGAACCGTCATGACCCAAACACCCAACACCCAACACTCTATTCCACCCGCACCCGGTCCGTCCCGGTGCGCCCGAACGTTTCGGGGGAGTACATCTCCTCCGCTTTGGCGGGCGGGACGATGAACCGCCCCGGTGTCGTGGCGCGGCAGACGTAGACGTATTCGTACGCACCTTCCCAGAGCGTCGCCGTGAACGCTTCCGCCCGCTCGTCGCGCAGGTTCTCGTGTTCCCACCAGTGCCCCCACCACCAGCGACCGTACAGACCGTTGCCGCCGCTGTCACTGTTCGTGTCGCGGGACACGGTTTCCGTGCCTTGCAGTTCGGAGTTGAGCGACTCGAAACCGGCGGGCATCGGGTCGACTAGGGCGACGTGGTAGCGGCGCGTGGTGGCGACCATCGACAGGCGCACCCGCACCTTCGCCCCGGCGCGGACGACCCAGGTGCCGTCCTTCTCGCGGCGAACGTCGGTCGGCTTGTCGATAGCCTCGTAGACGCGCTTCACGGAAAAACCGTAGTCGGCGGGCTTAAGCGACAGATTTTTCGGCGCGTAGCGCATCCCGACGCGGTAGTACATCCGCCCGGCTCCGGTCTTGCCGATAGTCAGTTTCTGGACGCCGGGCGTTTGTGCAAGATAGCGCATCGGGATCTGCGTCTCGACACGGTTCGTCGAACGCCCCTTGAACTGCCCTTCTCCGGCCAGCTTGTCGCCGAGCCACAGCCGCGCGACGAAGTCCGGCGTGACGCCCTCGTACTTGCGGAAGTAGCGATCCAGCGCGAGTAGCACGAACGCATTCTCCTGTGTGCCCGACCAACTCCCGCGCTTGCGCCCGTCGAGCAAGCCGCGCACCAGTTTGGGGATCAGGTCGCTTTTCGGCTGGTCGGCGATCAGGGCGTCTAAAACGATGGCGTCGGCGCGGCGGTCGGAATGGAGCACCAGATAATCGGCGTCGCCGTACGAGAACGTGAAGTGCGCCGCGCCCGCCGTTTCGGTGGCTTTGTTGTCGAGCCAGACCCGCGCCTTCGCCATCACCGGATCGCCGGACAGGATGTTGAGCAACCAGCCGATGATCTCCGGTCCCAACCCGTCGAGCGAGTCTTCCCCTAAGAGTTTCTTCGCCCGCGCCGTGTCGGTGTCCCCGGCGAGATGCCGGACATACAGGGCGTACGCGGTGATCATGCGGCGCGTTTCGGGAGAATAATCGCTATCGAACTTGGTCTCGATCTTCTTGAGGTAGTCCATCGAACGCTTATACATGGCGTCGGGCACGGCGAAGTCTTTCTGCTTCGCGCGGACCAGCGCGTGCGCGACATGGACGCCGAGGTATGGGTACGGCTTGGTGTAGCGCGTCCAGAAGCCGAAGCCGCCGTCGTCGTTCTGCATTTCGGCGAGGCGGGCGAGGTCGCGCCCGACCGCCGCCTTCATCTCCTCCGGCTTGGGCAGTTCGGCGGTCTTGAACGCCGTCAGAACATCCTTGAGTGCCGCCGTCGCAAGGACGCGCGACGCGATCTGTTCCGCGCAACCGTACGGGTACTCGGCGAGATAGATATACGCGTCGGTGAGTTCCTGTAGCGCGGTCGAGGACGTGGTGACTTCCAAGCCCCCGAACTGCGGCACGACATCGCCCGGTGTTTGTATCGGCTGCGCGACCGCGCCGTTGTCGATCACGCCGTAGGTGGCGAACGCTTCCGTGGTCGCGGGCGTCCAGACCGGGAGCGACAGTTCGGCGGCGTCGGCGCGGGTCCCGGCGACCGCCGCGACCTGGAAGCGGGCGGTCCCGGCTTGCACCGCTTCGGCGGGGAAGCGCACCTCAACGCGGTCGTTCGCCTTGACCGTGATGCGTTGCCCCCGGTTTTTGGTGAATTTCAGATTGGTCCCGCGCACGGCGACATCCACGGTCATCGCGGCGTCGGTCTGGTTCTGGAGTACAATCGGCATCTCGAATTGGTCGCCGAAGTTCAGGAAGCGCGGCGCGGACGGTCGCGCCATCAGCGGGAGCCGCGCGGTGAGCGCGGCTTCGCCGTGCCCGATCTGTTTCGCCCCGGCGACCGCGACGACCACGATCCGGTAGCGTGTCAGGTTGTCCGGGAGTGTGACCGGGACGCGGGCGGTGCCGTCGGCGTCGGTTTTCACCGACGGGCTGAACTCCGCGAGCGCGTCGAAGTTGGTCCGGAGCGCAATCGGCGTGTCCGGCGCGGCTCCGTCCTGTTTCACTTCTTTGCTACGAACCATATTCGCGTCCGCCATTCGCGCCATCGGAGCGGCTGCGGGGGCGGCTGCCACGTCCATCTCCATCGCCAAGCCTTCCCCGGCAGAGACCGCCGCCCCTGGACGGGCGCGCGCGGATTTCGCAAACCCTCCCGCCGCGCCCGCGCCGAATGTTCGCGTTTCCATCCTAACCTGTGCCGGGTCTTCCAACACCACGTACTGGCGCAGGTGTTGGGTCGCGACGTTGGTGTCGCGCCCGGGGTAGAACGCGGCGAGCGGGTCGCCGAGGTTCCAACCGGCGAGGGCGAGGACCGACTCGTCCACGACCACGACCGCCGCTTCGGCACCGGCGACCGGCTTGCCGCTGGCGTCCTTGACGCTGACCGTGACCGTGGTCTTACCGCCCGGTTCGAGCGCGGTAACGGCGGGCTCGGCGGTGACGGTCAGGCGGCGCGATGTCGGCGGGACGGAAAGGTCGAGGTGCCCGCTGGCGAACGCCGGGCGCGGCGCGATCCCTTTGAGGGGGGCGCCCGCGTCGTCGGTGCGGGTTTGCGCGCCGACCAGTTCGACCTGCACCCCGACGCGCGGCAGGAACGTTTCCGCTATCGGGACGCGCAGGGTGTGCGTGGTGCCCTTCATCGTAAACCGCTCCACGCGGACGACGCCGTCGCGAACGACGCTGAGCAACCCTTCGGCGTTCGCGAAGGGCGACTGTACCAAAATCGTCGCCGTTTCGCCAGCCTTATACTCTTTCGCGCTCGGAATCAGCGTCGCCATCTCCTGCCCGAGGTTGCGTTGCTTGTTCTTCGGACCATCGCCGCCCGACACCCAGAGCGTCAACTCCGACTCGTTCGGGCGTTCCTTGCCATCCAGAACGGTCGCTTTCACCGCCCATTGCCCGCCCGACTTCGGCAGGAACTCGGTCGTGATGGGCTTCTCACCGGAGCGCGCCGTCCATTCCGTCACATCGACTTCCTTCTCGCTCCAGCGTCCCTTGTTATAGCCCCACTCCTTGCGGGCGGCGCGGAACCGGATCTCGCGCCCGGCGTCGGCTTTGCCCTCGATGTCGCAGACGACGGCTTCGAGGACGAGTTTCTTGCCCTTTTCGACGAACAGGCTCTTGCCGCGCAAGCCGACGTACCGCTCCGACGGGTGGACGATCAGGGACGCGTTCGCCGCCTGTGTCTGGCGGTTGACATCCTGTAGCACCGCCTGCGCACTGACCGTATACGGCTGGGCGGGGCGGACGGCGTCGAAGTCGAGGTGCAGGTAGTGGGTGCCGTCGCCGCCGGTGCGCCCGACGTGTTGCGCCGCATTGCCGCCGTTGCCGGGAACCCCGCTACGCCGCCCGCCATACCCGCGACCGGAAAATCCCCCTTCATAAATTTCGCCGCCGCCGAAGTTGCCCCACCACGGGGTCCACTTGCCGAACGTGAAGCCTTCGCGCCCGGGCGGCGTGTAGGTCGTCGCCGACGCGGAAACGCTCCAGTTGACCGGCGTATTCGGGAGTGCACCGCCCGCGTAGTATTTCGCGGTCACGGAAAGATCCGCGCCTTTGGCGTCGGCGACGACGTGCGGTCCGGCGGTCTCGTTCTTCGCCGTCACCGCGAACTCAGGGCGACGGAACTCCTGTACAGTGAACGCGTGCGGGACGCCGTTGACGATCAGTTGCGCGTAGCCGAGGTTCATCGTCTTCGGCAGTTCGAGCGTGATGTCGAAGCCCGCCCAGGCGTTTACCGGCGCGGTGCCCTTGCGCACTTCGTTGCCGAGCGCGTCCTGCAGCACCCACGTAACGGTCTTCATGCCGACTGGCAGTGTTAAGTCGCCGTTCTTGCCCGCCTTCTGGACGCGCACCCAGCCCTTCACCCGCGCGGTCTCGCCGGGGCGGTACAACTTGCGGTCGTCGAACAGGAACCAGCGTTGCTGATCGCCCTGCCCGCGTTTGACCCAGCCGTAGTTGTTGTTCTCGTATTCCGTGGACGGCAGGAACGCCGAATCGTTGCCGCTGCGCGCGACGAGCCGCTTGCCGGGGGTGCCGGAAAGCGCGATTTTCGCCATGCCGTCCGCGCCGGATGCGGCTTTTTGCCCCCCGCCAACCACTTCGAGGCTCGCGGATTTGACCGGCTTACCGGTGGCGAGATCGGTCACCCAGGCGTACAGATCGGTGGCGTCCACCTGCGCCATCAGCCCTAATTTTGTCGCCTGTAGCCAGACGGTTCCCCGGTCCGGCTCCTGGTTCTTGTCGCGGCGGATCGTGGAAACCCAGTCCACGACGACGTTCCCGACGCCGTTTTTAAGCGCGGCACCGACAGGGACGCTGTTTTCGCCGAACGCGTCCTTATCGGTCGGGAGCGCGACGGTCTGCTCCGACACCAGGCGACCGGGCGGGGTGCCCTTGTCCTGCCGCCCCCGGTTGCGGTACGCCAGATAGGCGGGCCAGTCGGCTTCGCTGACGGCGTACAGTTTGATCTTCACCGACGGCGTGTTGACACTCTGGAAGACCGCGCGGGCGGGTGCGGACGGGTCGCAGACAACCATCGTCTGTTGCGGACCGACCAGGTACGGCGTCGCCGGACCGACCTTGAACGTGCGCGTTTCCGCCTTGCCGAGCGTCTGCCCGAACGCGTCCTTGAGTGTCGCCGGGATCGTCACGGTGTAGGTGGTGCGCCCTTTGGTGGCACCGTAGATGCTGATGTAGTTGCCGTTCGCGCTGACCTGCACGCCTTCCACTGCCGGGGTGATCTTCACCGACGCGGGGTCGAACGCTTCCGGGTCGAGCGGATTGGTAAACTCCAGGCTCCAGCCGCCACCGGGCGGGTTGTTGTTGCCGTCGGTGCGGACGAGTTTGAGAGGACCGTACGTCGAGAAGCCGATGTTCTGCGCGGAGTCGGTCTTGCGCGGACCTTCGAGCGACGGCGTTTCCGGTCCGATCTGCACGTTTACGGCGGTCGCGGTCGGGAGCGGTTCGGAAGGTTTGAAGGCGACAGTGCGATCTTTGGGAACGTTCCCGCGCCATTTCAGTTCGTCCGCCTTCGCGACTTCGGCGGCGGTGGCGAGACGCACGGCGAACTTTTTACCGCCCGCGTCCAGCGTGACGGTATTCAGCACGGCGGCGGGGTCCACGCGCTGGTCGAACGCGAGCCAGATCAGCGGCTGGCGCGGCTGCGTCTGTCCGGTGTTCGGGAAACTGTCGATCAGGCGCACGGCGGGCGTCTGGAACGTGACCGTTTTCGCCTCGGCGAGACTGCCGTTCGTCGCGGACTTCGTGCCCGCCGGGATCGTGAGCGTGTAACTCGTCGCCATCGGCAGGCGTTTGCCGGAACCGGCGTCGAAGATCAGGGTCTGGGTGCCGAGCCAACGCCACGTGCCGGGGACCGCCGGGGTGAGTTTGACCGGGACGTTTTTCGCGGCATCCTCCTGGCTCGTCACCGGGATCATCGGCTGCGAGAACGTGACCAAAACGCGGTCGGCGAGTGGCACGTCGCCCTCGGGCTGGACGCGCCGAACCTTGAGCGGACCGGTTTCGACCGGGGGCGGGATGCCGTCGGACGGGGGCGGCGGGAACGCGGTCGCCACCGTCTGCCCGGCGCGCGGCGGCGGGAGCGAGCCTTCGCGGAGCGCGAAATCCTGCACATCGCCCGGTTTCGCCCCGACCGCCTTCAGGCGATCCAGAACCCGGTCGGCGTCGGCGTCCGAAAGGGGCGTGGTGTCGGCGAGGGGCACGGCGTCGGCATCCCCGCCAAGCGACGGCTTGCCCTCGGAAAGGCGGAATCGCAACCCCGGCAGATCGTCAGCAACGGCGACCGGCTGCGTTCCCTGTGCCGCCGTGCCCATGCTATTGTTTCCGACCGTGCTCGCCGCGCCCGCCGTCGCCATCGCCGTTACTCCCTTGTCCCGGAATAGTTTATCCTGTAGCCGGACGGCACCCGCCGCTACCGCCATCGTGAGTGCTACCGCCGCACCGCCTGCGATCCATCGTCCTTTAGAGGTCATCATTGTTACGTCCATTTCAGTGCCCGGAACCTCACCCCCCCGCCCCCTCTCCGTGCCGGAGAGGGGGAGCCAGATACCGGGGGCGAATCGCTCCCGGCGTATCC
>JAYULM010000481.1:0-6850 GCA_043763605.1 Armatimonadota bacterium | reverse complement strand
CCTCGGCGGGCGACATCTGGTGCCGGGCGGCGATCTGCGCCTCGCGCAGGTAAAACTCGTGCGCGCGCGCGGTTTCCGACGCGGCGAGCAGGGCGTCGGGGTCGAGCGAGCCTAAGAACGCCGTGTAGCGCGTGCCGCAGACGCCCATCGTGACGTAGTGTTTCTGCAGTTCGCTACGCTTCGCCTGCGCCAGCGCGTTGCGAGAGTCGGTAGTGGTGAACAGGGAAATGTAGCCGCTGACGACGCGCGAATCGTCCAGAAGCGCGTTGTACGTGTTCGTCGCCACCTCATAGGCGCGGACGATTTCCACCGTCGCGGGGTGCGGGTTCGGGGTGCGCGCGGCGATGTTCTCGCGGTCCCACAGCTCGCGCAGGGCGGCAATCCCGGCGATCAGGCGGTCGAACGCTCGGTCGAACTCGGGCGAATCGAGGGCGGGGAAGAAGGCGGCGGAGTCCCAGAGCGGCAGGTCGTCGGTCGGGGCGGAATCGTGCGCCAGGGAATCGGCTTCGTCGCGGGGGGCAGTGGGATCGAAAAAGCAGGCATGTTGCATGGCTTCGATTGTAGCATATTGTGCCGGATTCGCGGCACCGGGTATAACAAGCGTGCGCCCCTGAAAAAGCACGGCGCACGGCGGCGGCATCATCCGGCGCGGAGTACCCATGAAATTATCCCTGAATTCCGCCCGCCTCGGCGCGGGCAACCTGAACCTGATGCAGTTCGTCGATCTCGCGGCGCGGCACGGCTTTAGCGGCGTGGACACCAACGCGGGCGCGGCGAAGCAGTTGGTGGAAACGCTCGGCGACCTGTCAGCGGCGAACGATTATCTGCTGGAAAAAAGCGTGGTTCTGGCGACGTTCGGACTCGAGGCGCAGTGGCGCAACACCGACGAGGCGTTCGCCGAAGGCGTCGCGAAACTGCCCGCGCAAGCCGAACTGATGGCCTCGCTCGGGTGTACGCGGTGCCTGACGTGGATGTTGCCGTCGTCCGACGTGCCGCAGGACGAGTGGATGGCGCGGACGGTGCGGCGGTTTAGCGAAGTGGGCACCATTCTCGGCGACAACGGCATCCGGCTCGGGCTGGAATGGGTCGGACCGCACCATTTGCGCGCGGGCGGGGTGGACGCGGCGGGTCCGTACGCGACGGTGACGAACATTCCGACTACGCTGGAGTTGATCCGCGAGATCGGGCGGGAAAACATCGGGCTGTTAGTCGATTCGTACCATTGTTACACGACCGGCGCGGGCGAGCCGGAAGTCGCCGCGCTGACCGACGCCCAGATCGTGCATGTGCATATCAACGACGCCCCGAAAGGCATCGGACCGGGTGGCGCGAAGGACGGCGAACGGCTCCTGCCCGGGGAAGGCGAGATCGACCTGGACGGGTTTTTGCGCGGTCTGAAAACGGCGGGCTACACGGGCTATATCGCCGCCGAAATCCTCGCGCCGCAGGACATCGCGCCGAACGCTGAGGAGTCCGCCGACAAGGTACGTACGTCGCTCCGAAACCTCGGGCTGTGATTCGGCGTATAAAGAAGCATGAGTAAACCGTCCGAAGAGTTCACGGAGCCGTCGCACCCCGGCGACGAGCCGTCGCACCCCGGCGATGTTTCCGCTGCCGAACACAACACCGGCCGGCGGCGTTTCGCGCTCGGAATGTTGATCGCGCTGTCGTTGAATCTCGCGTTCCTGACCGGGGGCGCGGCGGTCGCGAACTATGTAGCGGCGATCTTCCGTCCGTTTTTCTTCAAGGGAGACAAAATGGTGTATGTCACGCTGGACGTGACGCCGTCGCCAGTCGCTTCTCCCTCCCCCCAACCTCCTCCCTCATTCCGTTGAGGGAGGAGGTTGGGGGGAGGGAGGAAAAACGGTATAATACCCCCGACATTAGCCCCTGACTCCCGGAGGTATCGATACGCTATGCCGCTCCTGATCCTATCTGCCATCGCCGCTACTTCCGCTTTCCCGTCCGTATCCGTCGCCTACGTACACGGTGCCGCAGCAATAACAGTAGACAAAGTCGCGGCGGCGGTCCCGCTTCCCGCCGACTCACTGTCCGACAGCGCGTATAAAGCCGCCCTGCTGGACCTGATGGCAGACCCCGCGCTACGCCCCGGAGTGTACGTTTCCCTGGCGATGTTGATCTCTCGGGACGCAGCACCGCCGCACGCCCCGGCTATCGTGGAGGTACTCGCGGCGTATGCCGACAGCACCAATGCGATGGACGCGGTGATCCCGCTGAAACTACTCGGACGGTGTGGGGCGGCGGCGCGCCCCTGGCTGTCTCAGGTACTGACGATGACTTCCAGCAGTTTTGCTCCGGTGCGTCTCGCCGTTGCCGAAGCCATCGGCGGCATGTATTACACTCCGCGCGGCTCCGCGCCGTCGTGCCCCCCGGGCGTCACGGCAGTGCTGATCCGCCTTCTGCGTAGTGACCCGGACCGGGGGACCAAGCGCGCCGCCGCTGTCGCCCTCGGTCGGTGCCAGACCACGACGAACGAAGCGTTGGTCGCCCTCGCGGGCGTGATCGGCGGGCAAGACGTCCCGGTCGCCCTCGGCGGGCTTTCCGCCGCGCAGTCACTCGGTACCGACGCGAAACTCCTGTTACCGTCCATCAAGACCCGCCTCGGGGACCCCGAGAGCGTCGCCAACGCCGTGCCCGCCCTGTTCGCGGTGGCTTCGCCGCAAGAGGCTATCGACGTGATGGCGGAAACTCTTTCCGGGACGAAGGATTTCCTGGTCCGCCAGACACTTGTTTTCCATGCCACGCAATTGCAGCCGGGCGGCACCGACACGAAGGCACTCGCTGCCGCCATCAAGCCCCTGATGGATGCGCGTGTTTCCAACAACGGCGCGGACGCCACGGAAGCGGCGGTCGTCGGGTTGCGCGTGTCTGCCGCGAACGCCTATCAGACGCTTTCCGGTGACACGAAAGGTACCGCCACCGCCCTCGCCGCACTGATCACCAATGGCAAGGCTCCGCTCACGGTGCGCCGGAGCGCGGTGACGCAACTCGGCAAGATGGGCGCGACCGCGCTGGAGGTTCCCGAAGTCCTGCCCGCACTGAACGCCGCGCTGACCGACCGGGACTCGTCGCTCCAGGCGGCGGCAATCGCAGTGCTGTTCCGGTTCGGCGGACCGGCGGCGCGCGGCGTCGCCCCGCGTCTCGCCGAAATGTTGCTCACGGCGTGGAAGAACAAGGAACACAGCCGGGCGTACGCGCTGATGAATTCCCTGTACCGGATCGGACCCCGGGCGAAAGCGGCGGCGGTCCCGGTGTTGAAAACGATCATTGCGGGGGAGCCGAAAGATTCGCCGAACGCCCAATACGCGCAACTGGTCCTGGTGAAGGTCAATGAGTGAGGGAGTAGGGGGTAGGGAGTAGGAAATAGTGAGCAGTCGGATACCGTTGTTTGTCCGTCGGACGGTGAACCGTTCCGCTATGCGCCTTCGGCGGACGCACCGGGTGCGGAGGAACCGGTAGCCTCTCGCCGCCCGACCTCCCCGCTCGCAGAGCGTCCGCCGAAGGCGCATAGCGGAACGGTTCACCGTCCGACAGACTCGGCAACGGTGGGTCAAACATAACGAAATGAAAACCGCTCTTTCTAAACTCATTACCGGGGCGCATCTGTCGGTCGCTGAAGCCGAGGCGGCGATGACCACGCTCGCGGACGGCGACGCTTCCCCGGCGCAGATCGGCGCGCTACTTGCCGCCCTGCGCGTCAAGGGCGAGACAGCGGACGAGATCACTGGCTTCGCGCGAGTGTTGCGAAGTAAATCGCTCCGCGTTCAGACGAGCCGCCGTCCGTTGCTTGACACCTGCGGCACGGGCGGCGATTCGGTGAAGACGTTCAACATTTCCACGGCGGCGGCGTTCGTCGCGGCGGCGGCGGGGGTTGCGGTGGCGAAGCATGGCAACCGCGCCGCCACGTCGAAGTGCGGGTCGGCGGACGTGCTGGAAGCGTGCGGCGTACGTCTCGACCTTTCCCCGGAAGCGGTCGGTCGGTGTATCGACGCCATCGGCATCGGATTCCTGTTCGCACGCGCCCACCATCCGGCGATGAAACACGCCGCCCCGGTGCGCGCCGAACTCGGCTTCCGCACGGTATTCAACGCCCTCGGACCGCTGACGAACCCGGCGGGCGCGACCCGGCAACTGTTAGGCGTCTACGCCCCCGCCCTGTGCGAACCGCTCGCCCGCGTTTTAGGGAACCTGGGCGCGGAGCGTGCGATGGTCGTCCACGGCGGGCCGGGGCTGGACGAAATAGCGACCTGGGGAGAAACGCTGATCGCGGAGTGGGACGGCGCGGCGGTGCGGACGTACAGCGTGACGCCCGAAACGCTCGGCGTCGCCGTCAGCGACCCCACCGATTTAGAAGCCGGGTGCGACGCGGCCGAAAGCGCGGCGATACTGCAAGCGGTTCTAAACGGCACAGACATCGGGGCGAAACGCGACATAGTCGCCGTGAACGCGGGCGCGGCTTTGTACGTCGCGGGAGTCGCAGTCACCCTCGCGGATGGGATTCGCGCTGCGCACGAAACGCTGGCGTCCGGGGCGGCGGCGGGGAAACTGGCGGAACTGATCGCGTGGACGCGGGGGAGCGATTAAGAATTCTCGGACGGTGAACCGTTCCGCTGGAAGCCTTCGGCTATAGACCCTGCGGGTCACCGGTTTCGAACGGTTGCCGCGCGAAAGGAGCCTTCTCCTGACCCGCAGGGTCTATAGCCGAAGGCTTCCAGCGGAACGGTTCACCGTCCGACCCAACGCGTGATACCATTCGCCACACCTACGATCATGCAACCACCTACCGAAACTATCTTAGACCGAATCAATGCGACCAAGCGCAAGGAGATCGCCGCGTTAAAGGCAACCTATCGGAGCGGCACCAGTCGCGAACTCGCGGAGCAGTGCGCGGACCTGCCGCCGACGCGCGGGTTCCGGAGGAACCTCACCCCCCCCGCCCCCCTCTCCGTGCCGGAGAGGGGGGGTGAGGTCACCGGCACGAAACTCATCGCCGAAGTCAAGAAAGCGTCGCCGTCCAAAGGGATCATTCGGGCAGACTTCGACCCCGTGGCGATTGCGCGCGCTTACGAGCGCGGCGGGGCGTCTTGCCTTTCCGTGCTGACCGACGAAACCTATTTCGGCGGGAGTCTTTCGTACCTCGCGGCGATCCGCGCGGCGGTGGCACTCCCGCTCCTGCGCAAGGATTTCCTGCTGGACCCGATCCAGATTTATGAGGCGCGACATGCCGGAGCGGACGCCGTGTTACTGATTGTCGCGTCACTCCCGTCGGCAGCACGGCTCGCCGAAATGCGACATGTGGCGGAATCGCTCGGGATGGACGCGCTGGTCGAGGTCCACAACGAAGGCGAGGTCGCTATCGCAGTCGAGTCCGGCGCGACGCTGATCGGGGTCAACAACCGCGACCTGCACACGTTCGCGGTGTCGCTCGACGTTTGCGCACGGCTGATTCCCCTGCTTCCTGCAGGCACGATAGCCGTCGCGGAGTCCGGCATTTTTACGGCGGACGACATCCGAACAGTCGCGGGATACGGCGCGCACGCGGTTTTAGTCGGCGAATCCCTGATGCGGCAGGAGAATGTGGAAGCGGCGACTAAAAGCCTTCTGGGTGGAGAGTAAGGGGTTTCGGACCGTGAACGGTTCCGCTACGCGCCTGCGGCGGACGCACCGGGTGCGGAAGAGACGGTAGCGTCTCGCCGCCAGTGTTCCCCGCTCGCAGAGCGTCCGCCGCAGGCGCACAGCGGAACCGTTCACGGTCCGAAAGCCTGTCCGTAGCGGACACGAAAAATATGAAAAAACACATCGTTGTTATCGGCTCCTCGAATGCCGACCGGATCATGCAACTACCGCACCTGCCCGCCGTCGGCGAAACCGTCACAGACGGCGTGTACTCGCAGGCGTGGGGCGGGAAAGGCGCGAATCAGGCGGTGGCGGCGGCGCGCGCGGGGAGCGATGTCGTTTTCCTGAACGCAGTCGGCGCGGATGCGGAAGGCGTCGCGATGACACAGAGTTTCGCGGCGGACGGCATCGACACGTCGCGGATCGTGGTAGCCCCGGACGTGTCGAGCGGTGCCGCGCTGGTGCTGTTCGACGGCGAGGGGCGCAACTATTTAGCCGTCGCCCCCGGCGCGAACTATGCCCTGCGCCCCGAACACATTACCGCGAACGCCGAAGTGATTCAGTCGGCGTCTTACGTGATTATGCAGATGGAAATTCCGGTGGACACCACGCTTTCCGCACTGGCAATGGCAGAGACCGCCGGGGTACCAGTGCTGTTCAATTTCGCGCCGGTGCGCACACTCGATGTGCCTGTTTCCCACGCGATGACCGGTCTGGTCGTAAACGAGAACGAGGCGACGGCACTCACCGGGATCGCGGTAACGAACCGCGTAACAGCGCAAACGGCGGGCGAGTCGCTGTTGTCGCGGGGACCGCGCTTCGTGATCGTGACGCTTGGTGCGGACGGGGCGTTCGTACTTGACGCGGACGGCTTGCGCGAACACATTCCCGCGTTTCGCGTCACCCCGGTAGACACTACGGCGGCGGGCGATACGTTCTGTGGCGCGCTCACTGTCGCTTTGGTCGAAGGGAAATCCCTCGCCGACGCGTGCCGGTTCGCATCGGCGGCGTCCGCACTGTCGGTGACGCAGGCGGGGGCGCAATCGTCGGTGCCGTACCGCGCGGAGATCGAGGCGTTTCTGCAAAGCCATAACTGAAGATCGGACGGCGAGTCGGACGCTAAAGGGTTCCGCTGGAAGCCTTCGGCTGTAGACGCTTCGCGTCAGGGAGCCGATAGATTCCCACGCGAATGTGACGCCTCCGGCGACGCGAA
>JAYULM010000480.1:0-27924 GCA_043763605.1 Armatimonadota bacterium | reverse complement strand
GGCGGCTTCGTTTACTACGATGGCATCGTGGGCGACTCCACGACGGGTGAACCGACCCGCCTGATCAACCCGCACTCCAATACCGCCTGTATCTGGCTCCGATACTGGTACTGACCCATCTCCACCTGTAGTGGAGCGGTTCGCGTCAAACGAACCGCTCCATCCCTTGTTTGGAAAGGAAATCTGCTATGAACCCTTCTCGTGAAACCCATCCGGCAACAGCCGATTTTTCGCGCCTGCTCTCGCGCCGTGCGGTAGTGCTCTCGCTCCTGTCGTTACCCGCCGCGCTCACCGGATGCGGCGGCGATGGCGGCGGCGAGTCGCCCTCGCCTTCGCCGACGCGCACGTTGCCGCAAGAATACACTCTCGCTTACCGCGTCGAACCGCCCGTTTCGGACGAGCGGCGTATCAGCACGGCGGTCAATCTGACCCGTGACGGTACACTTCTCCTGACACAATCCATACCGAATGGTGACGTGAGCAACGCCGAGCCAGAGAAAGTGCTGACGAGTTTCACCAACTTCGGCAGACCCCAGGATAGCGTCAGTCGGGAAGTGTTGCGGGTCCGGCGCATCAAGTATTCCGAAGGCGTCTATTATTCAAGCGCAGGGGGGCTCGTGGTTGGGGCGACATCCGCCAGCGAGATCTATGTCCCTGGGTGGTCACTATCGGAACCAGGTGATGCTACCGCGCCGACGTTTCACGTGCTGTCTACGCAAGGCGAGTTGCGCCGGTCCGTCGTCAGCAACATGCCCGCCATAAGGGTGGCTGACGGTATTGTAGAGTGTCGTGACGGTACCTTCATCGGACGTGGTTACACCGATGAGAGGCAACTGATAGTGCGTATGAGCGCGCAGGGTGGCTACCTGAACACCGTCATGGAGTCCACAATCTATGCCTGGCAGTACCCCCGTAACACCGATATCTATTCCGATTTTCGCACGCCTGCAGTCACGCCATCCGGCGAAGTATACGTGTTCTGCAGGCATGGCAACACGGGCGACGCGATTCCCAGACAGGAGGGGGCTGTGGGCCCTCCCCCCGATATTCCTATGCAAGGTGGGTTTCTGGTCGCACAACTCGATGGTTCCCGTCGGCGGTTCGTTCCCATACAACCTGTGTCGGAATCCGTTGGCAGAATTGTGAAAGGTGACGCGTCACACAGCGAGGGGGTCACATTCAGCGATGACGAGGGCAATCTCTATGTCCAGGCACAGGTGGCGGAAACGTACCCGAACCCGTACCCCCGTGATGGGGACAACCCTTCCCGCTCCCCTTCGCTACGCGGTGCCGTCCTCAAATTCGCGCCGGACGGCACCGAACTGGGCTTCGCGATGTTGCCGCTCGGTCCTTATGCCATCGCGACGAACCCGTTTATCGACGCTGCCGTGGATGGCAACGGAAATATCTACGCGATCACCGGCGGCGACAGTGCGATCTACGTGTATCAACGGTCTCGGTAGCGGGGCGGCTGATCTCGAAAGACAACGTGCCATGAACCCTTCTCGTGAAACCCGCCCTGCAACAGCCGATCTATCGTGCCCGCTCTCGCGCCGCGCCATCGTGCTCTCGCTCCTGTCGCTTCCCGCCGCGCTCGCCGGGTGCGGTGGCGGCGATGGCGGCGAGTTGCCCTTGCCGGAACCGTCCGCCGCGTCGCTACCGCAGGGATACACACTCGCTTACCGCATTGACCCGCCCGGCGTGTCGGAAGGGCGCGTCAGTACAGGTATCAATCTGACGCGCGACGGCACGTTGCTTCTAACGCAATCTATACCGTCGGGCAACCCGAACGATGCTATGGCGGAGGGGGTACTCACGAGTTTTACTAATTTCGGCAGACCGCAAAACAGTGTCACCCGGGAAGTGTTGCGCGTCCCTGAGATGGCGTTCGTCCGGGGTAGCTTCTACCCCGCCGATGGCGGGATCGTTTTCGGAACGACATCGGCCAGCGAAATATTTGTTCCGGGGCGGTTTCTGTCGGGACAGGGGACCGCTTCGCCGCCGACGTTTTTCGTCTTGTCGGCGCAGGGCGAGGTGCGCCGGTCTGTCGTCATTAACCTGCCCGCCGTCGATACCATCGTGGGCATCGTAGAGTGCCCGGACGGTACGCTCGTCGGACGCGGTACAAGCAACACGGACGACAAGGAAATGATCGTGCGTATGGATGCGCAGGGCAACTACCTCAACACCGTAATGGAAGGCGCAAATCTTAGCCAGAAGTATGCCTACGGGAGCGTTCTGCCTTTCTACTTGCGCTCGCCCGCCGTCACGCCCTCGGGCGACGTATATGTGTTCTGCATGTATGGAAATCTGGTCGATGTTGCTGGCAGGCGCGAAGGATTTTTGACCACGAAACTTGATGGTGCTGGTCAGCGATTCATCCCGGCACAGCCCCCCCGCGTACCTGCTTCCATTTACGCAGTCCGTGGGGCGACATTCAGTGATGGCGAGGGCAATCTTTATGTCGAGGCGCGGGCGATAGAAACATACCCAAATCGGTACACCCTTAACGATGGGAACCCTACCAACCCCACCCCGCCGCACCGTGGTGCCGTCCAAAAGTTTACCCCGGACGGTACGGAACTCGGCGTCGCGCTGTTGCCGCCGGGCATCCCCGCGAACTCAACGATCCCGTTCATCGATGCGGCCGTAGATGGTAGCGGCAACATCTACGCGATCACCGACGACGGCGCGATCCATGTGTATCAACGGTCGCGGTAGCGGGGCTACTAATCTCGAAAGACAACGTGCCATGAACCTTTCACGCGTCACTCACCCGGGAACCGACTCCCCGCGCC
Source organism: Armatimonadota bacterium (assembly GCA_043763605.1). Taxonomy (GTDB): domain Bacteria; phylum Armatimonadota; class Armatimonadia; order Armatimonadales; family Armatimonadaceae; genus JACMIU01. The sequence goes on along the minus strand of JAYULM010000480.1, from coordinate 25,126 downwards.
CGCTCTCGCGCCGCGCGGTCGTGCTCTCGCTCCTGTCGCTTCCCGCCGCGCTCGTCGGGTGCGGCGGCGACAACGGCGGCGGCGAGTCGCCGCCGTTGTCGCGTACGTTGCCGCAAGACTTCGCGCTCGCTTACCGCGTCGATCCCGTGTTCCCTCCGGGTAGTACAAACATGTCGCTTGCGCTCGCGCCGGACGAGACGCTGATCGTGACCAACTCGGTGGCGAACGGATACCGTTCTCGAACCACCGAGGTCGTCCGCGTGAGCAAGTTCGGCAGACCGCCTGAGGGCGTCGCCGAAAGAATCGCGCGCCTGGAGGAAGGGTTCCTGATCCTCGGCGACGTATCGACCGTCACGTCCGGCGGGGAGATCTATCTTCCGGGCTACGCGCCCGATGTGGCGGATAACTCGTCACTAATTTTGAACGTGCTATCGCTGGGCGGCGAGGTTCGGCGCAGTTTCGTGTCCGACGCGATGACTCGCTACGGGTGCGACGCTCTCGCGGAGTGCCCCGACGGCACCTTCTTGATCCTCGGGGTCGAACCCCCTACCAACAGGCAGGTGATCGCGCGTATGGACGCGGAGGGCAGGTTCCTCAACCTCGTGATGCAGGGCGCGACGGATGAGGAAGAAGCGGACCGTAACATCCCGGACGACGCGGTGTTCTCACTACTGTCCGCGCCCGCCGTCTCGCCGACTGGCGACGTTTACGTCGACTGTCTGTCCGGGACTCGATCCTTCAAATCGGGGTACCGGCGCGGCTTCCTGATCGCGAAACTCGACGGCTCCAATCAGCGGTTCATCCCCAACCGGATCGAGTTGGATGGGCGTAACACGAACAAGAAAGGCGAATCGACACGCCGTGACGGCGAGGGCAACATCTACGTCGACGACGCAGTGGTGATCACGTACCCGAACCCGCTCCCCCCGTCGGACGATCCGGCAGATGCTATTGCCCGGCGCGGCGCGGTGCGCAAGATCGCTCCGGACGGCACGGAACTCGGCGTCGCCTTGATGCCACGGGAGATCGGGGGTGTTCCGAATCATTATCCAACCTTGGATTTTGCAGTCGATCCGGCCGGCAACATCTACGTGCTCGCCGTCGATGGGGCGGTCTACGTGTTCCGCCGGTCGCGGTAGCCGCGTTATTTCGGACCGTAAACGGTTCCGCTGTGCGCCTTCGGCGGACGCTCTGCGAGCGCGGAGACTGGACGGCGACACGTTACCGGTTCCCCCGCACCCGGTGCGTCCGCCGAAGGCGCACAGCGGAACCGTTTACGGTCCGAAAAAACGATGCCGGATCACCGCCCGTAAACCGATAGGCACACCCGCAGGTTTTCCAGCGCGTCTGTTTTCCCGAAGGGGACCGGTGCGCCGCTTTGCAGGAGCGCGGCGAGCGTGTCGAAGCGGAAATACGCGCTGCCTGTTGCCCACTCCTGCCGCGTGGTGCCGATTTTCGCTTGTGCCACCCATGCGTTCCCGTCCGCCGTTAGCGTGCCCTCGGTGCCGATAAACCGGTATTCGCCGTAGCCGGTCCCCGGCGCGGCGCACCAGGTGTCGGTGATATTCAGCGTCACGTCCGCGCCGCCGCCGCGCCCCCCGTTGCGGCGGCGTAGCGCGATCAGCACCGCGCCGAAATCCTCGACGGGGAGTTGCTTGTGGACACGATTGGCGAGTGTCGCGCCGAGGATGCGCTGATCGCCGTCGCCCTCCACGGCTTCGGGAAGGTAGCCGTCCAGCGCGAACCGCGCGAGGTCCACGGCGTAGATCGCGTGATCGATCCACGCCCCGCCCGGAACCTGCTCCGGGTCGATCCACCAGGACGGCTCGCCGTTTTTCGCGCCTCGCCACGGGGCAGGCAGGGGACCGTGCCCGACTTGATGGAACGAAAGCACCTCGCCGATAGTCCCCGACGCAATCAAGTCCCGCAACAGTTCCGCGCGCGGCTGGAGCCGTTGCATCCCCTCGAACGAACCGAAGAAGCGTCCGGCGCGAGTGGCGGTATCCAGAACGTCCGCCGCTTCGTCCACGGTGCGCGCGAACGGCTTCACGGAAACGACATGCTTCCCGGCGGCCAATGCCTGCTTCGACAGACGCACCGCGTCGCCGGTTCGGGCACAGATCGCCGCCAGTTCCACGCCCGGCACCGACAGGGCGGCTTCCGCGCTATCCGTCACCAACGCGCGCGGGTACAACGCCGCGACTTCCGCCCGCCGCGCCGCGTCCGGCTCGTAGATCGACAGCAACGGTGTTTCCGCCGACGCCGCGCAATTGTCCAGCACGCCGAACGCCGTATACCAGTGGTCCAGTCCCAGAACCGCGATTCCGAACGCCATTATCCCAACCCTCCGCTCTCGAACACGCTATCGTCCGCGCCGCCGCCGCCAGTGCTACCGCCCCCGGCTTCCGCGTCGATAGCCTCCTCCATCATCGCCTCGAAATCGTCCTCGCCGCCGTCGCCCATGCTGCCCGCCATTTCGCGCACCAGTTTGCGGACCGCCTTCGGATCGTCCGGGTTCATCGTGTCCGCCAGATCGGTCAGATCGTCCAGCGCGTCATCCTCGGAGCGCAGGCGGCGGAAGCGCGACACGAGTTTGGTCAGTGCGCCGCTCCCGCACCGGGGGCAAACGGGCGGCGTGGCGTGCATCGAAACGCCGACCAGCGCGGAAAATTTCGGCAGTCGGCAAGCGGTACAGGAATACTCGAAGATGGGCATGGTTTGTAAGTGGATAGTGGTCAGTGGTCAGTGGTCAGTGGTCAGTATATCGCGGAGGGGTGCGGAATCGGTTCTGATCACTGATCACTGACCACTGACCACTAACTCGCCACTAATTCACATAGCACGGCGAGGAAGCGTTTGGCGGAATCGCGCGCCAGGACCAGCGTGACTTCCGCGCCGTCGCCGCGCACCGACACGCCCAATTCGCGCGCGACCGCTTCCGGCTCCTGCGGGTAGTGCCGCTTTTTTATCACGATCCGCTTGTAGCCGTTTTCCCGGAGCCAGACGCTCACCTTTTTGGGCGCGTAGGGCATGGTCACCAGGATGCGATACGCGGACGCGGCGCGTGTTGTTTCGCCCGCCGGGATTGTGTCCGTTCCGAGGTAGGCGTCGTCGGGCGTGAGGAGCGTCGCGTTGGTCAGATGGCACAGGGTGTCGAGCAAGTCCGCGCGGATGAGTGCGGGGTCGGGATCGAGGAGATAGTGCCCCCCTATTCCCGGATTCCCCCCTATCCCCCCCGCCCCCTTTCCCCCCTCGGAAGGGGAGAAAGGGGGAGTCAGAGGAGGTGTCGCTTCGCCCCCGGGGAATCCGTCCAGCGAAGCGGCGACGCCTCCGCCTCTGACTCCCCCTTTCTCCCCTTCCGAGGGGGGAAAGGGGGCGGGGGGGATAGGGGGGAATCCGGGAATAGGGGGGCGACCCAGCAGCACCGCCGAAAACTCTTCCCCCGCCCCGCTCGCACCCGCCGCGTCCCCGAACCAGACACACGCCTCTTTGCACTCCCGGTTCTCGGAAAGAAACTCGACCCGAGACGGCGACAGGTCGCGTAGCACGTCGTCGGGGAGGGCGGGGGAGAGTTTGGCGCAACCACCGCGCACGTGTGCGCGGATCGTTTCGAGAAATTCGAGCGGGGGGGCGTATCGCTCGCCGTGCTTTGAGACGCGCGCCGTGTCCGTGCGGCGCGCCGGGTCGAAGAATGCCGCGTCCGCGTCTGTCCAGCCGAGTTGTTCAACCGGTTCGTTTCGGAACGTGATCCGGTCCGCGACGCCGCGTATTTCGGCGTTGGCGCGGGCGAATAGGAGGCGCACCGGGTCGATATCCACCGCGATGACATTTGCCCCGGCTTCCGCGAGCGCGATGGCGTCAGTGCCCGCGCCGCAGCACAGATCGGCGACGGTTCCGAACGGGGCAAGGTACCCGGCGCGGTAGGCGGCGAGGGTGGGGGACGTGGCTTGTGCCAGCGCGTCCTCGGTAAAGAAAAGTCGTTCGGCACCCGCGAATCCGCGCCGCTTCGCCCGCTCGCGGGAAACGACAATTTCTGCCGCCAGCGCGGCGACGTTCGCGGAGATCGTGCCGTCTTTACGCAGTGCCAGAACGCGGGCGGGCTTGTCGCCGGGCAGGTTTGCGGCGCGCGTCAGGAGAGATTCGCCAGCGTCGGAAAGAAGAAATTGCGCGGCGGATTCGTCCATACGAAAGTCTCCTCAAACAAAAACGCCACCGGTTGTATCAACCGATAGCGTTCGTGTACTCGATGCCGAGAATGGGACTTGAACCCATATGCCTTGCGGCACAACGACCTCAACGTTGCGCGTCTGCCATTTCGCCACCTCGGCGCACGGGAGATATACTATCGCGGATTCGGGTCGTCGTCAAGACGAACGCGGCATTTCGCCGCGAGCATCGGGTTGTCGCTGCAGAAACTGACGCCCGCATAGCACCGTCGATCCAGGCTATTTCGCGAGTAGTGCGAGTGCGTCCAGGTCAATCGTAGCGCGGACGGCGCGGAGCAAGTCTAATCCGACAATGCCGTTGATGACGAAGCCGTAGTTCATTTTGCCCAGTTCAACAGCGAAGTTGCTGACCGTCACACCAGCCAGCGTCACCGAATCGACCGTTTTCTCGATCACGTATTCGACACCCCCGACGCCGAAGATTTTTCGGATGGTGTCGGTAAGTTCTCCCTCCAATCCGATGGACTCGACGGCTTCGACGGAGATAAGTGTGCCTCTTGATCCCGTATCCAGCAAAATGTCGCTCAAGTGCAATGTCTGACCGCGATAGGTGACATCTAACTCCACGAACACGAGTGCATCACGGAAGGTGAGAGGAATCATGTTTTGGGACGAACTCCCGCCCAGTAACGCACTCGCACATCCATCTGCGGATTGCCCACGTGATAAAACAAAATATCTCTGCCGGGAAACTGCCGACGCAGTTCCTTGTAGCGCGGAAAAAGATCGCCCCCGTCCGGCACTGTATCCAGTACACTCAGGTCCTCGTAAACATATCGGTCGCCTTCAATGTGTGATTTCAGCGACTCCATCAATACCCATCGGTCGGGGTACGTCGTGCGGATTTGCTCCCAGGTCATCGTCTCGTGTTCCTTTCAAACGGTTGGTTCGATTAGATCCGGTGCGAACTGTAGCCCTCTAACCGCTATTTGCTCCAGTCCACGCACGGCGCACCAATCGCCGCGAAGTCGGACAGGTTGCGCGTGACGACGGTAAAACCGTGCGCGATGGCTTGCGCGGCGATGCGGCAGTCCTGCGTCCCAAGGCGTGTCTGCTTCGTGTTGAAAGTTCGGAAGATGGCTTCGGCTTCAGGGCTGTAAATATGGATTTCGACCAGTTGGAGCGTCGCAAGAGCAACCACAAAATCCTCGTGCGCCTGCGGGAGAGATAAGCCGTAGCGCGGACTACGCGCTTTGTTGATCCCGCTTAATCGTCCATTGAGCGTTTCCTCCGCCGAAACCGAACTCAGTCGGGTAACGGCAAACTCTTGCTGGAAGCGGCGTACCGTGTTCGTATCGCCCGATACGAGTAATTGGAAACCGTTGGTGTCGAAGAGATTCACCCGTTATTTGTCCTCCACTTCGCGCAGATCACGCTCGGCTTGTTCCTCGATCTGTTGGCGCACCTCTGCGAGTTGCTCGTCCCACCGCTCGAAATAGCCGGGAATATTTTTAGCACGTTCTATAACAGCGAGTAGTTTCGCGTACTGCTCGTCGCTCATAGCATTCGGGTTCGGCAGCGGCGGGGCGTCGGTTGGCTGTGTGTCTATGGTTGCGTTCATGGCTCGTTTCCTTCCGTGCGTAGTATACCCCCCGAGGTTTCGGGCGCGGTACAATGCAAGCCGTGGAAACCGTAGCCCCCGAACCGAATATCGCGTCGACCCCCGCCGCAGTCAAACACCCCAAACTCAGTGCCCGCGATTTAGATGTCGCGCTGTACGGCTCGAACCCCGAACAGCGCATCGTCGCCGTCGAGACCGATACCCGCTCTTCCCCCTGTACTGCCACCCTTTTCGTCCGCCCAAAAGACTCCGAGGATACCCTGTTGCAGACGGTGACGTTTTATCCGTGGATGGTGCTCAAAGACGAACGCCCGCTCCCCGGTGTGCAGGATTCGCGGGTTCTGGACGGGCCGAACGGCTACAAGCATCACCTCCACTTTGACAACTGGAACGCGTTTCAGGAAGGGCGACGGATTCTGCGCGACGAGCGGCGCGACCGCCTCGATTACGGCTCGGCGGTCAAGAACTTCATGGTCGGCGCGGGGTACACGCAGTTCAAGGGCATGGCTTTCCCGGATGTGCGCCGGATGCAGGTGGACATCGAAACGTCGGACCTGTCCCCGGTCGCGCCGGGGGCGTGTATCTTCATGATCGTGTGTTGCGATAATCGCGGGCATGAGGAAGTTCTGGTCGGGGCGGAGCGCGATATTCTCGTTCGGCTCGGCGAGTTGATTCGTGAATGGGACCCGGACGTGATCGAGGGGCACAACATTCTGGCGTTCGACCTGCTCTGGATTCGGACGCGGGCGAAGGCGTTGAAAGTGCCGCTGAACTGGGGACGCGATGGCTCGGAAATCGCCATCGGTAACGAACGCAACTGCGCGATTGGTGCCAACACCCGCCCGTTCGTGCCGCATTATATCTACGGTCGGCATGTCGTCGATACGCTACTCGCCACGCAACGGTTCGACGTGGCGCGGGGTGAGATCGGCTCCTACGGCTTGAAGGAGTGCGCGGTGACGTACCATATCGCCGAACCGGACCGCGTGTATCTGGACCGCTCGCAGATCATGGACCTGTGGAAATCCGACCCGGATCTGGTGCGCCGGTACGCCCTCGGGGATGTGCGCGAAACCCGCCGCCTCGCCGAGATCGTTTGTCCCACCGAGTTTTATCAGGCGCAGATGGTGCCGGACTCGTACCAGAACGTTTGTGTCACCGGTTCGGGCGAGAAGATCAACAGCATCTTCGTGCGCGCGTACCTGGAGCGCAAACAAGCCGTCGCCCGCCAGCAGGCTCCGGTCCCGTATGCCGGGGGCTACACCGAAATGCGCGTTTCCGGTCTGCTTCGCAACATCGTCAAGGCGGACGTCGAATCGCTATATCCGAGCATCATGCTCACCAACCAGATTACGTCGTCCACGGACACGCTGTACCTGTTTCTGCCCTTGTTGGACGAACTGAAGAAACGCCGATTGATGGCGAAAGGACGTTCCAAAAAATACAGCGACGCGAAGAACATCAAGGCGGCGTCGTACTGGGACGGTCTGCAAAACTCGTACAAACTTTTGATCAACTCGTTCTACGGGTATCTCGGCGCACCGTTCCATTTCAACGATTACGTCGCCGCCGGAAAGGTGACTGAGATCGGGCAGGAGATCGTGAAGCAGATCGCCGCCGAACTCGAAACGCAGGGCGCGACGGTGATCGAGATCGACACCGACGGCGTGTACTTCCAGATGCCCGACGGTAGCGCACCCGATACCGACGAACTGTTTATCGAGGGGATCGGCAAGACGCTTCCCGAAGGAATTCGGCTGGCGTTCGACGGGCGGTACGCGGTGATGCTGTCGCTTAAAGCCAAGAACTACGTGCTGGTCGGCTACGACGATAAGAAGATTTTCAAAGGTTCGTCGCTCCGCTCCCGCGCCGACGAGCGGTTCGGGCGTCGCTTCATGAACGCCGCGATTGACCTGCTTCTCGCGGAAGACAAGGAAGCGTTAGCCGACTGTTACAACGAGATTCTGGACAAGATCGAGAACCGCGAACTCGGCATTGAGGAGATCGCGCGGCGCGAGCGGGTCACGGAAAATACGTTCAAGTCGGAGGCGCGCAAGCGCAACGCCGAAGCGATGAAGGGCTTGCAGGTCGGCGACTACGCGATTCTGTACCAGCGCGAGGACAAGTCACTCGCCCTCGCCGCCGACTACGATGCGGACGAGGACGTCGAGTATTACCAGACGAAGTTGTACAAGTTCGCCGAACGTCTGAAAGCCGCCATCGGCGACGACTTCGACCGCCTGTTCCCGAAACCGCTCACCGGGGCGAAGCGCAAGGCGAAAGAGGACGCCAAACAGCAGATGACACTGTTCGATTTGTAGACCTTCTGCAAAAAACTTCCCCAACCGTCTCTAAACTTCCGCTTTCGGCACGGATCATGCCATTGTCCGTGTTGTGCCGTGCGATTTCGGCATATGAGCGTAATATTCAAGGGAAATTATGAAGGAAACATGCGTTTTGAAAAATAAAACCAACATACAACTTGCTTCTCTGTTAGTACTCTGTGTCGGGTGCCCAATGCTACCCGCCTTTGCACAAACACAACACCCTGCATTGGCCATGAAGAAGGTTCGTGCTACAGCACTTTACGGATTCCATGAGACGCAGGGAGGGCAAACGCGTATCGATCTGACGGCATTTGCACTTCAAGCGGATTGGGCTGTCCACCGTAGCAACAAAGGCGAGGCTTGCCTTGTACTCAATGGAACGGATTTCCGATCCAACAAAAACACGGAGTATGAGAATCGTTTCGTTATAGGTGCAGGAGCAGAGTATCATTGGTTCACCCCCGCGAGAGAACTTGAAAACGGCACTTTCCGCTGGATTTACTACGGATTAGGAGCAGGATACACAGTGAATGCCGTCCGTGATTCGGGTTATGGTGTTGCGTTCATAGGACTTGATATGCAAAAGTTTAGCTTGGAGTACCGAGTTTCCTACTATGCGGAGCAACAATACTGGTACGGCGGAATCGGGATAACATCGAGGATTTTTTAATTATGACTATGTTTCGAAAACGCTTTTGCCTTGCTATGTTGTGTTTGTTGCTTCTCTTATTCACTGACGGATGCGGATCTGCTCGTATTCCAGAGTCGGTTGAAGGCAATACCGGTAACCTCTTTGGAGCATCCGCAAGATGCAACGATGGGACGCTCAGTTATAGTAAAAACTGCTCCGGCACTTGTTCAAGTCATGGCGGCGTCGATGAGTGGTACAACGACTGCGGACGTTAATTTCATGGAATTAGGCGTTTGACGCGGGCGACAGTTCGCTCGCGTGAAAGCCCCGTGAATCAATCGCGCAACCGAAGGCGTCCATGAACTCAACCTCAAACGCGCCATCTGCAAGTCGCTCCACGATGGTTCCTGTTTGACCGGCGCGTAGCGAAGTGTCCGGCACGTCGTTTGCGAGGCGTACCACGTCATACAGTTTGAAAATCACTTTACTATCGGTTCGTTCACCAAACATAGCACAATATACGCGCTGGTCAAGCGCGGTGTTTCTTGCCCAGCGGAGGGGTGATGAATGGGGACTGAGAAAATGCCATGTCCGAGATAAACAACGATCTTGCTTTAGATGTGTTCGCACACGAAATCGCCGACTTACTTGCCGAAGCGCGGCGACAGGCGGCGCGTTCCGTGAATGCTATTCTGACCGCGACGTATTACGAGATCGGTCGGCGCATCGTCGTTTTCGAGCAAGACGGCAAAGCCCGCGCCGACTATGGCGACTACGTGATGGAACGTTTATCCTCGGAACTGACCCGGCAGTTCGGTCGCGGCTTCGGGCGGCGCAACCTGTTTCAGATGAAGTCGTTCTACCTCGCACAAGCCGGGCGAATTGTGCAGACACCGTCTGCACAATTCGATCTCGCCGAAATTGCGAAATCGTTCCCACTTTCGTGGTCGCATTACGTCCGACTGCTGACGGTGAAGTCCGAAGCCGCGCGGCAGTTCTATGAAGGAGAGGCGGTGCGCGGCGGTTGGTCGCTCCGGCAACTGGATCGGCAGATCGCGACGCAGGTGTACGAGCGGACGCAGATTTCCGGGAATAAAGCTGCCCTCCTTCGTGCGGAGAGCGAAGCATCGGACGCCATCGCCGACGCGGTTGCCGCCGTCAAAGACCCGTACGTGCTGGAGTTTCTGGGACTGAAGGACGAATACAGCGAGGGCGAATTAGAAGAGGCGTTGATCCAACACCTCGAAAGTTTTCTGCTCGAACTGGGCGCGGATTTTACGTTCGTGGCGCGTCAGAAGCGAATCAGCGTCGGCACGGAGTGGTACCGGATGGACCTCCTGCTGTTTCATCGTCGGTTACGTTGTCTGGTGATTATCGACCTGAAAATCGGGAAGTTCTCCCACGCGGACGCCGGGCAGATGAACCTGTACGTCAACTATGCCGCCGAACACCTGACTCTGCCGGACGAAAACCCACCGGTCGGTCTGGTCCTGTGTTCGGAGGGGGACGCCGCTGTCGCGCACTACGCGCTGGGCAACCTGCAGAACCGAATCCTCGCCGCCGAATATCGCCTCGTGTTGCCGGAAACGGAACTGCTGGAAGAGGAGATACGGCGTACACGGCTCGCCCTTTCCGCCCGGAGTGCTCCCCCCGCCGATATGTAGGCGAAGACACGGAGTGTGCGTGCGAAAATCGGCTATAATGACGGCGGGAGAAATGAAGACGATGAACACTTCCACGGCAGTGGCTATCCGACCGACCGTGTCCGATGGGCAGGGGGTGTATGACGCGGACGAACTACTATACCCCGATAGCGATGGAAAGCCGATGTCCGACAACACGATTCAATACCGGTGGATAGTTACGATCAAGGGGAACCTGGACCTGCTGTACAAAGACCGACCCGACGTTTTCGTCGCCGGTGATCTGCTCTGGTACGCGGTGAAAGAAGACTCGAAACTGCGACAATCCCCGGATGTTCTGGTGGCGGTGGGGCGACCGAAAACGGATCGCGGGTCCTACCGGCAGTGGGAGGAAAACGGCGTCCCCCCCCAGGTCGTTTTCGAAATTTTGTCGCCGGGGAATCGCGTCGGTGAAATGACCCGCAAGTTCGAGTTTTACGACCGCTACGGCGTCGAAGAATACTACATGTATGACCCGAAGGACGGCGATCTATCCGTCTGGATGCGCGGCTCCGGAGAAACCGGTGAAGGCGAAAATCGGCTACGCGCCGTCAACTGGCAGGACGAATACGTTTCGCCGATCCTCGGAACCCGCTTCGTCCCACATATGAACGCGGACATGGAAATTTTCTACCCGGACGGACGCCGTTTTTTGACGTTGCAAGAGATGGATGAAGCCCGCGAACGCGCAGAAGCGAACGCGCAACGTGCCGAAGCGAACGCGCAACGCGCCGAAGCCGAACGCGATTCCGCCGTGGCGCGTGCCGAGCGACTCGCGCTCCGGTTGCGTGAACTCGGCATAGACCCGGACGGGGCGTAGCGTCTCATGTCGTTACGTGTTTCGCTCGCCGCCGTCCGAACCTATGACGCCTTAAAACGCCGCCCCGGTGCGACGCCGCGTCAGTCCGACGCCCGCGACACGGGCTTGATCAAAGACGTGGAGCGGCGCATCACGCAGTTCGCGCACGAGTACCAGATCAACGGGCAACAAGGAATGGGTGACGCGCTGTATGTCTTCTGGTCGGAGGTAGAGCGCGAGATAAACGCCGGTCGCTTCGATGACCTGCTGGACCGACTTTGAGTCCCTGTCGCCCTGTCCGGGATGTTTCATTCTCCGGTCCTGAACCGGTCGCTCAGGAATCGCGTTGCCGCTTTCCTCCCCGAACCCGATGGCGACGGTACGTCGGCGCACTGACCACTAACCACTGCCCACTCACGGCCGTATCACGATCCGCGCCGGGTAGTTGGACCCGGAAAGTGGCATCGTCGTAATTTTGATTACGCGCGTTTCGCCCGGTTCGAGCGTGTAGGACGCCAGCGTCGGCTCTTTCGGCAGGTTGGTTTGCGGGACTTCGACATACTTGCCGTCCACGAGGAAAACGCCGCCCGCGAGACCCGCCGAGGGGACGAATACCGCCCGCGCTTTGGTCCGCCTGGCGGTCGGGTTGTGCACCGTCGCCGTGATCTCGTAGAACACCCCGTAGTTTCCGAACAGTTTTTTGTCCATGTTTTTCGTCGCTTCGAGCGGGTCGCCGCCCAGTCCGACGAACGCCCAGTTGCCCCCGATATCGTAGCGCGTTTCGACGCGCTTGGCGGGTTGTGGATAGATATGGTCCGAGAGGGGATAGGCGAGTGTGTTTCCGCCGGGAACGAACTCGTTCGGGAGTAGCGGCGACGGCTGCCAGGCTTCGGATTGGGTGCGAGCATCCCCCGGCTGGTCGGCGGCGACGCGCACCAGCGGCAGGGAACCGGAAAGCGGCCGGATCTGCATCAAGCCCGAGACCGTGGTTCCGGCGGGGAGGCGGGTGGACAGCAGGGCGAGGCGCGACCGCGCCGGGATTTCCACGATCAGTCCGGCGTCGGCGAGATAGTCGCGCACGAAGTCGGACGCGGCGCGAAACCCCACCCAGACGGTGTCGCGCACCGGACCCGAACCGCCGCCGACGACCTGCACCGTCGCCGGGGCATCGGAATCGTTCAGCAACTCCACGCTGAACCAGGCGGCTTGCGTAAGCGCGGACTGGTGATGGAACAGAAGCCGGGTCGCGGTCGGGGCGGTCGGCGAGGCGACTGGGAGGCGCGCGGTGAACAGCGTCCCGAACTGCTTGACCCGCTCGGGATCGTTGGAATACATCAGGGCGTCGGTCTGTATCGGGGAGAGGGATTCGTTGCGCAGGGGGACGCTGACCGTGCGGCTGACTCCGATCATGTCGGGTCCGCTGAGCGTCACCGGCACGGTTACAATGCTCTGGGCACCCGGCGCGAGTGGCATGGCGACGCTGACGGAGTCGGCGCGAACGCGGGCAATGCCGCCGGGCGTCACCGTCGCCGACCCGAGCGCGGCGGCGGTGGCATAACGGGCGACCCGCTCGATGGCGACGCCACGCCCGGTGACAATCACCGCTTTCGGCGTGTTGAACTGTCCCGCGTACGGTTGGACCCGGACCGTTACGGAAACGGTAGCCCCCCCGCGCTCGAACGTCAGCGTTTCGCGCCCGACTGCGAGACCGCGCAGGGTGATCAGGTTTTCACTACCATTGTCATTCGATAGGGCGACCACGGGGATCGGTCTCGGCGAGGGTTGGGGGTTGGGATCGTCCTGCGCAGCGTCTTCGGGCGTTTCGCCGGGGAGTAGTGCCGCCCCGGAAACTGGCGTGATGGTCAGGGTGCCGCGTGCCGCGCCGGAAAGCCGGAGCGGGCGCGTCTCGCCCAGCGGGATTAAAACGTCGCCGTCACTCGCGGCAATCCCGCGAATCGCCAGCGCGGTGCGCAGCGCAGATGCCCAGCCGCGCACTACCGCGCCCGGGGAGGAGCCGCTAATTTTCGCCTCGGTTTTGTCCGCCGACGCGATGATCTGTCCCGCGCCCTTCAGACGCGGGGCGACCGGGTCGGTGCGCGTGTCGGCGGCGATGTCGCCCGCCGTCAGCCCCCCGGCTATCGCGGTATTCAATCGCTCGGCGGCGATCTCGGCGCGCCGGAACGGCCCGAAGCCGCCGGATGTGGTCCGCAGGCGGATCACCAGCACATCGTTGACATACACTTCGCCGGTGTTGTTGTCGCCGGGGCGGGCTTCCGCGCGCGCGCGCCAGACGGCGACCGCGCCGGAGTCACCCTGACGAACGACCGGCACCGACGCGCCGACGGAAATATGGAAGCCGAGCGCGACGGTCGCCGCCAACGCCGTCACCCGCCCAACGAATCTGCTGTCACCAAACAAAAGTCTTTCGCCTCCCGCACTATCACTTTTCGCCCCTCCTGTATACCGCACTTTTCGCCGGTTCGGGGAGTATCCGGGGGCGAGGATAGCAAGAAACATGCCCGAAGGCTCCCTAATTATCTCCGAGCCGAGCGGTCGCATGGAACCTCACCCCCGGGTACCCTCTGGGTGCCCCTCTCCGTGCCGGGCAGGGGGAGCAAGAGGGGAGACCTCGTAGCCAGACGCCTCCGGTATCTTACTCCCCCTCTCCGGCACGGAGAGGGGCACCCAGAGGGTACCCGGGGGTGAGGTTCCGCCCACGACCTATTTCGGCATGGTCGCCAGCGGGGACAGGAGCGACAAGCCTTCCGCGAGGGGGCGCGCGGTAATGTCGATCATGATCCCCGCGTAGGCAGGTGTTTTCCCGGTGCCGAGCCGCTGGACCAATTGGGTCGTCAATCCCACGCGCACCGACTCCGGGGTGCTCTTGACACCCACGGTGAGGGGCAGGAGCGGCTCCTTGCCCATACTCGTAGGCATCAGCGTTTCCGACGCCGCCCAGGGCGCGATCCAGGGCGTCAGGTTGTACGCGCTCGACTCGGCGGGGGCTTCGAGATAAACGGGCACCGTCGCGGGCAGGTCCACCGCCTGCCGTATCGCCCCGACCCAGGATCGATTACTTTCGCGCCGCAGACGGTTCCACGATGACGCGGCGACATCGTAGTCGGTGCCGGCACTTTTTTCCGCCTTCCAAACGCCCGCAGGATCGCGGCGGTACGCCGGGTGTTGACGGAACCGTTCGCGCAAATCCCACTCTTGACCCTGGAAAGGCGACTCTCCGCTCCCGGACCCCTCTATGTAGGGTTCGATGTTTCCAGACGGAGGCATGTCCGACGGGTCGGCGTTCTCCTGACGGATGAAGGCAACCCGCAACGCGTCGGTGAATCCCGTGTACCTCCCGGCGGCATAACCGTTGATCCAGTTTTGCTCCACGAACGCCATCCCCGGCGCGGCGACATTATCCCAGATCACTCCCGCGATCCCCGGGACTTTGGCGAAGTCCGTGAGCCGTGCGGACACCGCTGTTCGGACCGCCGGGTCGGATGCATCGAGCCAGTCGCTGTCGCCGTTGGCGGCGATCTGATCCGCCTCGAACTTATTCGCGCGGAGCGCGGCGGAGTCCTTGCGCCGGTCGGCGTATTCGCGCAATGTTTCCCCGAAGATGTTTCGCGCCCGCCCCAAATCGTGCGGTGCGGACTCTTTTTTCGCCGCGTCCACCGGGGGCACCCGCAGAATGGAAACCACGGGGTATATGCGTACGCCGTGTTTTTTGCCGATCCCGACGAGTCGGGCGATACGCTCCCCTTCGCCGTCATCCCAGAGCGACGCGCGCACGAACAGCGCGGAAAAGCCGTGTCGCTGTGCCCACCGCGCCGCCTGTTCCGCCGCACCGTCGTCCGCGAGCGCGACCTTCAGCGCGGCGAACTTGCGGAGCGCGGGCGGCAAGGTGATCACGTTTCCGGGGGGAGCCGGTCGCGGCGGGGGCGGTGGGGATGGTTTGCGCGTCAACAGTTCGTCCAGGCTTGACAGGTCGGGACCACTGACGGTGGCGTAGCCCGGGACGATCAGTTCGGTCTTCACCGAGAAACGCGCGTACACGTTCTTTTCGTCCAGCGGCGGTCCGCTTTCGGAGGAGTGTTCCCGGCTCTGTTCCAGGTCGCGCCGTACTTTTTCCTGCCCCGCCGACGGTAACGCACTGACCGGGATCGGGACGAACCCGTGGTCGTTGTTGTACTTGCGGTATCGGTCCGGGTCGGTGATGCGTTCTTCCGCCGCGCGCATCAGGTCGTCGCCGATCCGCCCCACCGCGTTTTCGGCGAATCCGACGCCGCCCACAACGCCGCTTTGTGTTACCGTCTTCTGGAACGTGGTCTGTTCGGCGTTCAGAAGCGCGTTCACCTCGCCCGCCCATTCCGCGAGACGCAGGCGGTCGTGCATCAGCGGTTGGCGGTCGCCCGCTAAAAGGAACACGCTCGCACCCGTGCCCGGGTCGGTGACTTTGCGGATCGTGCCGGTCGTGGCGAGGCAGAGGGCTTTCATCACGTCCGCCGCGTCCGCCGCCGCGCTTTCGCCGCCGCCGATCCGTATCACGGAAAGCCCGGTCAGGCGGCGGTCGGCGTACAGTTCCAAGCCGGTCGCCTCCGCCACGCGTTGCACCAGATCGCCGAGTGTTTTCGCCCCACCGAGCCGGATGGTTTTGCCGAACAGCGGAGCATCGTTGAACGACAGGTCGCCTTTCACCAGTCGGTTCGGCTTTTCGATGCGGACAGCGTCCTTAAGGCGGGAGACGTACGACTCGGCGGGCGGTTGTTGCGCCTCCGAGAACGTTTGCGTCCAGTACCGGTCCCCGGGTTGTCGGTTGGCATTTTCGCTGTCCCCGTAGCCGGTGTAGCCGCTATTCGGTCCCAGGCGGTAGTACCAGGACATTGCGCGCACGACCCGTAACCGCACCTGCTCCGGTGTAACGGTGACGGTCTTCACTCCGCCCCCACCGGCGGTGTGCGAAAAGGTGATGGAACCGTTCTCTCCGGCGGTGGCTTCTGTGAGCACGAAAGGCTCCGGGATCAGCGACAGGAACCAGGAACGCTGCTCCTCCTTGCGCAGATCGGAAATCCCCAGCCCGTTCGGGGCGGAGGCGGCTACCCACTGCGCCGGGCTGAGTGACGTGAACAGCAGCTTCGCTGCCCGCTCGCGCCCGATCCGCGCCCACTCTTCCGGCGGTCCCGGGTACGGGTTGATCGAAACGCGTTTCAGAGGGGCGATGACATGGACCGACGCGCAAGGAATAATCTGGCGTTGAAATAGGGGAAGGACCGCCGAGAGTGGCGGATTCGCGTTTTCCTCGCGATACAGTTCATACAACCGCTGGTGCGAGGCACCATCCCAGAAAGAACTGACCTGCTCGGGGTTCACCAACAGGAGCGGGATACGGCGGCGGTCACTATCGCCCCCGCGCTTTATCGCCTCCGCCAGATTGCTCGGCGGATAGGCGTGCGCGGGCGCGGCGGGCGACGACCAGTAGCACAGGGCGCAGATAAGGGCGATTAGCGGGCGGAATCGGGGAAGCATCGGCGGAAAACGTCCCTTCACGGAAGGCGATGACCGTATTTTACCGCGTTCCGCAACGTGTTTGTCCGATTGCCGAATATTTCCAGCATTAATCCCCTTTGATCTGTTCGCGTAACTTCCGCGCATCTTTACGCATCCCGGCGAGTTGGGGTGCCGCATCGGGTACCTTTTCCCCCGCCGTGATCGCACGGTCCAGCCAGAAGAGTGCTTTACGGGATGGCTCACGGTTGCTCCAGGGCATGACGCCTCGGTTCTCTCCGATACCGCTCCTGTAGTATCGGTAACGAGCCATGGCCTCCGCGAAAGCCAGTGGCATGACGGGACCGGGCACTTGTAGCCCCTCGGAAGTCGGCTGGTTGTCGAACGGCAACGGCACTGAGGATTTCGGTAGCGGGAGAAACAGCGTCGTCGTCTTGCTCAAAATCGGAATCTGGGTCCAAACCGCCGTCACGTACGGGTCGGGAATCCCCTTGTCGAAACGCAACTTTGCCATGACGGGGAGAGTTAGCGTCCTTGCTACCGCACTGCGTGGCGCGATAGGTTCCAGCGGTGCCAGCCAGAGATCCGTCCGGTCCGTGTCGAAAACATTCGCCGGACCCGCTATCGGAAGGTAGCGGCGACCGGACTCGTCGGTCGGATAGAGTGCTTCATCGGGCTGGGTGTACGGTGGACACTGCAGGAGCACATTCGTCTGAAACCACGGGAAGACTTGTCCGACGACGAGTCGTTTTCCCCCCAGCCAGTGCTCGATCCGCACATGGATATTGCCGTCCGTGTCGCGCTCCATGACTTTCGGGCGGAGCACCAGACCGTCGGGCGCGTCGATACGCTGGAAATGGGCGGGAGCAGACAGAGTTGTCACCTTGCCGGGAATAGCGACGTCATACACCATCGCCAATTCCGCCGCCGTCCGGGGCGATCCGTAGGAATCCGCGAACCGTTTCGAGGGCAATATCGCCCTCACCGCCCGCTCCAGGCGATAGAGTTGCGGCAAGTAAGTCTGCCGACTGATCGTCAGCAACGATTCGTCTTTTGTTACTCCCGTCTCATGAATGCTTGAAAAAACGACATCGTTGGCACCTCTTTTCTTTTCGTAAAGGTGGTCCAGATAGTCGCCGCCGATCCCCGCGATGAACTGCTCCGACGGTTCGGTACCCATGACCGGTCCGGTCATCGGCAGTCGCTGGGAGGGTAGCGAAATGGCGTACCCTTGCGTTTGAAAGCGGTCCGGCGGCAGGAGGCGCAGGCGTGACTTGCCGTTGTCGATCATAACATCGCCGCCGATCTGCTCCCGGTAGAAGAAAGGCTGACGACGCCCCCATATCTCCCACCGGACCTTTTTATTACCCTCCATGCGCCAGCCCACGAAGTGCCAGGTGTTCGCGCGACGGATGGCGGACTTTACCTCGGTCGCAAAGACGGGCGGTGTGACGAGGCGGGGCAGGGCGATCCAAACCCCGGTCAGCACGGCGAAGCCGATGCCGACAGATAGAACCGGCTTGAGTATCACCCGCTTTCCGGGTGCCAGCGGTTCGGGGAGGTGCGCCAGAACGCGAGCCCGCAACGCGGCTGGCGGTTCCGGCGACTTCAAATGACGAGCGATCCGGTGCTGACGAGCCAGCCGCATCTCATGAACACGGCATTGTGGGCAGACTATCCGGTGCCGGAGCGCGGCTAAGAAGAAAAATGGTGTCGTCGGTCGGTCGCGGAATTGGTCGCAGTTCATGTTACACTCCTTGTTCTCGGGGGGATTGTGGGGCATGGCAGGTGTCGGATTCGTACAGAAGCGGGGCGAGCGCGGCTTGAAGGAACCGGGTCGCGCGCCATAGCCGTGACTGCACCGTTCCTACCGGCACCTCCAATATCATCGCGGTTTCCTTGTAACTGATGCCCTCCACGCGGACCAGGACATACACCTCCCGGCAGACATCGGGTAGATCGGCGATGGCGCGTTCTATCGCCCTTTCGGCTTCGCGGTGAGAAAGGGCGGCGAGCGGATCATGCTGGGGGTTCGCGGTGGGGATCGAGTCATCGAGATCCTCCGTAGGCACGACGCGTCGCTGGGAGGTCGCGTACCGCCGGAAGGCGATCCCGCAGAGGTATGTCGAGAACTTGCCCTCGCCGCGCCAGTCCGGAAGCGATTGGTATGCCGCGAGGAACGTTTCCTGCGTCAAATCCTCCGCCGCCGTGGTGCTCCGGGTCAGCCGGTACAGGACGCGATAGACGAGCGGTGCGTGGCGGTCGTAGAGCCTCGCGAACGCGGCATGGTCTCCCGACCGCGCTTTTCTGATAATCCATGCTTCGGTACTCCACATCGTTTACGGTCCCTCGTTTATGAGTATCCGTTCGTGGGTATTTGTTCGCCCGTGTCGGTTTTATTTTTTGGACGCGTTGCCGGTTCTTGTTTCTTTTCTTTCTCTTAACACTTCCTTTCGTGCGAGAACACGCCACTGCCGGTGTTGACGCTCCCTGTTTCGCGCGGTAGAATTACGCTTACGAAACGCGTGCGAACCGGCAAATCGCACACGGCGACGATTTCATCAGCCCGTCCCGTATATCGGGTGCGGGCTTTCGCGTGTTTCCGTAGGGGAGTGTTTTCACACGACCGAAAAGTGTCTGGGGAAGGCGAGAATCTATGTTCGAGGGTTTAGCGGAAAAACTTCAGGAAGCATTCAAAAACCTGCGCGGCGACCGGAAACTCACCGAAGCCGACGTGGAAGCCGCCCTGCGCGAGGTGCGTATCGCGCTTCTGGAGGCGGATGTCAACTTCCGCATCGTGAAAGAGTTCATCGCCCGTGTCAAGGAGCAGGCGATTGGCGGAACGGTACTGGACGGCTTGAACCCGGCGCATCAAGTCGTCAAGATCGTCCACGGCGAGATGGTAAAACTCCTGGCGGGCGAAGGGGCGAGTGACGACAACACGCCGATTGTCACGGCGACTGGTTTGCAGGATAAGAACGGTCCCGCCGCGCTCAACCTTTCCCCGAAGGGGTTGTCGGTGATCATGCTGTGCGGGTTGCAGGGCGCGGGCAAGACCACGCTTTCCGCGAAACTCGCCGCGCACCTGCGCAAGCAGGGGAAGCAAGTCGTGTTAGCCGCGTGTGACGTACAGCGTCCGGCGGCGATCAAGCAACTCCAGATCGTCGGCGAGCAGGCGAAGACGCCGGTGTTCACGATTCCCGGTTCCACCGATCCGGTGAAAATTGCCACCGACGCGAAGGCGTGGGCGGAAGAGAAGAAAGCCAACGTCCTGATCCTCGACACGGCGGGTCGTCTGCACGTGGACGAGACGCTGATGGACGAACTGAAAGCGATCAAGGCGGCGACCGAGCCGACCGAAACGTTACTCGTCCTGGACGCGATGACCGGGCAGGACGCGGTGAATGTCGCCAAAGAGTTCGACGGGGTTTTAGACGTTACCGGCTTCGTGATGACCAAGATGGACGGCGACACCCGCGGCGGCGCGGCGATCTCGATCCGTGCGGTCGTGGGGAAGCCGATCAAATTTATCGGCGTCGGCGAAAAGATGGAAGCGATGGAGCCGTTCTATCCCGACCGCGCCGCGTCGCGTATCCTCGGCATGGGCGACGTGATGTCGCTGATCGAGAAAGCCGAATCCGCGATAGACGAGAAGCAAGCCGCGCAGATGGAAAAGAAACTGCGCCAGGGCAAGTTCGACTTCGAGGACTTTCTCGCCCAACTCCAGCAGATGCGCAAACTCGGTCCGATGCAGGAGTTGCTCAAACTGATCCCCGGCGTCGGTGCCGCGATGAAGGATGTGGATTTTTCGGAGGGCGAGAAAGAGATGGCGCGCTTCGAGGCGATTGTGCGCTCGATGACGGCGGCGGAGCGACGGCGACCGGAGATCATCAACGGCTCGCGGCGCAAGCGGATCGCGGCGGGCGCGGCGGTGCCGATAGCGGAGGTCAACACCGCGCTGAAGCGGTTCGACGACATGCGGCAGATGATGCAGGGGCTGGCGAACGGGCAGATGCCGGGGATGCCGGGCGGGATGCCGCCGATTCCGGGGATGAAACCGCCGCAACGCGGGATTCCCGGGGCGCAACCGATGCCCGGTGCCGGAAGCATCGTGAAGCGCAAAGGCGGCGGCGGCGGTAGCGGCGGCGGCAACAATTCGGGGGGCGACAAGGGGAGCGGTCCCCGGTTCGGCGGCTTCCCGTTCGGGCGCGGCGGAAAAAATCCCTGATCGGGGGCGGCTAAACCGCAAATGGTGCGGTACAATGCCCGGGTTAATTCGCCGATAAGACAAAGTCGGCACCGGATTTTGGTGAAAACGCAGAAAAGCAAAAACGACGGATGTCGTCTTTCGCGAAAACGCAGAAACTTAGGAGCAGGTATTAAAGTATGTCGGTAAAGATTCGACTGCGCCGTGACGGCGCGAAAAAGCGACCGTTCTATCATGTGGTCGCCGCCGATTCCCGTCGGGCGCGGGACGGTCGTTACATTGAGCAACTCGGCTACTACAACCCGATTGTCGCCGCTGATACGGAATCCATCGTGGTTCTCAAAGAGGACCGCGTCCGCTACTGGCTCAGTGTCGGCGCACAACCGAGCGAAACCGCCGCCGCGCTTCTGAAGCGTCAGGGCTTGATGGAACGATCCAAGCCGCGCGCCGTGAAAGCCGCGCCGGTAGCCGCAGAGTCCGCGACCGAAGCCGTCGCGACGACCGAAGCCGCCGTCGCCGCCGATGTGACCGAGTCCGCCGCCGCTGTCGAAGCCGTCGCAGAACCCGAAGTCGTCGCCGAAACGGAAGTTGCCGCCCCGGCGGACGCTCCCACGGAAGAGACTGCCGCGACACCGGAAACGGAAGCGACGCCGGAGTAGCCTCCTTATCCTTTCTTTCGACCGACCCCCTTCGTGCGGATCGGAACGGTTTGCGCGAGAGCCTGGTTAAAGCAGTCGGTTCAGTAGTGGCGGAAACAGCGTCGGACCCCTTCGTGACGAGACGGAAAGGCGAACCCCTTTTTCGCGGGACTTCTTTCGCGCAAGCGATAAGCGGTCACGCGAAAATACCACGTTCCGGCGGCGGCGATACCGCGACCGGAACGAAACTCTAGCAGGAGTCAACGCGAAATTGAAGCAGTTAATCGAGTTCCTGGTTAAGTCTCTGGTAGACGAACCGGAACAAGTGGCGATAGATGAGGTAATCGGCGACGATGCGACCACCTACGAGGTGCGCGTCGCGCCAGATGATCTGGGCAAGGTGATCGGTAAACAGGGGCGTATCGCGAACGCCTTACGTACGGTGGCGAAAGCCGCCGCGATGAAGGAAAAGAAAAAGGTATACGTGGAGATAGTCGCGCAGTGATTCGGTAGTGACCAGTGGTCAGTGGTTAGAACCGGAAACAGCCGCATCTTACTACTGACCACTGGTCACTGACCACTAATCACTATGGAAACTGACTCACTGGTTCTGATTGGGGAAATTACGTCGGCGTTCGGGATACGCGGCGAGGTCAAGATGCTGCCGCTGATCGACGAGCCGAAGCACCTTTTGAAGTTGCCGTCGGTGCTGTTCCGCTGGCGAAAAAAGACGGGCACGGGCGCGGAGCAATCGGTTACTGTCACCGAGCGGCGTCTGCATGTTCAGTCGCTCCGGCGGCATCAGGGCGCGGCACTGCTGACGCTCGAAGGGGTGACGGACCGGAACGAATCCGAAACGTTCCCGGGCGCGGAGATTTTCATCTACCGTAGTGAGTTGCAACCTCTCGGTGAGGACACTTACTACGAAGCCGATCTGGTCGGCTTGACGGTGATGACCGAGAACGGGAAAAGCCTCGGGACGATCCTGCGGGTGCATTTCATCCCGAATGCGAACGACGTTTACGAAACCGAGACCGCGATGATCCCGGCTATCGGGGACGTGGTTGTGCGTGTCGATCTCGCCGAAAAGCAGGTTCTGGTGCGCGACATTCCCGGTCTGCGGAAAGACGATTTGTAGGATGCGGGTGGACATCGTGACGGTGTTTCCCGACATGGTGCGGCAGGCGGCTTCGGCTTCGATTCTGGGCAGGGCGCAAGCGGCGGGAAGGCTCGATCTGCGGGTGCATGATCTGCGTGATTACGCGGCGAACAAGCACCGCTCGACCGACGACTCGCCGTTCGGGGGCGGGGCGGGGATGGTGATGCTCCCTGCGCCGCTTTTCGCCTGTGTGGAGGCGATCACGGTAGGCGAAACGGGTGTGCCGGTGATCTACACCGCACCGGACGGCGAACCGTTCACGCAAAGCGTGGCGCGTGAGTTATCCGGTGAAGCGCGGTTCGTGATTCTGTGCGGGCATTATGAGGGTGTGGACGAGCGTGTACGTCAATCACTCGTGACGCGGGAACTGTCGCTCGGCGATTACGTCCTGACCGGGGGCGAACTCCCGGCACTCGTGATACTGGATGCGGTGACGCGCCTGTTGCCGGAAGTGCTCGGGAACGCGGAGTCGCCGCACGAGGAATCGTTCGGCACCGGCGAGCCGGGAGCGGAGTCGCTTTTGGAGTACCCGCATTACACGCGCCCCGCCGAGTTTCGCGGGATGCGGGTGCCGGAGATTCTGCAGAACGGGCACCACGCGAATATCGCCAAATGGCGGCGGGCACAATCGCTGGTACGTACCCGCGAACGCCGCCCGGACCTGTGGCAAAAACTGTTGCCGCTGTCGAAAGCCGACCAGAAACTTCTGGACGCGTACGACGCGGAAACTACCGGACAATAAACCGTCCGACCGTGCGGGGAACGATCTCGGTCGTTCCTCGTGGTGTGAGAACCTGTGTCGCGTCAGTGAACAGTGGTTGGTGGTCAGTGGTTAGAAACCTGCGACGGGGTCTGACCACTAATCACCGACCACTAACCACTGACCCTGACCGCCGGGGGACGCGCCGAAATCATATAAAGTAGGAGCGAATTAGAACAAGTGGCAATTACAAAGAATATCATCCGCGAACTGGAAGCCGAACAGAAGAAGGCGACCGTCCCGCAATTCCGTGGCGGAGACACCATCCGTGTCCACGCGAAAGTTATCGAAGGTGCTAAAGAGCGTATTCAGATTTTCGAGGGGATCTGCATCACCCGACACGGCGAAGGCGTCCGCGACACCTTCATGGTGCGCAAAGTCACCAACGGCGTCGGCGTCGAGCGTACCTTTTTGATTCACTCCCCGCGTCTCGACCGGGTAGAAGTATTGCGGCGCGGCATGGTCCGGCGCGCGAAACTGTTCTACCTGCGCGAGCGTGTCGGCAAGGCAGCGCGTATCAAGGAAGACCGCAACGGTCGTTTCTCCCGCGTCGCGACCGATCAGGCGACCGGTAAGTAAGTGATGAGTGGGTAGTGGTCAGTGGTCAGTGGACTCCGGTTCTGACCACTGGGCACTGACCACTATTCACTCATTTTGGAACATCCCCGCTATCGTCCGCGTATCTCAGTGAGTGACTTGTAAATCTTTACCGATGGGGCGGGTGACGGCGTGAGCGAAATCACGGATCGGATCGCTGCTGCGTCGCTCGTTCATATCCTTCTCGTTCTCACCCTGCTGACGCTCCTGCGTGGCACATTCCTCGCCACGCGCCTCCGTTTCTTGCGATCCTGCGCCGAGTTGTGCGAATCCGCTACCCTCGCCATCGCGCTGGTTTTCCTTATAGTGCGTCCGTTTTTGATACAGTCGTTTTTCATCCCGTCCGGCTCCATGCGTCCCACGCTCTGGGAAAACGATCACATCCTTGTCAATAAGTGGGTCTTCCGGGTGCAACCGCCGAAGCGCGGCGAGATCGTAGTATTTCGCTCGCCGAAAGAAGCCACGCTTGAAGAGAAAGATTTCATCAAGCGCGTGATCGGTGTGCCCGGCGATGTGATCGAAGTGCGCGAAGGATATGTCGTGGTCGGTGGCGGCGAGAAGGCGACGATCTACACCCGCGACGCGCTCTATTCGCACCTTTGCGCGCGTGGATGCGTTCCGTCTCCGGGTAACGTCGTTCCGCTGTTGCGCCTGACGACGGACGGCTTGTGGCTCGGCGAACGCCAGTATCCGCCCGCGCAGTTCGCGGAACTGGTGGAGCGTAAAGGCGAGCCGGTGGTGATCCAGCCGGGGCAGGTTCTGCGCAACAACGAGGTCCTCAGCGAAGGCTATGTCACCGAGGACCCACAGTACCACATGAACCCGGTGGTCGTCCCGCGCGGGCATCTGTTCGTACTCGGCGACAACCGCAACGACTCGCGCGATAGTCACGTTTGGGGGACGTTCCCGGCGGATCGGGTCGTCGGGCGCGCCGACGTGGTTTTCTGGCCCCTTCCCCATCTGCGTCGAATCAGTTACGGATGGTAACGGGCTTGCGGACACTGAAGTGTTCCGGTGGAAGCCTTCGGCTGTAG
>JAYULM010000479.1:0-1969 GCA_043763605.1 Armatimonadota bacterium | reverse complement strand
TCTGGCTCCCCCTCTCTCATTCTGATGAGGGAGGGGGTTGGGGGGAGGGAGGAAACAAGCGCGGATGCCCAAGTTTTGTACTACCGCTTCCGCGAACGCGGGTCCAACGCATCCCGCAACCCGTCCCCCAGAAAATTCAGTGCCAATACCGTCACCGACAACAAAACGGACGGGTAAACGAGCAGGTTCGGTTTCGAGCGGTAGTAATCCAGCGCGTCGTTGATCATGCGCCCCCAGGACGGGAACGGTCGCTGTACCCCGATGCCGAGGAACGACAGCGACGCTTCGGCGAGGATCACGCCCGCCGCGTCCACCGTGATCGCGACCAGGATCGGCGACAGCAGGTTCGGGAGGATATGCTTCAGAATAATACGCCCGTCCGTCGCACCGAGCGACCGCGCCGCTTCGACGAACTCGCGCTTGCGGAGCGACAACACCTGCCCGCGCACCAGCCGCGCCAGCGGGGGCCAGCCGGTGACGCCAAGCGCGACGATCACCAGCGTCATGGATGCGGCGGGCGACGACGCGGCGGTGCCGAGCGTGCCGAGCAACAAGATCGCCAGCAATACATCCGGGAACGCCAGCATGACATCGGTGATGCGCATCAGAAGCGTGTCGAGCCAGCCGCCGCGATACCCGGCGATCAGCCCGACCGTCAAGCCGATGCCGACTACGAACAGTTCCACCGAAACCGCGACCGACAACGAGATCCGCGCTCCGTAGATCAGGCGGCTCAGAGTGTCGCGCCCTAAATCATCGGTGCCGAACCAGTGCGCGGCGGACGGCGGTTCGAGGCGGTGCTTCAAATCCTGCGCGGCGAAACCCTGCGGCGCAATGACTGGCGCGAACAGGGCGCACAGCACGATGAACGTCAGGATCGCCAGACTTCCGGCGGCGAGCGGGTTGGACAGGAGCCGCTTCCAAACGCCGGGCGGTGGCGGGGCGAGTGGTTCGGCGTCGGGAGAGACCTCACCCCCCCCGCCCCCCTCTCCTCCGAGGAGAGGGGGGAGTCCGGAACAGGAGCGTTCCACGGCGAGCGGAGCGACGCCGCCTCGGGACTCCCCCCTCTCCTCGGAGGAGAGGGGGGCGGGGGGGGTGAGGTTCCGGGTTGATTCCGCCATCGTTACGCGCCCCCTTTCGCAAGAATCGTCCCGGTTGCCTTCTTACTCCCCGACGCCATTCCCTTGTCCCCGGTGCCTTTGGTCGTCCCCTCGCCCACCCGTGCGCGGGGGTCGAACACGCCGTACAGAATGTCCACGAGCAGGTTGACCAGAACGAACGACGCCGCGAGGAGCAACGCCAACCCCTGCACGACCGGATAGTCGCGGTCAAGGATCGAGCGGATGCTCTGGTAGCCGATGCCGGGGATGGTAAAGAACGTTTCTACGATGAACGACCCTGAAAGCAGGTACCCGAACGTGGTCCCGGCGGCGGTGAGCACGGGCGGGAACGCGTTCTTTAGCGCGTGCTTGAACAGTACCGTAGCGGGCGACAAGCCTTTCGCGCGTGCCGTGCGGATGTAATCCTGCGCCAGTACGTCGAGCATCGCGGAGCGGGTGAGGCGGGCGATCAACGCCGACGAGCGCGACGCCAGTACCAGTGTCGGCAGAATAAAATACTTCGGATCGACGCGCCCTTCGCCGAGCGAAAAGCCGATCACCGGGAGCAACCCTTTTTGCACCGCGAGCCACAGCACGAGTAGCGGACCGAGCACGAACGACGGCACGGCGACCCCGACCATCGCGAACGACATCGCCGCGCGGTCGATCCACTTGTTGGCGTTCACGGCGGCGAGGATGCCGAGCGGGATGCCGACCGCGAGCGACACCACGAGCGACACCAGAGCCAGGGCGGCGGTGTTGGGCAAGCCGCGCTTGACGATGTCCGTGATCGGTTCGCGGGTCTGGTACGAGCGTCCGAAATCGCCTTTGGTCACGATCTTTGTGACGTAATCCGCGTAGCGCACCAT
>JAYULM010000478.1:0-1974 GCA_043763605.1 Armatimonadota bacterium | reverse complement strand
ACTTTCGGGCGGAACGTATGCACGTGCTCCAACTGGAACGACGAGATCTCCGCCACGATCACGCCGTCCGCCGGGCACTCGACCGCCGCGACGATCAGCGGCGTGCGCTTGCCCTCGTCCTCCGCAATGTTTCCCGCCACCCACGTGTTCAAGCCCGCTTCCCGGCAGATCGCCCCGACGAGCGCGGTGGTCGTCGTCTTGCCGTTCGTGCCCGTGATCGCGAGGATCGGCGCGACGGCTAAACGGTACGCGACCTCGATCTCCGACCAGACCGGTACCCCCCGCTCGAACGCACCCGCTATCGCCCGTGCGGTTTTCGGCACGCCCGGCGACGGCACGACCAGATCGGTCTCGCTCCAGTCCGGTTCCCCGACGCCCAACGCCAGACGCACGCCCGCTATCCCCTTCGCCTCGGCGACGCGGGCGGGGTCCAGTTTGTCTTCCGGCTTGCCGTCGTACACGATGACAATCGCGCCGCGCTCGGACAGGATGCGGGCGGTAGCGAGTCCCGTGGCGGCGAGTCCGATTACGGCGATGCGGTGGTAAGTCCCCCCTATCCCCCCAGTCCCCTTTCCCCCCTCGGAAGGGGAGAAAGGGGGAGTCAGAGACGGAGGCGTCACTGCTTCGCCGGACGCCCCGCCTGGAAGCGAAGCGATACCATCTCTGACTCCCCCTTTCTCCCCTTCCGAGGGGGGAAAGGGGGCTGGGGGGATAGGGGGGGACTCGCCCGCGAATCCCATTACCGTGCCCCCCCAACACTAAGATAAGGAGCCAGCAAAACCCCTAACGCCGCGAACGTCAAAGCCGCGACGTAGAACCGTGTCACGACCTGCGTTTCCTTCCAGCCCAACTCCTCGAAATGATGGTGCAGCGGCGCGCGGCGGAAAACGCGGTTCGCCTTCGCGTATTCGATGCCGTGCTTGATGCGGCGGTATTTGAACACGTACCGCTGAATCATCATCGAGAGGATTTCCGCGACGTAGACGCCGCCGACGACGACAAACAGCAGTTCCTGCTTGATGACGATAGCCGCCGCCGCGAGTCCCATGCCGAGCGCGAGTGAGCCGGTGTCGCCCATGAAGACTTTCGCCGGGTGCGCGTTGAACCACAGGAAACCGGCACACGCACCTGCGAGGGCACCGTAAAACGCCGGGACGCCGAGCGCGGGGCTGCCGAACGCCGCGACCGCGCCGAGTGTGAGCGACGCGATCAGCGTTGTCCCGGACGCCAAGCCGTCCAGACCGTCGGTGAAGTTGACCGCGTTCCCAAAGAAGCAGAGATACAGGATCACGAACAGGTAGTAGAAAATCCCTAGGTCGAGCCAGTAGCCGTTGAAGTAGAGCGCGGTGGTGATGCCCTTGACCCCGACGAGAGCGAGGTACCCGGCGAACAGCGCGGCGACGGCGATTTGCAGACCGAGTTTGTTCCGCTCGGAAAGCCCCGCGCCGTTGAGTTTTTTCCGCGCCTTTCCGGTGTCGTCCAGCACCCCGATGCCGCAGGCAAGTACGAACACGATCAGCACCATACACGCCGGGGCGCAGAGGCGCAGGAGCCAGGCAAGTGGCGCGTTGGACGCGGTGTTCGCGCCCCCGGCTAATTCGAGGTAGCGGCTATAACTCTGCCACAAGCCGAACGGCGTCGCGATCAGCGTGGCGACGAGGATCAGCAAGCCGCCCATCGTCGGGGTGCCGTGCTTGATCCTGTGCGCATCCGGGGCGTCCTCCGACACCGGTTGCTCCGCTTTGGCTTTCGCCAGTGCCGCGACGACCTTGCCGCCGACGAGGAGCGACAGGACCAGCGCGATCACGAACGGCAGGGCGAGGGTGGTCACGTTGGAGTCGTCCCCCCTATCCCCCCCGCCCCCTTTCCCCCCTCGGAAGGGGAGAAAGGGGGGGTAAGAGCCGGGGTCGCCTCGCTTCCGGGGGACAGGTCCAGGGTAATGAATCTGACTCCCCCTTTCTCCCCTTCCGAGGG
>JAYULM010000477.1:0-6924 GCA_043763605.1 Armatimonadota bacterium | reverse complement strand
GCGCAGTTGCCAGGGCGCGAAGCCGCGCCGGACACGGAATTTCCACGGCTTCCCCTTGACGAGGCACTTCCCGTCGCCGACGTGGTTTCGCTACACTGTCCGATGACGCCGCAAACGCGCGGCTTGATCGACGCCGCGCGGCTGGCACGATTCAAGGCGGGGGCACTTCTCATCAACGCGGCACGCGGTCCGATTGTGGACGACCTCGCGGTGCGCGCCGCGCTCGAAACCGGGCGGCTCGCCGGGTTCGCCGCCGACGTGCTGGCGAGCGAGCCGCCGCCTGCCGCCCACCCGCTTTTCGGCGCGCCGAACTGCATCCTGACGCCGCATATCGCCTGGGCGACGCCGGACAGCCGCCGCCGCAACCTCGAAATAAGCGTGCAGAACCTGCGCACGTTCCTCCAAGGCACCCCGCAAAACGTGGTCAGTTGAGGATGTGCGGGAGCACAGACGCTCCGGGAATCGATCCATTTCACCGAACGAAACTTCGGATTCAGAGAATAGCCACCGCGAAGGAAATCGAACCATGCAACCCATTCAGGTCAGCCCGGACGGGCATTTTTTACAGTGGGGCGACGGCACGCCGTTCTTCTACCTGGCAGACACCGGCTGGACGATGCTGGCACGTCTCACGCGCGAGGAGATTGACTTTTACCTTGCGGACCGCGCCGCCAAAGGCTTCAACGTCGTGCAAACCATGGGGATCATCGAGTTCGACGGACTGCACACGCCTAACCGCGAAGGTCACACCCCGCTTCACGGCGACGATCCCGTTAACCCGAACGACGCCTACTGGCAAATCTGTGATTACGCCGTTGAACGCGCAGCGGAACTCGGGATCGTTCTGGCGATTGTCCCGGCGTGGGGCGACAAATGGTACCGGCGGCGCGGTGCCGGTCCAGAGATTTTCACGCCGGAAAACGCGTACACCTACGGAAAATGGCTCGGCGCACGTTACAAGGAGCAAACCGTGATCTGGCTACTGGGCGGCGACCGTGAGTTTTTGACCGAACGGCATCGAGAAATCACGCGGCAAATGGCACGCGGGATTCAAGCGGGCGACGGCGGGCGCAACCTCATTTCCGTCCATCCGGCGAGTCACGAATCGTCGTCGCTACATTTCCATGACGACGATTGGTTGGCGTTTTCGATGTGGCAGAGCGGGCACCATTATTTCGACGAGATCACGAATAAATTCATCGAATGGGATTACTATCGACAACCCGCCAAGCCGGTTCTGGACGGCGAGCCGTGCTATGAGGATCATCCGGCGTGGAAAATGGCGACGGACCCCAAGCCGTATTTCACCGATTATGAGGTCCGAAAATCGATCTATCGCGCCGTCTTCGCGGGCGCGTGCGGCGCGGCATATGGTGGCAACGGTGTTTTTCAGAACCACCGCGAGGGCATGGTCGCCGGTTTCGGCGTGCGGAAGGAATGGCGCGTCGCGCTTGATTTGCCCGGGGCGTCGCAGATGCAGTGGTTGCGGGGTCTCATCGAATCGAAGCCGTTTTTTTCGCGCGTGCCGCGTCCTGACCTGGTCGAAAATAACACCCTTGTTGCGACCGGCGACGCCGAAGGCTCGTTCGCGCTGATCTACTTGCCGCGCGGCGGCAAAGTCGAAGTGAAAACGGGATTGTTACGCGGCGTGCCGGAAGCCGAATGGTTCGACCCGCGCACCGGCGAGACGACACCCACGCCGATCAGTGAGGGGGAAATTTTCGAGGCACCGGATACACGCGACTGGGTATTGTCGTTGACCGTCGCGTGAATTTCGCCGTTGGAACGATACACGTCCTGCTTGATCACTTACTTTTTTTTGGAGACTTTATGACCGCTGAACCGATTCGATTGCATCCGCAAAACCCCCACTATTTTCTTTGGCGCGACAAGCCGACCGTTCTCATCGGGTCGGGCGAGCATTACGGCGCAGTCTTGAACCTCGACTTCGACTACACGAAGTATCTCGACACGTTGCGCGGCGACGGGTTGAATCAGACGCGCCTCTTTTCGGGCACCTACCGCGAAGTGTCCGGCAACTTCGACATCGTGAACAACACACTGGCACCGGCACCGGGACGATTCGTTTGCCCGTGGGCACGTAGCAACGTTCCCGGATATGCGAACGGCGGCAACAAATTCGATCTCACCGAATGGGACGATGCGTATTTCATCCGTTTGAAGGATTTCGTTCGCTACGCAGGGGAGCAGGGCGTTGTCGTGGAGTTCGTTCTATTCACCCCGCTTTACAGCGACTCTATGTGGGACGTTTCCCCGATGAACGCCGAGAACAATATCAACGGCATCGGCGCGGTTCCGAAGGACGAATCACTCACGCTAAAACACGCCGATCTGCTCGCCGCGCAGGAGGCGGTGACGCGCAAAATCGTGCAGGAATTGAACGGGTTCGACAACGTCTACTTCGAGATCTGCAACGAGCCGTATGCGGGTCGCGTCCCGTCGGATTGGCAGGCTCGCATCGCGCGTACCATCGCCGAAACCGGGAAGTCGTTGCCGAACCGGCATCTCATCGCACAAAACATCGATAACGGCGCGGTCAGGATCGAAAACCCCGACCCACTAATTTCCGTTTTCAACTTCCATTACGCTTCGCCGCCTGACGCAGTGACGCTAAACTACGACTTGAGCAAGCCAATCGCCCACGACGAAACCGGCTTCAAAGGCAACGACGATGCGGTGTACCGCAAGGAAGCATGGCAGTTCCTTCTGAACGGCGGAAGCGTCTTTTCCCATCTGGACTATTCGTTCACGGTCGGCAGTGAAAACGGCGACCGACCGATTCCCGCGCAAACGCCGGGCGGCGGCGGCAAGGAGTTCCGCCGCCAGATGCGGGTTCTTAAGGACTTCATCGAATCGTTCGATTTTGTGCGCATGGAGCCGTCGCGCGAGTCGATAAAAGCCGACGGTGCGACGGCGTACGCGCTGAGCGAAGCGGGGGAAAATTACGCCGTCTATTTGCATGGCGAAACGCGGACCGTCGCGTTGGACCTGCCCGCAGGAACCTTCCGAGCCACCTGGGTCAACGTCTTGCAAGGCAACGTCGAAAAAAACGAGGACTTCGCGCACGGCGGCGGCGAAAGAACGCTCGCCGTACCGGTATACGAGCAGGACATCGCATTGAAGATACAGTCCCTGCCGGATTTGACACCCGCCGCGAGCGCGGCACGAGGACAATAAAACATGAAATTTCCGCTACGCGTCAGTGACAACGGTCGCTACCTGACGGACGCCGAAGGCAAACCCTTTTTTTATCAGGCAGATACGCCCTGGATGTTGCTGTTCCGACTCACCCTGCCCGAAGCCGAGGAGTATATGGCGGACCGCAAAGCCAAAGGATTCTCCGCCCTTCAGATTCAGATGACCGGTTTTCTGGGCATGAAGAACCGCGCCGACCAGTCGCCGTTCGACGCGGATAACGACCTGTCCAAACCCAACGAAGCATTCTTCGCGCACGCCGACAAAGTGATCCAGAAGGGTGCCGATTTGGGACTCCTTTTTCTGATCGCGCCGATGTGGTCGGGTTGTTGCGGCGAGGGCTGGGCGGGCAAGGACAAGGAAGGCAATATCAAGCCGCTCGACGCCAACGGACCGGAGAAAGCGCGGCGTTGGGGGCGCTGGCTCGGCGAGCGTTACCGCAGGCACGAGAACATCGCGTGGCTCATGGGCGGCGACCATAACCCCGGTGAGTCGCACGAACTGATCCGTCAGATGGCACGCAGCATCCACGAGGCGGCACCGCGCCACCTGATGGCGGTCCACAACGCGCCGGAGCATTCCAGTGCCGACTTTTATAATGACGACCCGTGGCTGACCGTGAACGCAGCGTATACCTACAAAGAGGTATTTCAGCACGTCTTCAAGGAGTGGCGACGCTCCGACCCCGTGCGCCCGGTATTTCTGTCCGAATCCGGCTACGAACACGAGTCCAACGACGGGCGCGGTGGCACGCCGTTCCGTCTGCGTCGACAGGCGTACGGGGCGATCCTTTCCGGCGCGTTGGGCGGGCATGCTTACGGGAACCGTGAGTTGTGGAAAGTCACGGACAAGTGGCGCGAAAGTCTCCGGGATGTCGGATCGAACCAGATGGTCTTCGTGCGCCGCCTTTTCGACGGGTGTGCCTGGTGGAAATTAGAACCGGAAGCCGCCGAGGAATTAGTGACACGGGGCAGAGGCGAGGTCGGCGGCGACGACTATGTCACAGCCGCTCGCGCCGCCGACGGCTCTGTGGCAGTCGTCTATATCCCGGGATCGCGTGCTATCCTCATAGACCTGTCTCGCTTCCGTGCTCCGGTCGAGGCGCACTGGTTCGATCCCACCGACGGCGGCAAGCAACGCGTACAAGCCGGTGTCTTGCCGAACAAGGGGAACCATGAGTTCTCGCCGCCCGAAAAAAACGCGGCGGGCGATAGCGATTGGATTTTATTGCTGGAAAGCGGCACGTAATTGCCCCTCTTCGGATTCCGTTTTCTCGAAAGGTTATCCGTTTTGCCGACCGCTTTGGCAGAAATCACGGAGCAAACACCGTATGAACATTACTAACGTCGATAGTTTTCACGTCCGCTGGCAACACGGGCGCAGTAACTGGGTCCGCATCACGACAGAGGACGGACATTCCGGTTGGGGCGAAATCTCGCCGATGTGGGGCGGCACCGCTTCGATGGAACTGGTCAAAGGGGCAACGCCGCAACTTATCGGAAAGAACGCGCTCGACAGTCGCGTCCTGCACGACCGGTTGTTTTACGACATGATCAAAACCGGACCCGACGGGGCACTCGCGGCGGCTCTGGCGGCAATCGATGTCGCGCTGTGGGATCTGAAGGGGCAAATCCTCGATCAACCGATCTATCGCTTGCTGGGCGGCGCATGGCGCACGGAAATGCCGTTTTACGCTTCGATTGGCGGAAACGCGCATCACACGGTGGACGAAGTCGTGCGCCAGGTCGAAGCATGGTTGCCGTTGCAACCGGCTCTGGTCAAGATTCGTTTCGACGGCGACAAAACGCAACGTGACACCGATCTCGCGGGCGACATCGAGAAAGCGCGTGCCGTCCGAAATCTGGTCGGTGCTGATTTCCCGCTCGCTTTCGACGCGAACAACACGTATTCGGTCACGGGAGCGTTGCGCGTCGGGCGCGTGCTCGAAGAACTCGGCTACAGTTGGTTCGAGGAACCGGTCGCACATCTACACACGCGCTCTTTCGAGCAACTCGCGGGCAAACTCGACATCCCCATCGCGGCGGGCGAACAGGAATATACGTTGCGCGGAATCCAGACCCTGATCGATGCCGGAGTCGCGATCCTGCAACCCGACATCGTTAAAACCGGCGGGTTCACGGGAATGAGCGACATGGCGGCACTCGCCAAAGTCGCGGGCGTGGATTTCGTGCCGCACCAGACCCAGCCGCTTTTGGGACACACCGCGAATCTGCACCTCGTCGCGTCGCTTTTGCACTCTCATTTCCCCTGCGAGTGGAACGACCGCTCCGGACAGCAAAATACCGCAGTGAACATCCCGGTATTCCCTGAAAACGGCGTGTTTCGCTTGAGCGAGGCACCCGGATTGGGGATCGATTGGAACGCCGTGGAACTCGAAAAAAGGTTGGAACTATGGAAATAGAACCCAGGTACCGGCGCGTGACGCGCTGGGGACAAACGAACCTGACCGAGATCGACGCGCTCGATTACGACTCCGATTTCTGGTGCACGTATTGGCGCGAAACGAAAATCGGCGGCGTGATCGTGAATGCGGGCGGCATTATCGCCTACTATCCCTCGAAGTACACGTTGCACAATCGGGCTACGTTCTTGAACGACCGCGATCTGTTCGGCGAAATCTGCCAAGCCGCGCGTGAGGAAGGCTTGGCGATTGTCGCACGCATGGATTCCAACCGGGCGGGCGAGGAATTCTACCGGGCACACCCCGATTGGTTTTGCCAGGACCAGAACGGCGAGGCAATCCGGGCAGGGGGGCGGTACGTGGCGTGTGTCAACGGACCCTATTACCGCGAATGGATTCCGCGAATCCTCGCCGAAATCATCGAGCGCGAAAAGCCCGACGGTTTCGCCGACAACAGTTGGAGCGGCCTGGCACGCAACAGGATCTGCTTCTGCGACGCGTGCCGCGAAACATTCGGCGAACCGCTCCCGCAAAAACAGGACTGGGAAGACGCGACCTATCGGCGATGGATCACCTGGAACTATGCGCGGCGCGTCGAAATTTGGGAGCAAAACAACGCCCTGACGCGGGAGGGCGGCGGGGAACATTGCCTGTGGCTGGGCATGGTGAGTGCCGACCCGCACGGCGCGAGTCATACGTTCCGCGACATGCGCGAGATCGCCCGCCGCACGCCCTTTCTACTGCTCGACGCACAATTTCGCGAAGACGGCGGCTTGTTCGCGCGTAACGCCGAGAACGGCGACCGCTGGCACGAACTGGCGGGAAGTGATGTTCCCATCGCCGAAAGCATGGCACAGTATCAAGGCGTGATACCGACCTTCCGCCGTACCGCGCAAAGTCCGCCCGAAGCGCGTCTGTGGATGGAAAGCGGCATCGCTGGCGGCTTGCTTCCCTGGTGGCATCATGTCGGCGCGAAACAAAACGACCGTCGCCAATTCCAGACGCCGACGCAGATTTTCGCCTGGCACGCCGACAACGAGGAATACCTCGTCGGGCGCGAGTCCCTGGCGACGGTGGCAGTCGTCTGGTCGCAGAAAAATATCGACTTTCACGGGCGCGACCTCGCTCGGGAGCGCGTCATGGCTCCCCTGCGCGGTGCGTGCGACGCTCTCATACGCGCACGTATTCCTTAAGACCAGATGCAAAATAAGGATAGGCGGTCCTGAGAGCATTTCGGACGGTATCGCGACGAACAAAATGTCGTCGCGAACGCCAGAGGCACCTCA
>JAYULM010000476.1:0-6928 GCA_043763605.1 Armatimonadota bacterium | reverse complement strand
GGTGTGGGTATCGTGCGAGGAAGAAATTGAGCGAGCGTTGGCATTTCTGCCCGATGTGTTCTTTGTCGTTGGATAGGGACACCAACGCCGCGATCAATGTACTCAGAACCGCTACGGGGCTACGTAGCGTTAGTGGCATGACCGCTATAGAAGCCCCCGCGCTTTAGACGGGGGAGTAGTCACTGATTTACGGTTCCTAAGGTACGTCATGGACTGATTACATCAGTCCATGACTAACTGTAGGTTGTAGGAGTAGAATGCGGCGTCAGAACCATTTGATTCTGCGAAAGAACAGGAACAATAACACTGCAACGGATGCGATGACGCCCATGATGATGTTGAACGCATGAGGCGAATGTTGTAACCACATATTAGGTAGGTTCATGCCATATATCCCTGAGATCAGCGACGCGCTCATCAGGATCGTCGAAATCACCGTCATGGTTTTCATCACTTGATTCAGACGATTGCTGGTTTCCGCCATTCGGTTGCTCGCCTGCGCCATCATCGAGTCCATCACGCCGCCCATGATGTCGCGGTGCAGGTCGATCTGCTCGGTAAGTCGCAGGGTATGGTCGTACACATCCTGATAGAACACGTGCAGTTTGCGCGGCAATAGCGTTTGATCATCCGTCCGCAGGAGATAGTTCAAAATGTCCCGGTGCGGTGCTACTGCCTGACGCAGGAGCAGGAGTCGTTTCTTCAAAGTAAGCGCGGGCTTCATGTCCGGCAGAACGAGGGCACCCGTGCGCGGGTCGTTTCGTACCTCGCTATACAGGTCGGTTTCCAGCACGTCAATCGCCATATCCAGTTCGTCCATCACCGGGAAGTAGTCGTCCACCAGCGCGTCGAGGAGCAGATAGAGCAGGTACGCCGGTTTGATGCCGATGTGCGCCGGGTTCCGTTCCCAGCGTTTGCGCGTGTCCTCGACCACAGGTACAGGCTCGTGATGGATCGTCACCAGATAGTTCGGACCGAGAAAAATATCGATCTCGTGCGTCAGGTCCAGTACGTCACTGGTGATCTGTTGGGGCATCCCCGCCCACGTGCGCACTGACAGGAACAGGTAGCCGTCGTACGAATCCACTTTCGCGCGTTGGCGCTCCTGTTGCGCGTCCTCGACGGCGAGAGGGTGGAAGTCGAACTTTTCGGTCAGGATGCGCCAGTCATCCTCCGTCGGTGCGGTGACATCTATCCAGAGCGTCGGGGAATAGAGCGTCGGGGGATTGCCGTTTTTCGCGTCGGCATTGCCGTTCGGACGCCGCAAGTGTTGCCCGATCTCTTCCGGGGGCACGTCGCACAGCATCCGCTTCCCGTCACAAACATTTACTTGGATCATTCGTTTTCCTGAAACTGCGCCGCCAAAAACGTCTGGCACGGGCGCGAATAGATAGTACGTCCTTGTCCGACTCCCGTCAACCGAAGTCGCGGGCGTGGAACATTTCCCTGCGTGCGCGAATCTAATTGGTTATGCCCATGCGCCGTTTATTATGTACCACCGCCGCCTTTTTCGTCGCCTCCTCCACGCACGCACTCGGAATGATCGGACAACCCGCGCCGACGCCTCTCGCTGTGCGGGACGCGGTTCGCTACACGCAGGAGATCGTAGCCACGCCCAGCGAAAGAGGCGGGTCGCGCGCCCAACTGCTGATGCTGATCGAGGAAAACGCCACCGCCGATCTGGTCGAGCGGTTCGCGACTGCCCTACGCGACGCCAACACATACACGGCGGTCCTCGCGACCTACGAGGACGCACTCGCGGGCGAAACCGACGCGCGAAAGCAAACCTTTGTCCGCTACAATACCCTGCGTACGATGGTCGCGCGGGCGGCGTTTCTGCCGACCACGGCGCGACGCGCACTCCTCACCCGCGCGACCTACCTCGCCGAAACACTCGCGAAAGAAAACCGCGCCGACGACGCCGTCTGGGAAGCGACCGGCGACCTGTACGCCCTGAAGGACGACATCGCGAACGCTGTCGCTGCGTATCGACGCATGGGCGCGACCGGCTCGGACCCGATGGCGTCGTACAAGACCGCGCAAGCCTATCAGCGCGTCCGGGACGGTGCGAAGGCGCGCGCCGCCTACGAAGCCGGTATCCGCGCGGACTCCGCGCTGGGATCGGGTGCGAGCGGGAAAGAGGCGCGCCATCTGCTGTACCAAGGGCTGGCGTCGCTGTATCTCGCCGAAGGGCGCGACAAAGACGCCGCCGAAGCGTTGCTCCTTTCCGCACGCGTCAAGGCGGACCCCGCCGCCCCGTACGTGCTCCGCCTCGACATCGCGGAATCGCTTTTGAAGCGCGGCTACCGCAAACAGGTGCGCGAATACGCCGCCGCCGTTCTCGCGATCACGCCGGACGACGACGGGGCGAAACGGTTGCTCGCGGCGGCAGGCGTGGCGTCTCCGTAAGGCGAATTATTTCTCCTGGATCGCGCGGTTCGGACGGCAAGCCGTTCCGCTGTGCGCCTTCGGCGGGAACCCTTCGGGTTATCAATAAGCCTCGCGACGCCCTGTCTTCCCGCTCGCAGAGCGTCCGCCGAAGGCGCACAGCGGAACGGCTTGCCGTCCGGAACCGCGCGAACCGACACGCGAGATCCCCTAACACCCAAAACCCAAAACCTAACACCCAACCAAACACGGTACAATTCGTTCATGACGTGGAACTGGCTGGACATCGTAATACTTCTGCTCACGGTCGGGCAGATCGGAATGGTGGTCGCGATTGGCATGATCGTGGGGCGCATCCGGACCGGTCCCGTCGCGCGGTTTTCCGCCGCCGTCGGGCGCAACGTTTCGGCGGGCAGGAAACTGGTTGCGACCGGGGTACACGCGGGCACAGCATCCTTGCCGCATCTGCTACGTACCCGCGCCGCGCTCGTACGCATCCCGCGTGCGCTCCGACCCGTGATGCTCACCGACGCCCCGATCTCGTACGGCAGCGTCGGCAAGCCGCTCGCCTTGTTGGGAATGTTCCGGGGGCGGCAGCGGCGCGCGGGAACCGTCAAACGCGTCCCGTCGGCGAGTGTCGCCGAGCGAATGGGACTGGTGCCGCCCGTCTGGAAGCGGATCACGCCGCTCCTCGGGTACGCCGGGACCGCGCTCGCCGTGGTTCAGGAAGTCCGCAAGCAATTACCGGAGATCAGGCGGGTTCTTTCCGAACGCGGCTCTGCGTGATCAATTCGCGGGCGGCTTCCACGTCGCGCCATTCGCCGATCTCGACCTCTTTCTCCTCCAGCGTCTTGTACACCTGAAAGAAATGCTCGATCTCGCGCAGGACGTGCTCGGCGACGTGCGACAATCGCCGGACGCCGTGGTAGCGCGGGTCGTGGGAGACGCGGGCGAGGACTTTCTCGTCCGGTCCCTTATCGTCGCGCATCATCAGCACACCGAGCGGGCGGCAGGTGACGACGCACCCGGGGAACGTCGGGTGCGAGCCGATCACCAGAACATCTAACGCGTCGCCATCCTGCGATAGGGTTTCCGGAATCCAGCCGTAGTCGAACGGGTAAAACAGGGGCGAATACATCGGGCGGTCCAGGCGGAAGACGCCGTACTCTTTGTCGTACTCGTATTTGTTACTCGATCCGCGAGGAATCTCGATAACGGCGTTGATTTCTTCCGGGGCTTTGTCCCCGATAGGTAGTGTGCGAAACGGCATGGAATTGTGCTCTTTCTCCTCGCTGAGACAAGAATACCAGAATTGAACCGGTTTTTTGTCGGGGGGACGACTGTGTCCCCGCAGGCATCGGAATCTGTCTAAATGTGGCGGGGCGACATTGCTCCCACCGCCCGTTCAGGACGCAACTGCGCCGACGATCTCGCTGACATCGGCGAAACCGTTGGCGGTCAAATACGCCGCGATCCCATCCGCGATCTCGATAGCGGCGAGTGGGTTCGTGTAGTTGATCGTCCCCGTCGCCACCGCCGTCGCCCCGGCTAACAAAAACTCGATGGCGTCGGTTGCGTTCGTGATCCCGCCCATTCCTATGATCGGTATGCCCGAAACCTGCGCGACCCGGTACACGTGGAGCAGGGCTATCGGCTTCACCGCAGGACCGGACAAGCCCCCGGTGATATTGGCGAGGCGAAACGTGCGCTTGCGGGCGTCGATGCTGGTCCCGATAATCGTGTTGATCAACGACAAACCATCCGCGCCCGCGTCCTCGGCGGCGCGCGCGATGGGTCGCATGTCGGTGACGTTCGGAGACAGTTTGGCGATCAGCGGCAGGTGCGTCGCCTTGCGGCACGCTTCCACTACTTTCGCGGTCTGCACCGGATCGGTCGCGAAGTCCAGCCCGTGCGACACATTCGGGCAGGAGATGTTCAGTTCGATGGCGTCCGCGCCGCCCGCGTCGGTCAGCAGGCGGCACACATACGCGAAATCCTCGGGCGTTTCGCCGGGCACGTTAACAATGATCGGGCAGTCGTGTCGCCGCAAGAACGGCAGTTTCTCGGCGATGTAGTTTTCCACGCCGCCGTTCTGTAACCCGATGGCGTTCAGTATCCCGGACGCCGTTTCCACGATCCGGGTTGGCGGGTTGCCGACGCGCGGCTTGCTCGTGGTCGCTTTGACCGTGATCGCGCCGAGTTTCGACAGATCGACCAGGTCCGCCGTTTCCGACCCGAACCCGAACGTGCCCGACGCGACCGTGACCGGCGTCCGCATGATCAGCGAGCCGATTTTAGTGGTCAGTGGCGAGTGGACAGTGGACAGTGGGGAACGCCCTCCCTCCGGGACTCCGGCACTATCCACTGACCACTGACCACTTGCCACTGACTTCCTCACTTCCATACGATCTCCCGCGCCTCGAATACCGGTCCTTCGACGCACCCGCGCAAGTATTTCCCGTCCGGCGTCGGGATCGCGCATCCCATGCAGATACCGATGCCGCACGGCATGAACACTTCGAGCGACGCCTGACATGGCACGTCGAACGCCATCGCCATCTCCGCAACCGCTTTCATCATCGGCGTCGGTCCGCAGGTATAAATGGTGGTAGGGTTAGTGGTCAGTGGCGAGTGGTCAGTGGTTAGTGAAGATGCTACCGGAGCCTCGGCAGGCGAACGCACGATCTCACTGTCCACTGTCCACTGTCCACTGACCACTGATTCCAGAACCCCGGTGACGCGCCCTTTGTAGCCGTGCGAACCGTCGTCGGTCGCCGGGAGCAGGGTCGCGCCGATGTCGTCCAAGCCGTCGGTGCCGACGAGAAAATCGCGGGTGCGGGCACCGTTCACGAAAATAACAGTCGCGGCAGGGTCGGCGGCAAGGATCTGCCGCGTGAGGAACGCCAGCGGGGGGACGCCGTAGCCGCCGCCGACCATGATATGCCGCGCACCGGGGCGGGTGTCCGCCGTGAACACCTTGCCCCCGAGCGGACCGATCAGGTCAATCTTGTCGCCAGGTACGTACTGCGCCATCGCCGAGGTGGACGGACCGTACACGGAAAACAGGATCGAGCAGTTCCCGGTGGCGGGGTCGGCGGTGTAGACCGAGAACGGGCGGCGCAAAATCTGCTGCCCGGTTTCGGCATGCACGGCGATAAAATGCCCCGGGCGGCTGTCGCGGGCGAGGTCCGGCGCGTGGAACGTCAGCACGTGGTGCCCGGGGGCGGCTAATTTTTCGTTACGCACCACGGGCGCGAGAATTTTTTGAATCACAGGCGTATGTATGTTCGAGTATACCGGGCAGGAAGCCGTTCGCGCCAATGCGAAAGGCAATGATAGAAAAAGTGGGGCACCTGAACCATTCACCGTCCGTGGAAATCGTTAGCGCGGCGACGCGAACGCCTGCACCCGAAACGTCGTGCCGTCTGAGGCTTGAGCGAAGCCAACCGCGCTTTACGTGAAATCTATCCCGACAATGTTCGCCCGCCCCAACCGGGATCAACGGTCGGGGCGGGCATTTGCGGAAGAAGCGCGGCTATCGGTCGAGTTTCAGGTCATATGCCTGGTTATTTTGCGTGTGGTCCACGGCACCGTCCACATACCGCGTGACGAAGTGTAGGTCGGGGTGTTGAAAGAACGATTCCGATTCGCGCGGCGCGACGATGATCTCTCCCGATTGCCACCAGCTACACCAGTGGATCATGGCGAGCATCGGGCGCGGCACGTCGGTATGGTTCGGCATCCCGGCGTGCCACATCCGAATATCACGGATCACGACGCTACCGCGCGGGATGGTGGGTTGGAACGGGGGCATCTGCGCCGCACGGCGGTCCAGCACTTCCTGCGGTATCCGTGCCGAGCCGCCGTGAATGTCGTACGTCGTGTCATGGTGCGTCCCGGGCCAGAACTCCGTGGAACCGTTCGCCGGGGAAACATCCACGACCGGGACGTTGATCACCAGACCGAACGCGGGCGTCGGGTGCGCCAAATCCTGCCAGAGTTGCGCCACATCGGGGTGAACCGGCTGACGCGTTCCGCCGGGGAGCGCGGTGTTGCCGCTGTAGAACGGCATCTTCAGGTTCGGTCCGAGCACCGCCTTCGTGACGGAGATAACTAAATCATTGCGCAAAATATCGTCGAACAGAAACGGCGCGAACGGCGGCGCGTCCTGCTGGACGTTGCCTGTGTTAAAGTTGAACGGGGCGTCGGGGCGGGCGAGGATCTTTTCAAGATCGGCGAGCATACGCTCCTGCAAAACGTCCAGGTGCGCCGTATCCACAACTCCATGTAAGACGACATACCCGTCCGCATGAATCGCGGCGACAGCGCGCGTCCGATTCTCCGGCGAGAGAATACCTCCCGCTTTTTCGGCGGCGGAAACAACGATTTCTTTCATGATACTGGTTCCTTTGTCTTTATCTTTTTCTGTCCTGCGCGGACGGCGCCAACACATCGTTGGATCGTGTTACCTGCGGTGCTCGGTTTTGCTTGGCTGACTTTATCGGTTGGTTCTTTCCCGCGAATCCCCCGGTCACGGTTT
>JAYULM010000475.1:0-28382 GCA_043763605.1 Armatimonadota bacterium | reverse complement strand
ACGTTACGAAAACAGGGAATCTCTGTGATGATGGCATTGCAAAGGGCTTTTCAAGGCGATCCAATCATTCCTTCTCTCCTTACTGAGTAGTTACGATTTATGTCACCAAAAAACAGTAACGTGCGTCACAGAATCATC
This sequence comes from Armatimonadota bacterium, assembly GCA_043763605.1. GTDB lineage: Bacteria > Armatimonadota > Armatimonadia > Armatimonadales > Armatimonadaceae > JACMIU01. The sequence continues at coordinate 28,244 of JAYULM010000475.1, read as the reverse complement.
GGGCTACACGCGGATATAAATACTCCGTTGATACGGTGCCCCCAGTAAATTCGTCGCGCCGTCAATAAAGGAACTACCCATGAATCGTTTCGTAAATGTGTCTTCCCGGCGTGCCCCGATCCTGACAACCGCCCTTTTCGCGAGCGTCTTATTTTTAGTCGGCTGTGGTGGCGGAGGAAGCGACTCGCCCGCCCCGCGAGCATCACCTACACCGAACGCCTCACCCTCCCCCAAACCTTCCGGGTCGCCATCGCCATCGCCGTCACCCTCGCCGACCGTTTCCGCTCGTGCGGCGGTGATCGACAGTGTCAAGGGTGCCCGTAAAGCCGCTAATCTGTTCGGCTCGCCGGGACAGGTCTTCGGACGGAGCGTCTCCACACAAAACGCCGGTATGACCCTTGCGCGGCGAATCATCGTCTATGCGCAGATGGCGAAAACGGAGCGCACCCGCCAGGAGGGTCTGACATTCGACGAAACCACGGGATTGTATTTCGGGATTGCGCAATCCGAAGGCAGTATCCGACTGAACTACTTCGAGGATGCCGCCGGGAAAACGCTCGCCGGATTCCTGGAGATCAAAGAGATCAACGCCCGTACCGTTCAGATGATCTTCAATCTGCCGAAGGGGCAACAGGCGTCTCAGGGTACCTTGACCGTGGTTTCCGAGAATGAGGAAGGCACCCGGGGTTCCATGAAGGGCGACCTGACCGACCCGAATACGGGCGACAAGGTAGTTTTCGACCTGGTATTCTGACCGGGAAGCAGCCCGGATGATAGTAGCATTTCCGGCAGTTTCAGTGTCACGGATGCCGACGGCACCATCGCTTTCCAGAACATGGCGGCGGATGAGGACGGTTCGATGTCGGCGGAGATTCTATGGAATGGGATTCCGGGCGAGTTGAACGGCAAGGCGGATCAGTCAGGATCGATGGTGCTGGGGAGCGGTTCCGACACCATCCGCGCGGAGTGGAACACGGCGGGGGCGGGCAAAATCATACTGAAAGACGGCACGGTTGTCACCATTGCTGACTTCGATTCGGCTGATGGCGAGGGTTAGAGGCACGGATTTAACAACGGGGGGGGCGCGGCGTGTATTCGCCGCGCCCGTTTTTTGCGCAAAACAATGATAGGCGCGTCTTGTCAGGTAGTTAATGGTAGCGTATAATTCAGCCGTGGGGAGAAAACGTTTTCGCCCCTAACACACGTAACACACGAACGTAACGCGACACATCTCGCTTCAATGAAGAAGGATCATACACCATGCGAATTGTTCTCAAACCCGCCGGTATCTTCGTCCTGTTGCTCGCCATCGGCGCGCTCGTCCTGATCGCCTTCAAGAAGTCGCCCCCGCCGCTCGCGGCAGTGCGCGCTACGCCGACGCCCCGCACCGCGCCGACGCCCCGCACCGCGCCGACGCCGGCGAACTTAGCCGTGAACCCCGACATGGCGGCGCAGGGTCAAAACGGATTCCCGGATAACTGGGAGGTTTTCTGGTCCGAGGGCGGCAAACTGGTCGCGAGCCAGGACACGACGCAAGGCAGGACCGCCCCCCCCTCCCTGAAGATCGATACCCGGGACGTGGCGGGGAAGGGGCAGGTCGCGCAATTGATCACCGTCACGCCCGGCGAAAAAATTACCGTGAACGGTTCGGTGAAAGCACTGGGCACGGGTACGTTCAGTTTCGCCGTCCAGTTTTACAATAACCGGCACACCCCCGTCGGTTTTCAACACGTTGCCCTGGTAAAACCGGGGAGTGGTTGGCGAAGCGGCAAAGATACCGTCACCGTGCCGGATCAGTCCGCCGAAATGGGGATCGTTCTGTACGCGGACGGCGTCGGGAGTGCCTGGCTGGACGATGTCACCGTGACCCGGGTGCCCTGACACGGGCGGGGCGGCTTGCCAATAGCACCGCCGACGCGTTACAATCCAACCAGAAACCATGTCCCCATTCGCCTTACCCGAACCCGGATCGAAACGCCCGACGCTGGGTGAGCAGGAAACCGACCTGCTCCGCTACGTCGCGTCGCGCTCCGCTCCACTCAGCGTCGGCGAGGCGGAATCAGGCTGGGGCGACCCGGCAAAACTTTCCCGCTCGACGGTGAAGACGGTCCTGGACCGCCTGTTCCGCAAGGGGTATCTGGAGCGAGTGCGCCGCGCGGACGGCGTCTGGTGCTACCGTTCCCGTTTGCCGGAACAGGAATTGATGGGGTCGCTCGTGCAACGATTCGTAGAACGCACCTTGGCAGGTTCGCTGGATCCCTTCCTCGCCTACTTCGCGCGCACGGGTGCCGGTCGCCTTTCGCAGACCGAACAGCGCGAACTGGAACGGCTCGTGCAGAAACTGCAGTCGCACGCGGATGAAGGCGAGCCGCCCACCTCATGACCCCTGCAGACGCTTCCCTGCGCTTGGTCTCCCTGCTCTGGCAAGCGTCGTGGCAGGGCGCGCTGTTCGCCGTGGCAGTCGGTCTACTCTGCCTCGCGTTCCGTGTCCCGGCACCGTACCGCGCCGCGCTCTGGTTCGTCGCCGGGCTGAAGTTCCTCGGCGGATTTCTTTACCTGCTTTTCAACGGACGCGGCGTCCCTGTCCCGATCCTGTTCCCCGCCAAACTACTTCCGGTCCCCCCAGCATCCGTGGTGTCGGAAAATCCTTTCGTCGTCTATGCTCCCTGGGTAGCCGCAACCTGGCTGGCGGGCTGGTTGTTTTGCATCCTCACCGTCGTGCTGCGCGCCCGAGCGACCTACCGGACCCTGTCACGCTCACGCCCTTACTCTGATCCGGCGACCGGGGGTACGCTGGCGACGTTATCCCGGCGACTCGGTGTCGCACCCGGACAGACGCCCCCGGTGTATGTCGCTCCTGACGAAACAGGCGGACCGCAGGTGACGCTGGCGGGGAACCGGGGTGTGCTGGTTCTCCCTGAGACGTTGCTTCCCCCCGCCCCGACCGCGCTGAGCGAAACCGACCTGCGTTTCGTCCTCGCGCACGAACTGGCGCATATTCGGCGCGGCGATCTGTGGGCGGGGCTGATACTGGCGGCGATGCATACCTTGTTCTTCTTTCACCCGTGCGCCGCGTGGGTGAAGCGCGAATGGGAAGCGGCGCGGGAAGAGGCGTGCGACCTGCTCGCGCTAAGCGTATGCGCGGACAGCGGCGACCGCGACACAACGGCGCGCTACGGTGCGCTCTTGCTCCGTCTCGGTAGCGGCGGCGGCGGCGCGAACAGTCCGGCATCGGCGCGGATCACCGCGTCCCCCTTTTCCGCGTTGCGGCGTCGGTTGACTCACCTGACGCGCTATCAGGCGGAACGTCGCGGCAGGTTCTCGCCCGTCCTTCTACTGATCGGTCTACCGATGCTCGCGGTTTCGCTCCCGCCCTTCGAGGCACGCTGGATACCGCCGTCGCCGCCCGTCATTCCCCGGGGAACGGCACTGCTCCGTGCAGCGCGCCCTGCGGTCGCCCCCGTCGCTTCCGCCACGAAAACGCGCCCCGTCCAGCGATTCGCGCCCGCTACCGCCGCCCCCGTGCCTCCGCGCCGCGTCGTCGGACATCCGCGCCGCGTCGTCGGACATCCGGCGGCAACAGCGGCGGCGGCGGAACCCACAATGTCATCGAACCCGGTCTCCCAGCCGCAACCGGCTCCGCGCCGCCCGTTCATCACGCGCTCCGCCGTTTCTGTCGCCGCCGAACCACGCCAACCGGTGCTTTCCGATCCTCCCACAGTCGCGGGCACCACGCCCGTCGCACTCGAAACGCCGGTATCTGTTTTTCAACTTACCCCTGCGGTTCCGGAAATAGTAGCGGGCTCTTTCGATTCCTCCACGCCATCGACGGCGGAAACCGCCGCCTCTGCCGCCACTACCGCCCTCAGCGGGACGCCAACCGCGTCCCGCGTCGCCGAAACCGCCGTCGCCGCCCGTGTTTCGGGCAACCTGCCCGACACGAAGACCGCGTCGCCTCCCAATCCCGCACCTTCCGCCGCCGAGAATACCCGCTCGGTATCGCCCCCCCGCCCCGCCCCGTCGCCTACGCCCCCACCTGTGGAGGACTATCCGCGCGGAACGGACGGTCCCCTTCCGCCGCGCGGATAGTCCGCCACCTCGGGCAACTTCGCTTTCAACCACGCCGAACGCGCCCTTACCGCTTCTCCCAACCCACCCCCGACTTTCTTGACGCACCCACTGTAAAAAACGCCCGGAATGTGGAATACATAGGAGACGCGTGTATGCGAGACAAAATTCTCGCCCGCATCGCCCACCCGGCACGGTCTTTGCAATAAGCCTTATTGTTTATTCTCACGCAAATCAAGCGTCCGGAAACACTCTACAATTTATGGGAACACCCGCAACAACAGACACACCTCCTTCCGCAAGCAACGTTTCGATGATGCCCGGTGGCGGGAGAAATGCAGCCCCGGCAAACTACCCGGCGGTCGGCGGCGGTTATGCGATGCCGGCATTGTCCCGTGGCGGCGCGAACCCCGTCGGATGGGTCGCGGGCGCGGTCGTTTTCGCCCTCGCCAGCGCGTACTGGTATATGGCAGTCGGTAAAGCACGTGCGGAAGCAGCCGTGATCCGCACATGGGCGAAAAGTGCCGCAGTAAAATCCGCCGCGCGCGCCGCCATCCAGACCCCGGTCGCGCAACGCAAAAAAGTGGTGGCGTCGCGCAAGAACACCCTGCTCGCTGCCTACAAAGCGGCGGCGCGACAGGCGGGAGCGAAAAGCCTGGCGGACAGCCCGGTGCCGTTCGCTCTGGCGGAGTTGCTGGAAACCAAACTGCTCAAGGCACCGGCACAGACCGTCGCCGCGCTGAACAACGCCGCCGCGAAGGGAGAGATTGCGGTCACCTTCGGGCTACTTCCCAAACTGACTGCGGATCAGACAACCTACACCGGTGTCGGCTGGGGACTCCTCAGTGGTACGGCGGTCTTCGCGTTCGTCGGCGGGATGGCGGTAATGCCGAAACGACGTGCGCCGCTCTCATTGTCACGAGTCGCGGACGCGCCTCCCGCCTCCACTCCCGCCGCCGCCCCGCGTATCACGCAGTCGGTGGTGCCAGCAGCGACGGCGACCAACCTCGCCACACCGCCCGCCGCCGCCGCCTCGACCCCGTTCCCGCCTATCCCCGACACGATTCCGACTATCAACCCGCCAATGCGCGGTAGCATCGCCGCCGGGGTCGCGGCGGTAGCGTCGTCGTCGTCGGAGGTGACACGACTCGTCAAGCGGCTGGAGGAGCTGGAATCGCTCTCGGAACGACTCAAGGGAGAGCGGGACGAGACCCGGAAGGAATTATCGTGGACGCAAGTCGCCCTCGACGACTTCAAGAAACGCGTCGCCGACGCGACCACGATGGCGGCGGCTTCCGCCGCGCAGTCCGCCGGGGCGAGCGAACAGCGCGCCGCGCAAGCCGAATTGCGCGTTACCGAAGCCGTGGAGCACATCAACGAGGCGTTGCAACGTGCGGTGGAAACCGAACACGGGGTGTCCCGGGCAAAGGAGATGGCACAGACCGCCGAGGAGCGCGCAACCCACGCCGAAACCCGCTCACAGGAGATCCAGTTTCAGTTGTCTCGCGCGATGGAGCGGCTGGCGGATCTGGAGCAACTGGCGGCGTCCACCCGGTTCGGCGGCATACCGGTCGCAGCCGCCCCGCTCGGCAACCGGGTTCCGCCCACCACGCCGTCGCCTCTCGGTAATGGATACCGTAACGGACACCTGACCTCTATCCCGTCGCCGATAGACGAGATGCTGGCTGCCGCCGCGAAGCCAACCCCCGCCTCCCCCTATTACGACGCGGCGACCGCGCCACCCCAGGAAACCACCCCGGAGGAAGAACCGCTTCGCGCCGAGTCCGCCGTGGTTTCGAGCATGCCTCCACGCGGACAACGCCTGCCCCCGCCCCGCCTGACGAACACTAAGATGTCCGACATCGAGGCGGGCTTGAATTTAGCGCGTGCGATCCGTTCACGCACCCAGAAAGCCGCCGCGAGGGCGACCGGCGAGGAATAACACCGTGGCAGTACGAACCCTTTCGATGACCGACGCGCTTCACGCTTACCTGCTCGGGGCGAACGAAGCCCTTCCCGCCGTGCAACAACGGTTGCGCGACGAAACCGCCCTGCTTCCGCAGGGCGGCTGGCAGATCAGCGCGGAGCAGGGGCAATTCATGGCGTTCCTGGCGAAACTGACCGGGGCGAGACGCTGCCTCGAAGTCGGCGTGTTCACCGGGTATAGCAGTCTCGCGGTCGCGCAGGCTCTCCCGCCCGACGGGACCATCATCGCGCTGGACATCAGCGAGGAGTTTACGGCGATAGCGCGCCGCTATTGGAAGGAAGCGAACGTCACGCATAAGATAGTCCTGCGCCTTGCCCCGGCGACGGAAACGCTGGCGACGTTACTCCAATCGCCGGAAAACCTCGGTGCGTTCGACTTCGCGTTCATCGACGCCGACAAGCCGAACTACGATTCGTACTACGAATCCTGCCTGACGCTGTTGCGCGTCGGCGGGTTGCTCCTGATCGACAACGTGTTATGGGCGGGGAAAGTCGCCGACCCGGCGATCACCGACGCCGACACGATGGCGTTCAAAACGCTGAACGCGAAGATCGCCACCGACGAGCGCGTGGACCGTTGCATGGTTCCTATTGGCGACGGCGTCACCCTTTGCCGCAAGCGGTAGCCTTCGTCCCGAAAAAAACAGGACTTCCCGCGCGACTTTCTGCCCGTGGTTTGCCGGGCATCGTCACGGTATCCTCTTCCTGACATGTTCCGTAAACTGCTTTACGCGCTCACCTGGACGCCAGCCAAAATGCTGGTGCGCGCCGTGCTCTCCTATCTCGGGCGCGGGTGGGTGCGCGTCCACGGTTCCGGCAACGTACCGCGCCGGGGCGGGGTTTTGATCTGCCCCAACCACGTCAGCGACGCCGACCCCGCCGCCATCGCGGTGACTTGCCCCCGCGCCACGCCGTATTTTGTCGCCAAGCGCGAACTGTTCGACATCAAATATCTGGGATATTGGTTTCGCCTGTGGCGCGTTTTGCCGATCCAGCGCGATTCCGCCGACCGCGCCGCCCTGCGCCGGGTCGAGGAACTGCTCAAAGCGGGCGAGGCAGTGATCCTGTTCCCGGAGGGCGGCGGCAACCCCGACGCGACGTTGCAACCGCTCCACGCCGGGGCACTGCTCGTCGCGCTCCGGGCGAAGGTGCCCGTCGTCCCGGTCGCGCTCCGTAACACCGCCGCCGTCTGGAAATACAGCGACGTATTGCCGCGCCGCGTGGATAGCCCGCGCCCCATCTCGGTGACGTTCGGCGAGCCGCTCGACTTTTCCGACCTGTGGGGCAAGCCCGGCGCGACCGAAACCGCGACCCGCCGCCTGACGGAAACGCTCGCCGCGATGCTCGGTCAGCCGGTTCCGGAGGGGAAGCCGAAGAACCGGTCGTCAGAGGAGAATACGAATCCTTCGTTGGCTTCGGCAGGTCCGGGTAGTTCGGGGAACTTCGTTCCTCCGCTGGAAGCGGGGACCACCCAGAGGGTACCCGGTAATCCTGCGGATTAAAACAGATCGGCCGGTTCGCGGAAACACGAATCTTCTCCGCGTTCCGCAGGAACACCAAGTGCTTCACTTCCAGCGGAGGAACGAAGTTCCCCGAACTACCCGAACTACCCGAAACCGCGACGGGACGACCGCCCCGCTTTCCGGTATCATATCCTTTACCAATGAGTATTATTTCGAACCGAATGGACGACGACGACGCGATGGATCACGTCGGCGAGTCCGTCACCTCCGCTTTCACTTTGAATTCCGCCACGGACTGGCGCGAAACCGCCATGAACGATGCCCTGACCGTCGAGGCGCGGCGCGGGCAGTCCGAACGTCTGTTGCGCCGCATCGTGCGCGAACGGCTCCCCGGTTCCGCCGTGCTTTCGGTCTACCCGGAGCGACTACATCTGCTCCAGTGGCTCCGCGCCGCGTGTCAGAACTTCCGGACGTGCCTGACCGGCTCCAGCGAGTACGAGTCGGTGAACGAGCGGGAAACGTACTGGTCCTACATGGGCTGGTACGCCGTGGAGTGGGAGGGCAACGCGTTCGAGGTGATCCTGACGCCCGACTACGACCTGAACGGCGACACACTCGTCGTCGGCGCGGACGCGGCACAGGTCCACGCTTTCTGCGATGCGTTGATCAAAGCCACGGACGGTCCGGTCGGACGCTGTCTGCGCTACACCGAGGGCTGGGAGTCCGCGCTGGACATGGACGCGGAAATGGGCAAGACGACGTGGAACGACCTGGTTTTCCCGGACGTGTTGCTCAACCGCGTCAAGGACGCGGTCGAGGGCTGGGCGAAATCGAAGGAAACCTACGCGGCGTTCGGGTTCGCGTGGCGGCGCGGCATCCTGCTCGTCGGGCCACCCGGGACCGGCAAGACGATGATCTGCAAAGCCGCCGCGTCCGCGTTGCCCGACCTGCCGTTCCTGTACGTGCGCGATTTGCGCGAGGACGACCGCAAGGAGGCGATTCAGGCGATCTTCAAGCGCGCCCGCAAACTCGCCCCCTGTCTGCTCGCCCTCGAAGACATGGACACGCTGATCACGCCGGACAATCGCACCGTTTTCCTGAACGAGTTGGACGGCTTCTCGTCGAACGAGGGCATCCTGCTCATCGCGTCTTCGAACCACCCGCAGAAGATCGACGAAGCGTTCCTGAAACGCCCATCGCGCTTCGACCGCGTTTTCCACATCGGACTCCCGGCGATAGCGGAGCGCGCCGAGTTTTGCCGCCGCGTTCTCACCCGCTCGCAACTGTCCGAACGGCTATCCCCGGAACTAGATGTCGCCGCGCTGTCGCAAAAAGTAGCCGACAAGTCGGACGGTTTCACGCCCGCGTACCTGAAGGAAGCCCTGACCGCCGGTGCCCTGACTCTCGCGCAGGAAGGCGTGACGCTGCTGGACAACCGGTACGCCGACGCGGTACTTGCCCAGGTAGACGAACTCAAACAAACCCTGCGCCGCCTGAAAGACCCCGCCGCCCTCGCCGAAATGACCGCAGGCGAAGGTGTCATCGGCTTACTGCGCCGCTAAAAGAGTGTTTGAACCGCCAAGACGCCAAGACCGCCAAGATAAGAGGAGAAGGTTCTAAGTTTGGGGCTTCCCGGATCAGTCCGATAACGCGATTGACGAGGCGGGCAAAACCTCAAAACCTTCTCCTCTTATCTTGGCGGTCTTGGCGTCTTGGCGGTTTAATCTCCTCATGTGGCTTGTCTGCGCGGCGACGGAGAACGAACTCGCGGTCTGGGATGATGGACTGTTCCCCCATTGCGAGCGGTTCGTGTCTGGCGTCGGGATTCCGGCGACCTTCGCGACGCTGATGCCGAAAGTGCTGGCGGGCGACTACTCGCTGCTCGTCAATATCGGCATCGCGGGGGCGTATCCTGGTAGCGGTCTGGCTATCGGCGAGGTCGTCCTGGGTCTGGGAGAAACGTACGCCGATCTCGGCATGGAACTGCCCGACCCGCCCGGCTTCCTGCCGCTCCACGAGACCGCGTTCGGCGGCGATTACCAGAAGGTGTATCCACTCGTCCGACCCCGCGAACTGGCAAACCCGGACACTCGGGTCGCTTACGGCGCGACCGTGAACGCCTGTACCGGCACTACGGAAATGGGGTTCCGGCGGGCAAGCCAGTTCGGGAGCGCGTTCGAGACGATGGAGGGTGCCGCCGTCGCGCATGTCGGGCAGATCGGCGGCGTTCCCGTGTGCGAAATACGCGCCGTCAGCAATATCGCCGCCCGCCGCGACATACGCCCCGAAAATATCCGGCGCGCCCTCGGAAACTTGCGGGAATACCTCGAAGCCTGCGCGCGTAAACAGTGATGTGATTACGCTCAGCCTCGGCATCTCGCCCTGCCCCAACGACGTATATATTTTCGCCGGGTCGCTTCTCGGCACGTCGGACGCGCACGGGGTGCGTTTCGCCCCGGTGCGCTTCGAGGACGTGGAAACCCTGAACGCCGTTTCGCTGTCCGGCGACATCGACGTTTGCAAGATCTCTTACGCGAACTACCCCCGGATCGCGGACCAGTACGATCTGCTCCCGTGCGGCGGCGCACTCGGACGCGGCGTCGGTCCCCTGCTCCTCGTCAATGACGCGGGCGACCGCAACGGCGCGGGCGTGCTTGACCCGTCGCGCGAACTGCTGGTCCCGGGCGAATGGACTACGGCGAACTTTCTGCTCGATTTCTACTTCGGGCAGACGGACGTACCCAAGCGATTCGTACCGTTCGACGCTTTATACACCGAACTTTGCAACCGACCGGAGGCGCAAGGGGTCGTTATCCATGAAAAGCGATTCACGTACCGCGACGACGGCTTGACGCTAATTCAGGATCTCGGCGATTTCTGGGAGCAAAAAACCGGGCAGGCGATCCCGCTCGGCGCGATAGCGGTCCGGCGCGACCTAGGCGCGGGAGCGATAACGAACATCGAAGAGGCGATAAAGTCGTCCCTGCGGTGGGCGGACGCGCACCGCGATGACGCCCTCGCGCTGTGCCGTCGCTACGCGCAGGATCTATCGGACGGCGTGATCGAAGCGCATATCGCCCTGTACGTAAATGAATTCAGCCACGATTTAGGCGCAGACGGCGCGGCGGCGGTGCGATACTTTTTAGACGCGGCGGCGCAACGCGACGCGACGCGGGCGGGGATCGGATAAGCAATCTATGAACTTCTGGCAAAAACTACTCGGGGATAAACCGGGCGCGGGGCAACCGGTCGAGGATGAATTCGACCCGACCGCGCTTCTGGAGCAGGCGCAACGCGAAATGGCGGAGATGCACGCCCGCAACCGCGACGCCGCCGTGCGCGCCATCACAGCGAAAAACAATCTGGAGCAAATGGTCGACGATCTGGAGCGGAAGATTGCCGTAATCGAGGCGAAAGCCAACCTCGCCGACGAGCGCGGCGACGCCGACCTCGCGGGACGACTTCGGTTGGAGGCGGCATCGTACCATACGGCTCTCGCGGAAACCACCCACTCCTGGGAACAGGCGAAAGCGACCACGGAAAAACTCAAAGCCGCGATCAAAGCCGATGAGGAGCGCATCCGGCAGAAGACGGCGGAGGCGATGCTCCTGAAAACGCAGTGGAACACGATGCAATTGCAACGCTCCCTGTTCGCGTCGCTGATCGAAGTCAATACCGGTGCTGCGCAGAACGTCCCGGCGTCCGAACGCGCGGTGCGCCACGCGCTCAACCGCCGGTTCGTCCGTCAGGCACTCGTCCAGCGCGACAACCTGCGCCAGATGCAAGCCGACACCGAGAAGCGAGTCGCCCTGCTCCGGGAAAACGCGAAGCAGGCGCGTAGCCGCGACAACGACGATCTGGAAAACGCCCTGCTCCGCGAGATGGAACAGTACGAGGCGATGCTGATACAAACCCGCGACGCCACGCAACAAGCCGGGGAAGTCACGGAACGCGCCGTCGCCCTGCTTCAGGACGAAGAAGAGTCGCTCCGCGCGCAGGGCTTGGACCCGCTCGCGACATCGGACGAACAGATCGCTCTCTACGAAGCCCGCGCCGCCCTCACCGACGCCGAAACGACGCGCGACGCCCGACACCGCAAGCAACGCGGCAACATGGCTCTGGTCGTGCTACTGATCGTTCTAACCGTTATCGTCCTGATCGTCGCGTTGCTGTAGATAATCGCGGGCAAACTGTGGCATGATATTCCCGGGAGCGGACGCGGAAGGGTTGCCGCCCTCCGATTTCATTATGTCTTTAGTTTCCGGTAAATGAGGGGGGTGTTCCATTCATTACTTGCCTGCAATGCCCGGCAATCCCCTTCGACAAATGCTCGTGAATCGAATGCTTTTCTCGGACTCTGCCGTAGCCGACCGTAAATTCTCGAAATTGGGGTAACTTCGCCCCGAATAAAACCCGCCTATAGCGGCCCGGAGTCCTCTTCGGGTGACGATCCCAAAACCCGGTGGCTATCGCCTCACACGTCGCTGAAAGATATAAACTGACCGAAGCGCACAACAGGCATATCTCTGGCAAACGGTAACGACTTGTCGCCGCGTGGACGAACGAGCGATGCCCCCCTAATATCTGCTTGCCCGTCAAAGGCAGTTGCTCAATCTTCCACCGGGAACAATACAGACGGTAGACCGTTTCAGCAGAAGCGTCGCTAAGGTCGGTCAGTAGGACCCACTCGTTTTTGTAACGCGGGTCTTTGATTACCAGACAAGACGCCTCCCGGCTACTCCCGGCAACCACAATCTTATCGAACCACTTCGCCTCCATGGGGCGACCGTTCTCGACAAAGTTTTCTTCACGGTCTGGCGGGGTCGCCCCAAGAATCTTCCCCTTGTAATGGCGGGCAAGGGGGCGGACCATTTCTCCCCGCGTCGGTTTCCGCCCGCGTTTCCCCGACTCCCGCGACATTATCTCGCTCCTGCGTGCTGCGAGATTCTGTTGAGCACGTTGCGAAACTCCGTTTCCAACACGGATCACGAAATGACGCAACCCGGCCTCTTCCAAGTGGCTCATCTTTACTTGCCTGTCCGCCACAAGTACGTCGCGACAACCTTGCTTCGTCCGCGCTAGTTGGAGCAAAGACAGGGTGTCGCCGGACCGGTTCAATTCGACAAGCACAGGGATCGTCCTTTCCCGAATCTGCCCGACAGTCGCTACCATGCCCAACTCAATCGCGGGCAAGGCTTTACCGGCGGCACTATCATAATGCTTACTCGAACAGCCCGACAGGCGGGGGCGGAAGAAACCGACCCAGTCGATGAGGAGAGGCCGCCACTGCCCAATGCAAACCCGCTTCGTGTGCTGTTCCTGGCGGATCAGCCAGCCGAAACGGCGCAATAGCGACCGAACATCCCACTTGCCTTCGCGCAGAGACGCTTCGGCTTGCCGGGCTTCTTTGTCGGCGATACCCGCGTTCTGTAAAGCCGGGAAGACCGCGCCACGACTGGGCAGGAAATGCCCCGAGAGCAATGTCCAGAGCAGATGAGCAAGCCCCAGATTGGTTCCGATGGGTAAACGAGCAACCAATTGGCACAGGAAGGTCGCGGTTCGATATACTGGATTGAGCATAGGTGGGTTGGTAACGAGTTGTGGTAAACCCGTTCTATCGTCCCCGCCTATGTTTCGCCAAAATCATCCCCCTCACTTACCGGAAAGTAGAGTTATGTGGATCTACCTCGAACACGAAGCCAACTGCATCAACACCGACCACGTCTCCCGGATGTATGTCGAGCCGACCGGGAGCGGTGCCGCGCTCAAAGCCGACCTGAGCGGGAAAACGATCATGCTCGGCTATTACGACAACCGGGACGCCGCCCGCGCCGCGTTGGCGGAACTGATCACCCTGCGCGAATCGGGCGCGGCGGTAGTGAAACTGGGGCGGTGAACCGCGCGGCTATCCCACCCCGGGGATAGGCGGGTTCGCCCACGCCCATTCGCGCACGGCGTCCGCCCACGCGAAACGGGTCAGGGCTTCGCTCTGCTGGAGAAGAGCGCTGATCACTTCCGGGGTCAGTCTCGGGAGCGACGCGCTATCGGCGGCGGCTTCATACGCGCCGTCATTAAGCCGTAAAATCGCCACACCGGTTTTGCGGATGCGCCAGACTTCGGGTACGCCAAACGCGGCGTAGATCGGCAGTTTCGCGCCGGAAAGCGAGGTGTCGTCGATCTCGATCACCAGATCCGGTGCCGGATCGCCTTGCTCCAGGTCCGGCGAGTCTTTGCCGTCCAATGCGCCGACGTTCGCGATGTAAAAGCACGTATCCGGCTCGACCCCTTTTTTTTGCCCCGGCGATCTCAGCGTGAGCGAACCGAAGTTGTCGCAGTTTACCCGCCATTCCCCCAGGATAATATCCACCATGTAGGCGACCGTGCGGTTCATCGCCTCATGCCACCGAAACGGACGCGTGATGGTCAATGTTCCTTCATCATAGGTGAAACGCGGGGTGCTGGAGAATTCGTGGTCTTTTAATAGCGACTCGTACGTTTGCCAACTGACGTTGTTGAGCCTAACTACGTCCGCGCCGCGTTCGGGAGTTGTTGCTACCATGCGACTATTATACCGTTGCCGTTCAGGGGTTTTTAAACCCCCGAACGGGCGGCATTCCATTTTTAGAACAAAACATACCCGCGTCGCGCCCCGACCGTGACCGCTTCCGTGCGGCTGGTCGCGTTCAGTTTGCCCAGAATCTGCGCGACGTGGAACTTGACCGTGTGCAGGCTGATGCCGAGTTTGGTCCCGATTTGCTTGTTCGGCAAACCTTCCGCCATCTGTTGTAGCACCTCGATCTCGCGCGGCGTCAGCGTCTCGCCGGGCAGGGTGTTGGGTGTTGGGTATTTGGTGTTGGGTATTGTTAGGTTGGAGTCCGGTTTGCCTGTCAAATAGGTTGTCAGCGACCGGTCGAGCGTAATCAGTCCGTCCGCGACCGCACGGATCGCGGCGATGATCTGCGCGCCGTCCGCCTCCGAGCGGAGCAGGTAGCCGAACCCCGTCAGACCGTCCGCCGACGCGAGGCGCGGCAGGTCGTCTTCGGGGCGGTCGCCGAGCACCAACAGCCCGACTTCCGACGAGCGTTTCGCGCTCGCCAACCCGGACAGGGTACGCGCGACCGCGCTCCGCTCCTCGCCCGTGGTGTCGAGCAGGACCACGTCAGGGCGGATGTCGGCTAACAGTTGCGCCAGTTCCGCACCCGACTCGGCTTCCTCAAGCACCAGCAGAGGAGAACCGTCCGCGCGGAGCAGGGCATGTAGCCCCGCCCGCACGGACGGATACGCGGCGACGATCACGACCGCCGGACCGGGATTTTCTTCTGTCATTTCCATGTTTTTTGTTTGAACCGCCAAGACGCCAAGGACGCCAAGGTAAGAGGAGAGGGAGAAGAGGGTTTAATGTTTGTCGCCCGTTCGCTACCGAGAAGGCTTATCAGTCACCGGAAAGTCCCTTCTTACAACCCCTTTCTTCTCCCTCTCCTCTTACCTTGGCGTCCTTGGCGTCTTGGCGGTTCACAACTACTCCGTTCCGGCGACGGTGGCGGTGATGGTTGTCGTCGCGCCGCCGCGCAGGGTGGCGATTGTGATGGTTTCGCCTGCGACCAAGTGATGGCGCAGGGCGTCCACGTCTTCCACCGGACTGCCGTTCACCGCGAGGAGCGTGTCGCCGAGGAACAAGCCCGCCGCTTCCGCCGCGCTACCCGGTTGCACCGACACGACCAGCAAGCCGCGCGTCTGCGGGATGTTTTGCGACGTGCGCAGGGTTTCGGGCAGGGCGACCAGTTGCGTGCGGACACCGAGGTAGCCGGGACGCTTCGTACCATGCGCTTTCAGGTGTTCGGCAACGCGCAACACGAGCGGCACCCCGAGCGCGACGCCCGCCCCACGCCCGTACAGCCGGTTGAGCAGCCCGATCATCGCGCCGCCGGTGGTGATCAACGCGCCGCCGGAAAAGCCGGGATACAGGACGGCGTCCGTGGAGACGATATACTCCGCGTTGCCGTCGGTCTCGGTTTCCTGCACCTGCGACACCAGCCCGAGCGTCGCTGTCAAGCCGAGGTCGCCGGGGCGGGCGACGGCGAGCGCGAGTTCGCCGGTGCGCGGGGTTCCGGTCACGGTCGGCGCGGCGGGCAGGTCGGCTTCTACTTTCAGGAGCGCGATGTCGGTGTCCGAGTCCCGCCCGACGAGGGTCGCCGCGTGGCGCGTGCCGTCGGCGGTGATCACGGAAACGTCGTCGCTCTCCACGGCGTGGGACGCGCCCACGATGTAGCCACCGCCGAGAGAAACGCCTGTCGCGGTGAAGCGCGTGCCGTCGTCCACGCGCACCAGGAACGGCGCGATGATCGCGGTCGCTGCGGCGAGTTCATCAGAAAGTCGGGCGAGAACGCCGGTATCCGTTTGATTGGTTTGCATAGTCTGTTCCATAGTTAAAGAACCTTTCACCGCCGGTTCGGTTCCGGCGCGACGTGTTTTGTGTTGGGGTTAGGATAACGCGGCGCGATACGGCGGGCATCGGTCGTTGGAGCAGGCGTCGTACCTGACCGGGTGATTAGGTGTTGGGTGTTGGGTGTTGGGTGGGACGGACGGTGAACCGTTCCGCTATGCGCCTTCGGCGGACGCTCTGCGAGCGGGGAAACCGGACGGCGATACGCTACCGGTTCCTTCGCGCCCGGCGCGTCCGCCGAAGGCGCATAGCGGAACGGTTCACCGTCCGTCCCACCCAACACCCAACACCTAACACCTCCCCCACCGGGTACAATCCGGCATGGAACCTTCCGAGACTGGCGAACTGCCCGACGCCCTGCGCGATGTGTCGCTCGACGTGCTGCTGAACTATCGCAAGATGGTGATGGCGGCGGTGTCGGTGTATCTGGCGTTGCCGGATGAGTACGCGGACGCGATTTTGACGGACACGATGGACGAGTATCACGCGGGCGAGTTCAACGACCGCGAGATGCTCCGGCGCAACGATTACGCGGCGTACCTTTCGATGCTGTCGCGCGAAGCCATTGTCCGTTATGCCGGGACCGCCGCCGAAGGGTTGACCGCGCCGCCGGATTCGCCGCTCGCACAGAAGCGGGTGATGGGTGAGACGGGCGGACTCGGCATGACCGACGACATCAACGTCATTTTGCGCGTCCATGAACTGTGGGCGTGCCTGGAAGCACCGGGTGGCGACGGGGCGTTCGGCGACGACGTGGACGGTTTGCTCGGTTTCGTCAAGCGGCACACATGTAACTATTACAACGCCTGCGCGTTCCATCTGGTGCGCGAGAAGTTGCTTCCGGTGGTCGTGGACGCGGCGGAACGCGGTTTCCGCGCGGAGGAAGTCCCGCTGACCGCGCGCGAACTGCGCGAAATGATCGACACGCGGGGGTTACTACCATGAGCGGTTTACACGGCACGGAGCGATTCGCGCGTCGCTACCCGCCCGCCGCGCCGGAAGCGGATACGGCGGCGTACTACCTACCGTTCGTTGGCGGGCGCGACCTGGTGACGGTGCCCGGCGAAGCGGGTTCAGCGTCGCTGTTATCAGGCGTGGTCGGCGGTGCCCTGCCGTTCGCGGAAGCCGGGGCGGAAACGCTGTATCTGGGCGACCTGGACGGCGTCGCATGTCTCGCCTACCGCGCCGACGAAACCGCTGTCGCCGAAGCCGACCGTAGCGGGATGCCCGTGCGGAACCTTTTCGGTGCGCTCCCCGAAGCCGAATACACGCTCGTCGGCTACGCACTCCATCTTCTGAACTGGGGCGAGATCAGCCGGTTCTGCCCGAAGTGCGGAGGCGCGACGGAAGACACGCCGAACGCCTGGGCGAAAACCTGCACGGCATGCGGCTACTGCGCGTACCCGGTCGTCTCGCCCGCCGTTCTGATGCTCGTCCATGACGGGGCAAGTCGCATATTGCTGTCGCACAAGGCGGGCTGGGGCGACCGCTGGAGCATCTTAGCCGGGTTCGTCGAGCCGGGCGAAACGATGGAAGGGTGCGTCGCGCGGGAAACGCAGGAGGAGGTCGGCTTGCGCGTGGCCGACATTGTGTATCACGGGAGCCAGCCCTGGCCCTACCCGCACCAACTGATGATCGGCTTCACCGCGCGCGCGACCGACCCCGACGCCCCGCTGACCGTGGACGAATCGGAGTTGGACGGCGCGCAATGGTTCAACGCGGACGACTTGCCGCAACTGCCGGGGAAACTCTCGCTCTCGCGGCAACTGATCGACGCGTGGCTGTCGGCAAAAACGATTGTCCCCGCAGCGCGACACTAAGTGCAAAGACAAAACGGTCCGGTCAGCAGGGGACTGTCCTGTGGATGCCACCGTCCGGCAAAAGCGCGGTGGCTTCGCCCTCAGTACGCGCCGTACCGCTGGAAGACGACGGCGATGGTGCGGATCAGAATACGCCAATCGAGGCGCAACGTGCGATTATCGATGTACCACATGTCGAGCCGGACGCGCTCCGCATATGAAACGCCGGAGCGGCCGGAAACCTGCCACCAGCCGGTCAATCCCGGTATCACCGTTATCAGTTTCGCCGCATGATCGCCGTAATGCGACAGTTCGGGGGGCGTGATGATGCGCGGTCCGACCAAGCTCATCTGCCCGCGCAACACGTTGATCAGTTGCGGCAGTTCGTCCAGACTCGTACGGCGTAGCCAGCCGCCGATCCGCGTCACCCGAGGGTCGGCGGGCAGTTTGTACTGTTTCCGGTACTCCGTATGGGCGGCGGGGTTCTGCTCCAGCCATTCGTCAGCTCCGGGGATCATGGTGCGAAACTTGAACGCGTCGAACGTGCGCGGCGTTTCGCCCTCCCGATATGCCTGCCGCGCGAGGACGCGCCGCCGGTGCAGGACCGGACCGCGCGAGTCGAGGACGATCAGAGCCGAGATCGCGACGAAAACGGGGAACAGGAATAGCAACCCGACGCCCGCACCGAGCACATCCCCCGCGCGTTTCAGAGCGTCATACCCCGGCGAGACGGACGAAACCGTCGCCGCTGTAGTTTCCGGTGCCGGGGGAGTTGTGGCGACGTCTGGCTTCATGGGCGGCGGTAGGGTGCGAAAATTCAGGAGACCGCTCCGGTCGCGAGTTCACGGCGCGGTGCCGAGTCGGTCTCGCTGTCATGGGCGGCAACACCTGCGGCGATTACCGTATCGTACAGGCGATTGAAAGCGTCCGCCGTCGTCGACCATCGGTAGCGTGGCGCGACGAAGGCGCGGGCGGCGCGCCCGGATTCCGCCAATGTTTCGACGGGACCGGAGAGCAGTTCGGCGCAAACTCGGGCGAACTCGTCGGCGGTGTCGGCGATATGCACACCGTGGTTTGTTCCCGTGCCTTCCGGCAGTGCGCGCGCGGCTATCGGCGAGCAGACTACCGGGCGACCGACCGCCATCGCTTCCAGGACTTTGTTTTGCATGCCGACGCCGATCCGCATTGGACAGACGGCGACCGACGCCTGGACCAGGTACGGGCGGATGTCCGACACGAAGCCGGTGAGAGCCACGTTCCCCGTCCGCGCCGCCAACGCTTTCAGCGCGTTCGACGGCGCACTTCCGACAAGGATCGCTTTCACCCCGGGGCGCGATTGCCGGAGACGCGGCAGTATTTCCCCCAAGAGAAACGATGCCGCGTCGTGGTTCGCCTCGTAACTCATCTTGCCCGAAAAAACCAGCGTGTCGGCTTCCGGGGCGACGCGCGGGTCGGGGCAAAAGTAGTCGGCATCGACGCCGTTCGGGATGACCGTAATCGGGGGCAGTCCACCGTCGAGGCGGCGCAGTTCCGCTTCGTCGTGTTCGGACGAAATTGCGACCTGTCCGAACGACCGGTAAACGCGCGGCTCGTAGGCGCGCAGTTTGCCCCACTCTTCCCACGAGAGCAGGCGCGACACGGGCGGGGCGGCAACATTGCGCATCATCTGCTGGCGAAGCGCGGTGATGCAATCTACGGCATCAAAAACGGTGGGCAACGGCGCGAGTGCCCGCGCGAAATGCGCGGCACGCAAATGTTCGACGTGGGCGACATCGAACGCGCCCGTGGCGACCAGCGCGCGCAGTGTTTTTTCCATCGCCTCCGAAAAGCAGTACGCCGCCCAGAGCGGCGTGGGTGTCGGGAGGGCGCGCAACGCCTGCCACACCGCGCGCGCGCGGGGGTGCGGCACGACATGCACGGCGTCGCAGAAGGTGCGCAGTTCGGCGACGGCATCGTCGCTCGCGAATTCGTCCGCGAGGGCGACGACCGTGACCCGGCGCCCGGCATGCGCGAGGGCGCGGATGATCTGGTAGGGGCGTACGCGAATCGGGGAAGGAACATACGGGAGCACGTACAGGATGCGGAGCGGGTTGGCGTTCATAGCGGTAGTCGCGTCAGTTGTTTTTCGACGGGGTTTTCGGTTTTGATCATCGGTTTCCCCGGCGCCTGTAGGTGGCTCCGCCACCGAGCGTCCTCTGGACGCGGGCATGTCGATACCGTTCGGCGACCGCGACAACGGCTCGTGTCCGGCGCGTCCGGAGGACGCTCGGTGGCGGAGCCACCTACAGGCGTCGGTGAAACCGATGATCGAAACCGACGGACGCCGGGACGCGACCGATGATCCCAACCGGTGATCCCGTGTCGGTCCGTGTCCTTATTGTCACGCCGCCCCCGTCCCCAGCACCCGGTCATACACCGCGTGAAGCCGCCTGCCGACCGCCTCCCACGTATAATTCTGTTCTACGAGCGCGCGACCGTTCGTGCCGAGTCGGTCGGCGAACGCGCGGTCCGTCAGAACGCGGCACACGGCGTCGGCGAAATCCCGGGGCGTGTCGGCGATCAGGATATTCAAGCCGTGCGTCACCGCGATTCCTTCCGCACCGAGAGCGGTCGAAACCACCGGTAGCCCCATCGCGAGCGCGTTGAGAATCTTGACCCGCACCCCGGAACCGGAACGGAGCGGAACGATAAACACGCCGCACTCTTTGGCATACGGACGTACATCGGGAACGGTTCCGCTGACCGCGACGGCGGGATCGCGTTTCCCCAGCGCGAGAACCTCCTTCGCGGGATTCGCGCCGACGACCGCGACGCGAACGCCCGGCTTTTTCTCCCGCACCAGCGGCAGTATCTCGGTAACGAACCAGCAGACCGCGTCGATGTTGGGGAGCCAGGACATCGTGCCGATGGAAAGGATCGTGTCGGCGTCCGGGGCGCGCTCGGCGACGGCGAAATAGTCGGTGTCCACGCCGATGGGCACGGTTTCGATTTTCCCCGCGAGGTCCGGTGCGAGGGACAGGAATGCGTCCCGGTCGGCGTCGGAGACGGCGAGCGTCGCGTCGGCGCGGCGCAGGGCGGCGGTCTCGAAATCGCGTAGTTTGCGCCATTCGACACCGGCGTACCAGCGCAGGAGCGGGTTCGCGCCGGGCGTTTCCGCGATCCGCCGGATGATCCGGTGTTCGACGTTGTGTTGATCGAGGATGATTCTCGCATCGTATGGCAACGTGTCCGGGACAAATTGCGCCATCTGCAGGTGATCCAAGTGGATGGCGTCGTAACGCTCTTCGCCGAGCAAATACGACATGCTTGAGGCCAAACTCTCCACATTATCGCGAATGATCACGAATGACTTTTTCCGCGTCAGGGCGAAGGCGGCATGGATCGGGTTTGACAGGAGATTGCGGTCGAGCGAGAACCAGTGTTCAGCAGACAGATTTGGGCGTGGGGACTTTTGAGCAACCTCGACTCCCCCAAATTCCCCTGTGCGCAACAGGGCGCATAGAGTCAGGTCATAACGTTCGCCCAGGAGGCGCAGGGTATGATAGGACTTGATCCGCCCGCCGTCGTCAAGCCGCCACGGAAGCAGGTGCGCTAAAAAAAGGATTTTGGGACGTGACATTATAATCTACGAGCAAGGCTCTTTGTACGCGGTATTCCGACGCCGACCGTCGCGACACAAGCCCTGTAACCGGCTTGGCACCGGAACCGAATCACCCCGTTTGCTGGTATAATAGTGTACAGGAAATCAACTATGGCTAACCCCGCATTTAACGAAAATACGTACGATAAATTTGAGCAGGACGGTTATCTGACACCGGAAGGTGGCGGCGGCTACGCGCAGGCGCAGGCGGTCCCGCAACTGGCGGAGGTGATGACCGTCGCGGGCACGATCAACAAGACGCTGATCCTGTTCGCGATGATGTTCGCGGCGGCGGCGTTCACCTGGGCACTGGTGTTCGGTGGCGGAGCCGCCCTCGCCATGCCGCTCGCCCTCGGCAGTGCCATTGGGGCGTTCATCGTCGGGCTGGTGACGTGTTTCCGTCCGAAATCCGCGCCGATCACTGCGCCGATCTACGCCGTGCTGGAAGGGCTTTTCCTCGGGGCTATCTCGGCGGTGTTCCAGACGATGTACAACGGCATCGTGATACAAGCCGTCGCGCTGACGATGGGCGTATTCGGAATCATGCTGACCGTGTACCGCACGGGCTTGATCAAGGTCACCGAGCAACTCAAAATGGGTGTCGTTGCGGCGACCGGAGCCATCGGGATCACCTACCTCCTGAGTTTCATACTCAATCTTCTCGGGAATCACGCGATTTCCGGCTTCCTGTGGAGCAACAACCCGCTCAATATCGGACTCAGCCTGGTGATCGTCGGCGTCGCCGCGTTCAACCTGCTCCTCGACTTCGACCTGGTCGAAAAGGGCGTCGAACGGCGCGCCCCGAAGTTCATGGAGTGGTACGCGAGTTACGGGTTGATGGTCACGCTGGTCTGGCTGTACCTCGAACTGCTCCGCTTGCTGGCGAACCTGAGCCGACGCTAAAATCGGTGAAGCGGTACGAAAAGCGGACGCGCACAGCGTCCGCTTTTTTTGTACCCGGTTTTCCGCTGCCCGTCGCGGTTTCCTCTGCCCCCATTCGCCCCGCCGCTACGCTATAATAGCCGCATGGAAATTGTTTTAGGATTGCCGAAGGGGAGCCTTCAGGACGCCACCTTCAAACTGTTCGAGAAAGCCGGGTGGAATATCCGGGTGGACGCGCGCTCGTACCAACCCGTCGTGGACGACCCCGAGATCCGCGCCATTCTGATGCGCCCGCAGGAGATTCCGCGCTATCTGCAGGACGGAATCATTGATGTCGGGCTGACCGGCAAAGACTGGATCGAGGATAACGCCGCCGACGTGCATGAGGTGTGCGAACTGATCTACAGCAAGGTCACGCGCAACCCGATCCGTATCGTGCTCGCCGTGAAAGACGATTCGCCGATACAGGGTGCGCAGGATTTGGCGGGGATGCGCATCGCCACCGAATACGTGCGCCTGGCGGAACGCTACTTCGCCGGGCACGGCGTGGTCGCCGACATCGAGTTTTCGTGGGGCGCGGACGAGGTAAAAGTCCCCGATCTCGCCGACGCCATCGTGGTCAACACCGAGACCGGTTCCAGCCTGCGCGCACACAACCTGCGCATCGTGGATACCCTGCTCATTTCCACCACGCGCCTCGTCGCCAACCACGCGTCCTGGGCGGACCCCGCGAAGCGCGCGAAGATCGAAAACATGGCACTGCTCCTCAACGGCGCGCTGAACGCCGAGTCACTGGTCGGACTGAAGATGAACGTCGGCGCGGGCGACCTGGACGCCGTGGTCGCGCAACTCCCGTCCCTCAAACGCCCGACGGTGTCGCCGCTGTTCGGTGACGACGGCTTCGCGGTCGAGATCATTATCAGCGAAAAGGAAGCCCGCGACCTGATCCCCGCGCTGAAACGCGCCGGGGCGACCGGGTTAGCCGAGTACCCGCTGAATAAGGTGATTTATTGATGGCTTCGCCTCTCCCTCCCCCCAACCCCCTCCCTCATCGGAAAGAGAGAGGGGGAGCCAGAGGGGATACCGGCGGCGATTCGCTTTCCGGGTTCTTACTCCCCCTCTCTCATTCCGATGAGGGTGGGGGTTGGGGGGAGGGAGGAAAAACGGCAGGGGGTTGGGGGGAGGGAGAAACGGGGATGGGAGCGAAATGACTCCCTGGCAAACCCTTTTCACGGACGCGCAACGATCCCCCCGCTACGTCATCGGCTTGATGTCCGGGACCAGTGCGGACGGGACCGATGCGGCGTTGGTGCGCTTCGACGGCGACACGGTCGCGTTGGTCGCGTTCGTGTCGGTACCGTTCGCGGGCGGGTTGCGGGAGCGTATCCTCGCCGTATCGCACGGGCAGGGGAACGCCGAAACCGTGTCGCGCCTTTCGGTGGAGTTGGCGGGGGAGTATGCGAACGCGGTCTCTGCGGTGTACAGCGAAACCACGTTGCCCACATCGGTGCCTGTTCTCGCCATCGGTTGCCACGGGCAGACGGTGTCGCACACGCCGCACGGCGATTTCCCTGCGACGCTGCAACTCGGCGACGCGGCGACGCTGGCGACGCGCACCGGGATCGCGGTCGTGTCGAACTTCCGCAGTGCCGACGTTTCGCTCGGCGGGCAGGGCGCGCCGCTCGTACCGTTCGCGGACTGGCGTCTGCTCAAGCACCCGACCAAAAAACGCGCCCTGCAAAACATCGGCGGCATCGCGAATGTTACCTATCTCCCGGCGGGCGGCACGGTGAGCGACGTGCGCGGGTTCGATACCGGACCGGGCAATATGCTGATCGACCTGGCGGCGCGCTGGGCGACGAACAACGCCCAATCGTTCGACGAAAACGGGACGATGGCGGCGTCCGGCGAAATCATCCCGAAACTGCTGGCGTGGCTTTTCGAGCACCCATTCCTGCTAATAGAACCGCCGAAATCGGCGGGGCGGGAAGAGTTCGGCGAAGTGCTCTGGTCGAAACTGCTCCAACAGCGCACGGCACAACACGACCCGGCGTACGGCGTGCTGACGAAGCATGACATTCTGGCGACCGTGACGGCGTTCACGGCGTACAGCATCGCGTCCGCCTACGACCGCTTCCTGCCGGACCTGCCAAACGAAATCATCGTCAGCGGGGGCGGGGCACGAAACCCGGTGCTGATGCGCCTCCTTCGCGAAAAAATGGCACCGATTCCGGTTCTCGTTTCCGATGATCTGGGTATAAATGCGGAGGCGAGAGAAGCAATCGCGTTCGCGGTTCTCGCCGACGCCGCGCTGTCGGGAACGCCCGCGAACTTGCCCGCCGTCACCGGCGCGAGTCGCGCGGCGATCAGCGGGAGCATCACCTTGCCGGTCTAAAAAACATCGTCCGGCAACCCGGTAAAACGCGATAGAATAGGGAGCCGACGTGAACGAAGCCGCCTCTAATACTCTCGAAGACACCGCCGCTATAGCGGGTTCCGCATCGGCGCGTCCCCCCGTACCCGGCAATCCCGTTCCCGCCGCGAAGCTCACCCGATTTCCGCGCATGCCCCGGCAACTGCGCGACTGGCTCCGCGTCCTGCACCACGACCCGACGGCGGAAGAACGCGCCGCGTCAGAACGCCGCGCCCGCCTCTTAGACGAACTCAACCGCGCCGTCTCCGACGCCCCCGACGACATGCCGCTCCGCGACGTGATCTCCCGCGTCAATAACCCCTACAGCGACTGACGCCGGAGCCATCTCGTACTTCGCGCGTTGCCCCCTGTTGCACAAAGTAGGACAGACTATTCGCCGCCCGTCCATCAGTTACAGATTCTCTATAGGATTGGTAGAACACGTGGCACGGATTGTCCGCGCACAAATCGCTCCCGCGTAACCGCGAGGAATAGCACCTGACGGGGAAGGACCAGCGGAGGCACTGGTGCCCGGAGGCTGCGAACGGTCAACGGCGGTATAATCGGGACAACGGGTCTGCGAGGAGGCAGCGAATGACCACATCCCGAAACGGTTCCGGCGACCTGGCGAACGGGATCGCGGGAAGCAGGACGCTCCTCGTTCTCATTTATCGCCTCCTTCTGAGGAAAAGGCGTCACCGGACGCGCACACAAGGAAGTTTCAACTATGGGGATCGTCAGACGGACGACTTTATTATCGTTTTTTGCTCATTTTCTGTTCTTCTCGGTCGCCATCGGCTGTACCATCGGGGCAGGCAGATGGCAACAGGACGACCGGAATGCGTCGCCACCCGCACCACCCCTTGCGGGGGGTACCCCGGTCATCGCGGACGACGCCTTGCTGACGACGGCGGTCGGTGGCTTGGAGCGGACACAGGCAACAAGCGAGATAGTGCCGGTGACGGGGCAGCCGTTCGCGAAGGCGTTGCGCGTGCGGATCGGGACTGCCGCACCGGAAACGAACGCGACCCAAATGACGGTGAGGACCACGGCTCCCGTCCAGAAAGGGGACGCCCTGCTCGCCTCGTTCCACGTACGCGGCGCGGCGGCGGACGGCAACAACGCGGGGCAGGTGGAATTTCTGTTCGAGAGGGCGACCGACCCGTGGACGAAATCCGCGACGCGGGCGGCGGTAACGCCGCGCGGCGCGAAGGCGTGGCGTCAGGTTGTCGTCCCGTTTACCTCGGCGGAATCATATGCGCCGGGCGAGGCGATGATTTCCCTACGGTTCGCATTCGGTCCTCAAACGGTAGAGGTAGGCGGTCTGTCGCTGATCAACTACGGCAAGACGAAAACGGCGGAGGAGCTGATCGCGCTGGCGGCATCTCAGACCCCGCTCGGCGACGGGGTTCGGGTCGCGGTCAACCTCAAAGACACGAAGCAAACGATGATGGGATTCGGCGGCAACTTCGCCCAGCCGCGCTACGGCAAGACCGAGGCGATGGACCCCGTGGGGCAGTATAATCTCGACCACCTGCGCGTCGTCCACGCCCGCGTCGGTATCCCGCTGAACTGGTGGACGCCGGAGAAGGGGGCCTACAAAGACCAGGCGCAGGCGAAAGCCTCGTTCCTGGCGATGCAAGAGTTTTCCCGTCGCAAGATCCCCATTGTCGCGTCCATCTGGGAAGGACCGATCTGGATGCTCGGCGGGAAGGTAGAACAATCGGGACGTACGTTGCCCCAAGAAAAGTACGCCGACTGTATCGAGGCGGTAGCGCGGTATCTCGTGACCGCCCGCGACAAATACGGCGTTTCGGTCGACTACGTTTCGTTCAACGAGCCGGACTACGGTGTCAACTTCAAGTTTACCCCGGCGCAGATGGCGGACTTCATCCGGCAGGCGGGACCGCGCTTCCAGGCACTGGGACTGAAAACGAAGTTCGTCACCGCCGATACCGCGAACGCCTCGAACTTCGCCGACTACGCCCGCCCTCTTTTGGAGGACACCAGCATCGCGCCGTATCTGGGACCGCTGGCGTTCCATTCGTGGGACGCGCTGGGTGCGCCCGACGCGCGCTACGCGGCAATCGCCGCCGTGGGCAAACGATACGGCAAGCCGGTCTGGTGTCTGGAGGCGGGGCACGACGCGCAGTTGTGGCAGGCGCAGAACCCGTGGGTTTCGTGGGAGAACGGGCTACGCACCGCGCTGGCTTACGAAAAAACGATCCGACTCACCGGGGCGTCGCTCATGGACTACTGGACGTATCAGGACAACTACCCGCTCGTCACCGGGGACGGGAAAAGCCCCTACCCCGTCTTTCACGTCCTGCGGCAGATGGAGGAGGTGTTCGCGCCGGGGGCGAAGGTGACGGTGCCGAGCGTGTCCGGTAGCGACGAACTGCGCGTTCTGGCGACGGTCGGGGCGAAGAAGGGAACGTTCTCCGTGCTCTTGGTCAACCCGGTTGGGGCGGGCACAGTCACCGTCGCGGGCTTGCCGTCCGGCACAAACGTTTCCGTGGTCCAGAGCACGGCAGACGGGCAACGGAAGACGGTCGGAACCGGACAACGTGTCAGCCGCGCCGGAGAACTCACTGTCTCGTTACCGTCGCGCTCGATTATCACGCTGTTAGCGCGGTGAGCGAACGCGTTTCGGGGGTCTCGGCACCACCGGCAAAAACCTCCGGATGAGGACGCGGAGCGGGACACGTGCAACGAAATTTTTGTACAACAATTTCATTGCACGTTCATATGATGGCTGATGCACTGGGAACGAAATGCTTTGCCCGCGTCGTTACGCTCCACGATGCATTCCTAACCGTCGGGGTCATCGATCAGGACCTGCAACCGCTCGCCCAGTTCGGCGGGGAAGCGCGACACCCAGGTTTCGTCGATCAGCCCGACGCCGATCATGTCGCGCAGGTGTACCCGGTCTTTGTCCCGGTATGCCGTAAGTTTGATCTGTACCAGGTCTTGTAAAGGTAGGATACGGAAACCCTCGCTGGCACGTTCGGAGTCAGAAATATCGGGGTTCGGCAGTGCCTCGTGCGGGCGTACCTTCTCACCCGCGAAAACGACATGCACCGCGTCCCGCGCTTTGGCGTCCGGCGCGTCGAGGAAAATATCCATCCCGGCGACATGGCGGTATACGAATCCCGCCGCCTCCAGAGCCGCTATCGCCTGCGGTAAGTCCACGCGGCGCAGAAGAACGTCCACGTCCTGCGTATTGCGCACCGCCGCCTCGTCCACCTGCCCGACCCAGACGGCGACGGCGTTTCCGCCCGCGACAGCGTACATAAGCCCGGCAGCGTCTAGGACACTCGTCGCTTTCCGCAACCGTTCCCGTACTTTCTCCACTGCGCGCACCGCCCTTTCAAACGCCCACCAGCCGGGAGGCGAAACCGCTTCTTTCGTTGTTGCTGTACTCGTCATCGGTTTTGCTCCGCTTACGCCGTCGTCGCTCCCTCCCCCCAACCCCCTCCCTCATCGGAATGAGAGAGGGGGAGCCAGAGGGGATACCGGCGGCGAAGTATTTACCGCGAGTCCCCTTCCG
>JAYULM010000474.1:0-1982 GCA_043763605.1 Armatimonadota bacterium | reverse complement strand
GGAGCGTTCGGCTTCCCGGCGGGCGGAACGCTCCGGATCTCCCGCGCCCGGCGCGTCCGCCGAAGGCGCATAGCGGAACGGCTCGCCGCCCGACCGCCGAAAAAAATAATTCGCTCATCGAAAAGAAACGGTGTCAGAAACGCGGTCTGGCGTCCGTTACTGTCTCCGAACGGTGGCACCCCTCCGTATCACACAAGACTACTCAGGAGCAAGCCATGTCCCAGCGTGTCATACGCCGCTACAGCAAGATACAGGTTCCGATCCATTTCACGTGGACGACATTTGAACGCCGCCCTTTGATCACGCCCGAAGTCGAACGGATCGTTCACCGCTCGATTTACGCGAACGCCGCCCGGCTGGATTGCACGGCTCTGGCGGTGAACGGGATGCCGGATCACATTCACCTCGCGGTGCTTTTTTCGCCGAATGTCACTATCGCGCGATTCGTGGGCGAGATCAAAAGCCTCGTCACACACCGAGTGCGCGAAGTATACGGAGAGGACCGCTTCTTCATCTGGGAATCTGGCTACGCGGCGCATGCTTTCCCGTATTCGCAACGCGACCGGGTGATTGCTTACATTCGCGGGCAGAAAGAACACCACGCCAACAATACGATCTACGCGCTTTGGGAGGAAACCGAGGTGTGGCAAGACGGTGTGCTGATGCGGGCGGGAGATGTCGAGGGCGGGTGAGCGTTTCGGTTTCGGACGGTAAACCGTTCCGCTATGCGCCTTCGGCGGACGCTCTGCGAGCGGAAGAGACGGTAGCGTGACGCTCCAACGTATCCCGCTCACAGAGCGTCCGCCGAAGGCGCATAGCGGAACGGTTTACCGTCCGAAACCGAAACGCTCACCCGCCGAACACCCCCGTCGAAGCGCGCACGACCAACTCCCCCGGCAACAGAATCCGACTCCCGCTCCCCCCGCGCATCGTCCCCAGAAGCAAGCCGACCGCACGGGTACCGATCTCCGCGTAGGGTTGCAGGATCGTCGTCAGGGGCGGGTCGGACTGCGCGGCTTCGGGAACGTCGTCGAACCCGGCGACCGACAGATCGTGCCCGATGCGAAGCCCCAACTCCCGCCCCGCCATCATCGCTCCCATCGCCAGTTCGTCGTCCATCGCGAAAATAGCGGAGGGGCGGTCGGTGCCTTTCAACATGTCTATTGCCCGTTCGTAGCCGTACTCGCGCGTCCACCCGCCGGGGTAGGGGACCGTCTGGCGCGGGGTAATGCCGCGCGCGGTGTGTGCGTCTCGCCAGCCGCGCTCGCGCTCGTGGGTGGGGCGAACGTTGTCTTTGCCCGGCAGATACGCGATGTTCGTGTGACCGAGCGAAAGCAGGTGTTCGGTTATCTCGAACGCCGCCGCGACGTTATCGACATCCACGCACAGGTCTTCCGGTCCCAGTCCGGGGTCGCCGACGATCACGAACGGCATCCCGCGTTCGCGGAGCGTTGTCACCAACTCGCTGTCGATTTTCGGAGCAATCAGGATCAAACCGTCGCAACGCCCGTCGCAGTATTTGCGCAGGCTCCGGGAAACGTCCTCGGTCCACGTGTGATGGCTGAACAAAGTGACGTGGCTTCCCTGATCGTCGGCGGCTTCCAGGACGCCCGCCAGAATCCGGGAGTAGTACGAAACCTCGGAGGCGAGGCGACTCCAGCGCGAATACACGATCCCCAATGTTGTCCGCCGGTCTTCCTCGGTGTCGCTCGCGGAGCGGGACAGCGGGGGGCGGTACTCCAGATCGCGCATCGCCTGCAGGACGCGCTGTCGCGTGTCGGGGTGGACGCGCCCGGGGTCGTTGAGTACATAGGAGACGGTCATGGGGGAAACGCCGCTCGCTTTCGCGACTTCACGTATAGTTGCCATAATATATTTGATAATTGTAACTATTCAGGCATGATCTAGGGAAGGCAAAACGGGGTTTCCTGCAAAGACGGAGCGCAAGCAATCCAGCAACGCCATCCCCTGCTTCTGACACG
>JAYULM010000473.1:0-6975 GCA_043763605.1 Armatimonadota bacterium | reverse complement strand
CTGCTTTGGCTAAAGCCATCGCTTCGATTCCTGACACTTTGGGGGCCGCTTGTTTTCGTCATTGCAAGTACCTTCAACCGAATTGACGAAGACTATATAAGTGCGCCTTACACTTGGGCGGGTGATGTGACCAGGATTAACGGATATAGCACGGCTGTGCACGCTGACACGAGCGGTCCGGCAACACGCCGGCGATGTAACATTGTGTTTGTAAAACTGCGCGGTTTTGAGAGGCAGAGCCGCATAATTTACAGATGATTTGGTACGCTGCCACACCGCCCCCGGACAAAGAACTCGGGCACGGAGTAAGCGCGCCCGCCCTGGACGCCGTGGAAACCGTTGGATGCGAGAGAGTACACTTGCCTCCGCGCGGGTAGAAGCGGAAGTCGGGTCGTTCTGCCCCGGTACCGCCCCGGCGAAAACCGAAACGCCGTCTACGTCGGTCGCGCAGATTTTACGGGTACAATCAATCCGTAAAAGGATGGGATGGATGAGCGACACAACTCCCAAGGGCAACCCGTTCCCGCCGCCGTCCGCCGACCCGCTGACGGCAGAGCGATACCAGGCGTTCGTTGCCAACAGTGCCGAAGGAATCTGGCGTTTCGAGGCGGAAACCCCGGTCTCCCTGCGACTCTCCGAGGATGAGCAGATCGACGCGTTCTACCGCGTCGGTTACCTCGCCGAATGCAATGACGCGTTCGCCCGGATGTACGGCTACGAAAGTGCCGCCGAACTGTCCGGGGCGCGTTTGCAGGACATGGTCCCTCGCGAAGACCCGGCGAATCAGGCGTACCTGCGCGCGTTCATCCGGTCCGGCTACCGTTTGCTCGATGCCGAGTCCGTGGAGCGCGACCGCGACGGTAACAGCCGCTATATTTCAAACAGTCTGATCGGCGTCGTGGAGGACGGCTATCTGATTCGCGGGTGGGGGACCCAGCGCGACGTGACCCGGCAACGAGAAAACGAGATCGCCCTGCGGGAGTCCGAGTCCCGGTTCCGCACGGTCGCCGACATCGCGCCGGTGCTGATCTGGACGAGCGATATTTCCGCCCGCTGTGACTGGTTCAACAAACCCTGGCTCGATTTCACCGGGCGCGCGATGGAACAGGCAATCGGGGATGGCTGGGCAGAGGGTATCCATCCCGACGACTTTGCCCGCTGTCGGCACACCTGTCTGACCGCGTTCGCCGCGCGCGAACCGTTCTCGATGCAGTACCGGCTCCGTCGCCATGACGGCGAATACCGCTGGCTCCTCGACAACGGCACCCCGCGCTACAGCGACGACGGGTGCGGATTTGCCGGGTTTATCGGCTCCTGTACCGACATCACCGACCAGAAGAACGCCGAGGAGAAGCTCCTTTCCGCCGTGGAGGAAAAAGAGCGGCTGACGCGAGCGCAGAGCGAACTTCTTGCCCAGCAACGCGCGTTTCTGAAAGACGTACTGCTCGCCACGACGGACGGCGTCCTGCGGCTTTGCGACAACGACGACGAACTCCCGGAACCGCTACCACTGATCGAGGATTTCGCCGGTACCAGCGGCGTGTTGCTCATATCCGCGCCAGTGCTACGCACGTTCCGACATCGCGTGGACGCGGTCGCCGCGACTTGCGGGTTGCCAAAAGAGAGGCGTTACGATCTGCTCACGGCGGTCGGCGAAGCATCGATGAATGTCGTGGTACATGCGCACGAAGGCGCGGGGTCCGGGCAGGTGCGCGGCGACGTAGCGCGCGGCAGAGTCCAGGTATGGGTGACGGACAGCGGTCCCGGCATTCCGGTACACCGCATTCACCGGGCGGTTCTGGAGCGCGGCTTCACGACGGCAGGTTCGCTCGGACACGGCTTCTTCCTGCTACTCAAAACCGCCGACCGGGCGTACCTTCGGACACAGGAAGGGGTCGGCACTACGATGGTGCTCGAAAAAGACCGCACCCCGCCCGAACCCGATTGGATGAAGCGTTCGTAGGTTGGGTGTTGGGTGTTGGGTGTTGGGTGTTAGGTGTTGGGTGTTAGGTGTTGGGTTGTTTCGGACGGCAAGCCGTTCCGCTATGCGCCTGCGGCGGACGCTCTGCGAGCGGGGAACGTCCGGGGTTCCCGGCGGGCGACTCGACACCGGCTCCCTCGCGCCCGGCGCGTCCGCCGAAGGCGCATAGCGGAACCGTTCACGGTCCGTAACACCCAACACCCAACAACCCAAAGACCTAACCACTCCCGCCCAGATACTGTCGGAGCAGGTCGAGCAAACGGTCCACGTCCACCGGCTTGGTGATGTAGTCCGACGCGCCTGCTTCCAGACACTTCTCGCGGTCGCCTGACATCGCTTTCGCGGTCAGCGCGATGATCGGGAGTGCCTTCCAGTCCGCGCGCGCGCTGGCGCGGATCTGCTCCATAGTCTCGTAGCCGTCCATTTCGGGCATCATAACGTCCATCAAGACGACTTCGACCTCGTCGTGCGCCGCCAGCATAGTGATCGCGTCTCGCCCGTTTTCCGCAAAAAGAACCGTCATCTCCTGGGCTTCCAGCACACTGGTCAGCGCGAAGATGTTCCGCACATCGTCGTCCACTACCAGAACTGTCCGGTTCGTCAGGCTTGCGGCGGGAACCGTCGCCGTTGCGACCGGCTCGGAGGCGTTCGCCTTCGAGCGGCGGCGGGACGGGCGACCGGAAACGCCCGGCATCGCGTCGGCTGATTCTTTCCGATTACCCCTGACACCGGCTTGCTCGTTGATGACGCGTTGTTTGCCTTCCGGCAGGCGCGCGATCACCCGATGCAGGAACAGCGCGGTCTCGTTTAACAATTGGTCCGCCGATCCCACATCCTTTGTAATGATCGACGCCGCATGTCGCTTGATCCGGCTTTCCTCACCTTTGGACAACTCCTGTCCGGTGTAGATAACGACCGGGATGTTCATCAGGCGCGTGTCGGACTTCACCTGCTGGAGCAGTTCCAACCCACTCATGCCGGGCAGTGTCAGGTCGAGCACGATTGCGTCGAAGGTTTCCGCCGCCAACGCTTCCAGTGCTTCCTCGCCCGTGGCAGCAGCGGTGATGGCGATGTCGTCGTCTCCGTCACCCGCCGCCCCACCGAGAAGTTCGACCAGACTGTTGCGTTGCGCGTTGTCGTCCTCGACGATCAGCAGTTTCCGGACGGACTGATCCACGAAATGCCGCAGGTGCGCGAACGCGCCGCTGAGTGCGTCGGAAGTGACCGGCTTTTCCAGGTAAGCGATGGCACCCACCGACGCCAACTGCCCCTCTTCGCGGTCCACGACCGACACGACCTGCACCGGGATGTGGCGCGTCTTCGGGTCGCGCTTCAGCCGGTCCAAAAGTTCCCAACCGTCTGCGTCCGCCAGGCGCAGGTCCAGGTTGATCGCGTCGGGTCCGAACCGGTGGGCGAGTTCGATGCCCTGCTCGCCGCCGAGCGCGACCAGGCTTTTGAACCCCTCCGCGCGCGCGCGGTCCAGCAGGATGCGCGCGAACGAAACGTCGTCCTCGATAATCAGCAACACCTTGTCGCCGGGCAGTATCGCTTCGCGGTCATCGGCTACCGAGGGTGCCGCCGCCGTCGTTGCCGTTGCCGTCCCGGCACTCTGGCGCGGCGAAGCCAAGGTCGTGGTCATCGTCCGCGGGCGCGTCAGGACGAACTGGTCCGACAGGGTCGGCATCGCCGCACCGCCGCCGGCACTACCGCCACGGCTACCATTTCCGCCACCGCCGCGCCGGAATGCCCCCCCCCCGCCGAAGCCGTCGTCGCCGTCCATCCCCAAGCCCATCGCTTCGAAGTGATCGGCGGATTTCGGCAGATACAGCGTGAAGGTGGAACCGACGCCGACTTCGGACTCGACCACGATACGCCCCCCGAGCAGTCCGGTGATCCCGCGGCTGATCGACAGCCCGAGACCCGTCCCGCCGTAGCGGCGACTGGTAGTGCCGTCGGCTTGCTGGAACGCCTCGAAGATCAGGTTGCGCTTTTCTTTCGGGATGCCGATGCCGGTATCCGTGACTGCGAATGCGACCAATTCGTCCGCCGGTACCAGGTCGCCGTTCTCCATCAGTACGGCTTGCTCGGGCGTACTGATCGTCAGCGAGACGCCGCCGCGCTCGGTGAACTTGAACGCGTTCCCGAGCAGGTTCCGCAATACCTGCTGGAGCCGCCCGGCGTCGGTCGGGATCACGGTCGCCGTACCCGGCAAGATCTTTATGTCGAACGACAGCCCTTTCTGCTGCGCGTCGTGGGCGAAACTGCGCTGAATGTAGTCGCGCACTTCGGGCAGGGAGACGTTGGTGACCTCGATCTCCATCTTGCCCGCCTCGACTTTCGACAGGTCCAGGATCTCGTTGATCAGGTTCAACAGATCGCCGCCCGACGATTGGATCGTGGACGCGAAATCGACCTGCTTGCCGGACAGGTTGCCCTCGTTGTTGTCGGCGAGAAGTTTCGCCAGGATCAGCATTGAGTTGAGCGGGGTGCGCAACTCGTGGCTCATGTTCGCGAGGAACTCCGACTTGTATTTCGACGACAGCGCGAGTTGCTCCGCCTTCTCTTCCAGCGCGGTACGCGCCAGTTCGACCTCGCGGTTCTTTTGCTCGACCTTTTCGTTCTGCTCGGCAAGCAGGGTCGCCTTCTCCTCCAACTCCTTCGCCTGCGTTTCTAACTCCACGTTGGTGCGGCGCAATTGTCCCTGTTGCGACTGCAACTCCTGCGACTGCGACTGCAACTCCTGCGTCAGCAACTGCGATTGTTCGAGGAGCGACTCAGTCCGCATACTTGCCGAGATCATGTTCAGAACCACCCCGACAGACTCCATCAACTGATCCAGAAACGTCCGGTGAATCTGCGAGAACTGCTGGAACGACGCCAGTTCGATCACGCCCATGATCGCCCCTTCGAACAGGATCGGGAGCACGACGATCTGAAGTGGGGAGGCTTCCCCGAGTCCACTGCTGATCTGGATGTAGTCCGACGGAACGTTGGTCAGCAGGATCGACTGTTTTTCCAGCGCGCACTGCCCGACCAACCCTTCGCCGAAGCGGAACTGGTTGGAAACGTTCTTGCGCTCGCGGTACGCGTACGCCGACATCAGTTTGAGCACCTGGTCGCCGCCGAGCGTGCCGCCCGTGGTCGCGTCGTTCAGGAAGAACACGCCCCGGTGCGCCCCGACCAGCGGGGTCATCTCGTTCATGATCAGTTTCGTCACCGATTCGAGCGTCTTCTGCCCCTGCATCATCGACGAGAAGCGGGCAAGGTTTGTCTTCAGCCAGTCCTGTTCCTTGTTCTGTTGTGTGGTTTCCTTCAGGTTGGCAATCATCTGGTTGATGTTGTTTTTGAGTGTGGAAACCTCGCCCTGCGCGTCCACCGTGATCGAACGGGTAAGGTCGCCCTCGGTAACGGCGGTTGCCACATCGGAAATCTCGCGCACCTGCACGGTGAGCGAGTTCGCCATGAAGTTCACGTTTTCGGTCAGGTCTTTCCACGTCCCGGCGACATTCGGCACCTTCGCCTGCCCACCCAGTTTCCCTTCCGTACCCACCTCGCGGGCTACCGTCGTCACCTGCTCCGCGAAAGTGTTCAAAGTATCGGTCATCGAGTTGATGGTTTCCGCCAGTGCCGCAACCTCACCCTTCGCCTCGACCACCAACTTCTGCTTCAAGTCTCCATCGGCGACGGCGGTAACGACCTTTGCGATGTTGCGCACCTGCGTTGTCAGGTTGGAGGCCATGAAGTTCACATTATCCGTCAGGTCTTTCCAGGTTCCGGCGACGTTCGGCACCTTCGCCTGCCCGCCGAGGATGCCTTCCGTGCCCACCTCGCGCGCAACCGTAGTCACCTGATCGGCGAAGATGGAGAGCGTGTCGGTCATCGAGTTAATGGTGTCGGCAAGCGCGGCGACTTCGCCCTTCGCGTCTACTTTCAGTTTCTGCCGCAGATCGCCGTTAGCAACGGCGGTGACAACCTTCACAATGCCCCGGACCTGTGTGGTGAGGTTTGACGCCATGAAGTTCACATTGTCGGTCAGATCTTTCCACGTGCCCGACACCCCTTGCACGTCCGCTTGTCCGCCCAGTTTCCCTTCGGTACCGACTTCGCGGGCGACGCGCGTCACCTCTCCAGCAAATGTGTTCAACTGGTCCACCATGATGTTGATGGTGTTCTTCAGTTCGAGAATCTCGCCGCGCGCATCGACTGTAATCTTCTGGGAAAGGTCGCCCTTCGCAACGGCGGTCGTCACCTGCGCAATATTTCGGACCTGGCTGGTGAGGTTCGATGCCAGCCCGTTCACGTTATCCGTCAGGTCTTTCCACGTACCCGAAACATCACGTACCTGAGCCTGCCCGCCGAGAATACCCTCGGTTCCTACTTCTCTTGCTACGCGGGTGACTTCGCCTGCGAACGTGTTCAATTGGTCCACCATGATGTTGATGGTATTTTTGAGTTCGAGGACTTCGCCCTTGACATCCACCGTGATCTTCTGCGAAAGGTCGCCGTTAGCGACAGCAGTAGTGACGAGGGCTATGTTCCGCACCTGGCTGGTCAGGTTGGACGCTAATCCGTTCACATTATCCGTCAAGTCTTTCCACGTGCCCGAAACGCCCTTGACTTCCGCCTGCCCACCGAGGATACCCTCGGTACCGACTTCGCGGGCGACGCGTGTGACTTCTCCAGCAAATGTGTTCAATTGGTCCACCATGATGTTGATGGTGTTTTTGAGTTCCAATATCTCGCCGCGCGCATCGACTGTGATTTTCTGCGAAAGGTCGCCTGTCGCCACCGCCGTCGTCACCTGCGCGATGTTGCGGACCTGATCCGTCAGGTTTCCGGCGAGCGAGTTCACGTTGTCGGTCAAGTCTTTCCATGTCCCGGCGACGTTCGGCACATCGGCTTGCCCGCCGAGTTTTCCTTCGGTGCCGACTTCGCGCGCAACGGTCGTTACCTGCTCCGCGAACGTATTGAGCGTGTCGGTCATCGAGTTGATG
>JAYULM010000472.1:0-28585 GCA_043763605.1 Armatimonadota bacterium | reverse complement strand
CTCTCGCAGACCCCCAATCCTCAGCAGTGACCGCGTCGTCTGGATCAACGACGGGCAGATCGACCGGATTGAGAACCGCGAGGACATCGAGATTCAGTTGTCGAGCATCAATACGCACTAGTTGAAGTTTCCCGAGACTACCGGACGTTCTTCGCATGAAGTAGCCGTTTCGAGCCGTGGTGCCTTACCATCGGGTTCCACCGCGCAAAGAACGTCCGATTTGGGACGAACCGCTTAGCCCGCAACTTCTGTTGACGGGAGGCGAGACGGAAGGACCCTGCCAGAAGATCGGAGCGAAATTCGTATGACCGCATCTACCTCGTCGGCGAAACGCGTTTCGTCCGGTAAGTATGCCGCAGGGTTTACGCTGATCGAACTGCTCGTTGTCATCGCGATAATAGCGATCCTTGCTGCGATCCTTTTTCCCGTCTTCGCACAGGCGCGGGCGAAAGCGCGTCAGGCGTCGTCCATCTCCAATATGCGGCAGATCGGGTTAGCGATTGCCATGTATCGGAGCGACTACGACGGCGTCAACCCGCGCTACCGTCTATGTCCCGACGTTCCGGAAGGCGACCCGAACAATGACAACCTTTGTTCCGGGGCGAAGCCGCTGGTATCTACCGGACTGAACGAGACGTGGTGGGCACCCTTCGACGCGACGAAGCCGGTCGAACCGGCGTTGCCCTCGGAGGCATATCCCGGCGTAAAGGCGGGGATTCTGATGGGATACTTCAAGAACTTCCAAATTTTTCACGGTCCGGGCTATGACGGGCAGGTCGGCTACGCGATGAGTTACATCACTGACGGGGCGATGGGTAGACCCGACGCCGAGGTGGTAAATCCCGCCGTGATGCAGGTTTGGGAACACGCGCGAACGCCCGGTTGCGCCGATACGCGTCCGCTGGTGCATGTGAAAGGAACTCCCTGGTTCGCGTTCCCGCCGAGCGCGGACGCCGCCCACACGCATTACCCGTACCGGAATACCGAAGGGTTCGTTTCGCTCCGATACGACGGGTCGGTGAAATGGCGCAAACCCGCGAGCCTGACAACGACCGACTTTTCCGCGATCCTGCCATAGTATCCTCGCTATGCATTGCGCGGAACTTTCACTACCTACGCGTTGTCGCACACTCTGTATGAACCGAACATTTCGTGCCACGACTCCCGTCGCGGTGTTTTCTTTTTGCGCCGCCACCCTCGCCGTGTCCGCAGCGTTTCTCCTGTTGGATCGACCCGCGTTCGCGCAGGAACCGCCCCCCGTTGCCGCACAACCTGCCACAGCCACGGGGACCGTGCGCGGTCAGGCGACGTGGGATGAGCGTTATCTGTACGTCGTGCTGACCGTAGACGACCCCGACGTGCTGGGCACGAACCGACTCCCGCTTTCCGAACCACAGAAGGACGACAGCGTCGCGGTCTATGTGCAAACTGGCGCGGCGAAAGGCGACACGCCCGACCAGAACACGCACGCGATGCTCGTTTCGGCGGCGGGCGGTTTTACGTTTCTGGAAGGCAGTGCCGGAACGAAAGCGTTCGCGCCGAAACCGATCTACTCGATCAAATACGGTTCGACGGTCCTCGGTACCCTGAACCGCTCCGACGACACCGATCAGGGCTACACCGTCGAACTCGCGATCCCTTGGAAAGAGTTAGGCGTCGCCGAAGGTAGCGTCACAGCGGGCATGCCATTTTCCATCAACCTCGTCGTGCGGGACCGAAGCGGCAAGTCGTTTTCGTCGCTCGCCCCGAACGTCAAATCGGAATCCGACATTTTTGCGCCCGACAGATGGGTACCGCTCATACTCGCCGCCTCGGAATCCGCCGACATTCCTGCGGAAGGTGTTTTCGCCCCGCCTGTCCCGAAAAAGAACAAACAGTCCGTCGCCCCGCTGATCGACGGAATCCTTAAAGTTGCCGGGGAATGGCCCGCCGCCGGGAAACTTTCTTTCGCGTCGCCGGTGACGACGTCGGCAACCGTCGCCGTTCCCAAAGAAGCCCCGAAACCGGTAGCCGTCGTTCCGGTGGACAACACCCCGCCCGCACTGACGCTGACGGCGGACACCGTGAAAGGGTTGGAACCGCTCGTCTTCGCGCGGTACGTGCTGGACTTCCAGGGTGACGGGCGCAAGATCACGCCGTTCCAGGGCACATTCGACACGCGCACCGGGCGGTTTCTGCTCGCCGACGAACCGCTTACCGGGACCGGACCGTGGTTCTCGTCGGACCGCGCCTCCTGGCACCGGGGACTTTTGTACGAAATGCGGCGTAACGGCGTGGATGCCGCGCTGATTTCCCTCGGCGGACCCGACGCACCGACCGGCAAGGGCGACGGCAAGGCACTATATGTGCTGGCGGAAGCGTTGCGCGAAATGACACAGGACGGTCTGCCGACGCCGACGGTCGCGCTGGAGTTGAACACGGCGCAATTGACGACGGACGGTAAGCCGCTCGACGTTTCTACACCGGAAGGTCAGGCGCGGCTCTACGCGACGGTCCGCCGCTTCTTCGCGGTGGTTCCCGCCTCGTTCCGCTCCCGCGTGACGCTCCCGGTGGCGGCGGGCGGCGTACCGGTATACCCCGTCTTCTTCTCCGGCGCAGGCTTGATTGGGACCGAGGGTGCCGGATGGACCGACGCCCTGCGCAAAGCGTTCGCTGAGGAGTTCGGGAACGCGTCCGGGGGGGCGACACTCGTTTTCATCGGCGGAACCGGGTTCGACGCCGCCAAATCGCCGGGTCTGATCGCGGGTGGAGTGCCGCTCGCGCAGGGCGGGGTGGGTGTTTCGGGAGTGCTTCCTGTATTCGTCGTACAGCCGGGTATCGAATCCGGTGAAAAACTGACCGCGCGCAAGAACGGCGATGTGTATAAAGCCGCTTGGGAAGCCGCCCTCGCCGCGAAGCCGAAATGGTACATCCTCGA
Organism: Armatimonadota bacterium; assembly: GCA_043763605.1. Lineage (GTDB taxonomy): Bacteria > Armatimonadota > Armatimonadia > Armatimonadales > Armatimonadaceae > JACMIU01. The sequence goes on along the minus strand of JAYULM010000472.1, from coordinate 25,668 downwards.
TTCGTGGAACGATTTTCTGCGCGGGACGGAACTGGTCGGGTCGCGGCAGTATGGCACCCGGTTTCTCGATCTGACGCGCATCTATACCATACAAACCGGTAAACTCGACGGGATCGACCTGCGCTGGCGTACGAGCGACGTACCGCGCCGCTTGCGAGTCGGGCAGACGACGCCGATCACCGTAACGGTGCAGAACGGCGGGGGTACCGCCCTCCGCCCCGAAGACGGCTACGCGCTCTCGTATCGCTGGAAGCAAGGCGAAACCGTGGTCGCGGAAGCTCCGCTCCGGAATCGTTTGCGCGAGCCGTTCCTGCCGACACAGACGAAATCCTACCTGCTCGGCTTGACCTCGCTCATGCTGGACGGTTCCGGGAAACTCGCACCGCTACTGCCGGGGGATTACTCGCTCGAAATCGATTTCATCAAACTCAAGGACGGTGCCGATATTCTGGGCGCGGGTGACTATCTTGCCGAATCCGGGATCGCCCCGCTGGTGGTCCCGGTATCGCTTTACGCCGACGACCGGCAATATGCGATCTTCGAGGAAACCACGACGCCCGCGCTCCTTCAGGCGGGGGCGTCGTATCCGCTTTCCGTAAAAGTGCGCTACATGGGACCGGACGATCTGCCGACCGGCTCTGCTGCGATCACCTGGCAACTCGTTACGATGGACGGCAAAAGCACCGTCGCCACCGGGTCAACCCCGATCCCGCAGGTGTTGCCGTCGGGCGTCGCCGTGACGGTAGCGACAAGTCTTTCGCTGAACGATCCGAGCGGTCTGCCGGTGATTCCGTCGTTCCCGGAACTTCCGGAAGGGCGAGGTATGCCCGGCGGGGGCTATAAACTGCGCTGGCTGTTGACTCGCACCGACTCCACCGACACTGTGCCCGGCGAACTGTTCGAGCAGGTCGCGGTATACGCGGGCGACGAGGAAGCGCGGTTCCCGCTCCCCGAGAAGGTTCCGGATTCCGTGGCGGCGGACAGCACGTTCACCCTTGAAGTGCCCGTGATCAACCGTGGTATGCAGGTCTGGAAAAAAGGGGAATACGTCCTCGGGTCGCACTGGTACTTCAGCGACGGCGTCGAAGCGCGCTGGAAGCCGAGCCTGACGACGCCGCTCCCGAAGGATGTCGCGCCGGGCGAGGAGATCACTGTCAAACTGCTGGTCCGCGCGCCGGAAACGGACGGCGCGTACATACTTGTCCCGGATGTCGCCCGGCTACCGGACGATTACCTGTCCACACGCCCCGTCTCGCGCATCGGGGATATTTCGCCCCTGTTTATGCGCGTCACCGGCGGGCGTTTGAACTTCGTGGACCTGACGAAAGTGTTCAACGTCGATGGCATCGCGCCTGAAGAGAAGCCCACCGACGGCGACCTGGACGAGCGGGGCGGCACGTTCCCGGCGGAATCGTTCCCGCCGGATCGCTACGGACTCAGTGCCCCGCCGGAGTCGCCCAAAACACGCGTCGCGACGACCAGCGAAAGTACGCCCCGCCCGAAGAAAGCGAAACCGTTGCCCGCCCCGGCATACCCGAGCGGCTATTATGCCGACTACTCGCCCTCCGCTCGCCGGATCGCGTTCCGCTACGGTTCGTCGGAGGATGGCGCGAAAAACGCAGTGGCGTGCGCGAAACAGACGATCAGCGTTCCGAAAGGGAACTACGTCGGCTTGCACTTAGCCGCGACCGCGACCGGAGGCCAGACGGAATCGGTCCCGCTCCTGCTCACCTACGCAGACAAGTCCACCGAAACCGTCACCGTCTCAGTGCGCGATTGGAGCGAGGCGCAATCGCCGACGGGGGATACTATTGCTACAATGACCCGCCGCAAGCGCACCCCGCAGGGCGACGAACCGAAAGCCAGTTATCTACGCCACGTCATCGCCCCGGCAAATATCGCCAAAGAGTTGGTGTCGATTACACTCCCGGATAACATTAAAGTGAAGGTTTTCGCGATCACGCTGGACAGGTAAATCGAACGGGGTCGCTGATTTCAGCGACCCCGTCTGTTTATTTTCCGCGCGACCCGCTACGGCGGATCGGCTGCGCGGGTGGTGCCCCGCTCGGTTTGATCGGCGTCCCGCTCGCATCGGTCCCGCTGCCTTCCGACCCGGCGGGGATTCCCTTCCCGGCGTTGCGGTACTGTTCGAGTATCCGCGCGGCTTCGGGGTTCATCGGTTTTTTGACCTGTTTTCCTGTAGACATAACATTCGCTCCTTTTTATAGATTTAACCGCCAAGACGCCAAGAACGCCAAGAAAAGAGGAGAGGGAGAGTTTCGACCACAAAGGACACAACGGTTTTTGAGACTACAAAGACTGAGGCGGTTTTTAAATTCGCTCGTTATTGGGTCTGTCTTGCTCAAATAACAAGCCCTCTGCGTTGAAACCTTTGTGTCCTTTGTGGTTGAAACTCTCCCTCTCCTCTTTTCTTGGCGTCTTGGCGGTTAGATGATTATCCTGCCGTCATATCAGCGATTTTTTCGATGTAGCGCGCCGCGCGTTCGTCGGCGCCTTCCTGCGTGACGCCTTCCGCGTAAACGTGGAAGACCGGGTCGGCGGCGTCGGGGAGAACCAGTGCCCATTCGCGCTCCGATTCCGTGATCTTGATGCCGTCGATCAGATCCGTGCGGTACCGGGCGTCGGCGAGCGACTCCTCCGTCAGGCGTCGCATCACCGAACCCTTCGCGTCGAACGGGCAACGCACCGTCTGCGCGGAAAGCAGGATCGGCGGCAGTTCGTTTGCGAAATCGGACAGGGGACGCTGTAGCCAGGACAGCATTTCCAGCGTTTTGACGAACGCGAACAGACCGTCGAAAGCCGGTTGCAGTTCGGGGAACAGAAATCCCCCGTCCATGTCACCCGCCATCACGACCTTTTCCGCCGGGTGCGACGCGTGCGTCATCAGAAAGCGTGGGTCGGTTTTCGTGCGGGCAACCACGCCGTTTGTACGACGAAGCACCTGCTCGATCACGGACGGCGCAGTCACCGGGACGGCGACCTTCGCGCCGGGACGCGTCTGCGAGACCATAGAGGAAAGCGTCGCGAGGAGCCGTGCCCCCGTTAGCGAGACACCGCCCTCGTCCACTAACGCGATTCGCTCGCCGTCGGAGTGGATCATCACGCCGAGATCCGCGCGGAGCGTGGTGACTACCTGCGAAAGGTTGTAGATCAACGCCTCGCGCTCGGACGCGTTTTTCGGGGCGCGGTTCGTGTCGGAATAGGCGTTCAGCGAGATCACGTCACACCCGAGCCGACCCAGAATGACCGGGAGCACTGTGGAAATTCGCCCGTATGCATAGTCCACCACCACTTTGAACTTGCGCCGCTCGATATCCTTTTCGCGGATGTGAGCGAAAAACTCCTGCGTGTACGTTTCAATCGTGCGTGGGGCGAAGTCGATCTCACCGACTTCCTCCATATCCGCCAGCCCGTAATCCTCACGAAAATAGATCGTCTCGATCTTGCGTTCGGCGTTCTTGGTGATGTAGATGCCGGAACGGTCGAAAAACTCGATCAGGGCGTTGCGCGGGTGATCCGGGTCGATACGGATATTGACGCCCCCCTGCGCGGCGTTGGCGCGGACGGCGAAACGGGCGAGGGGAAGCGGTTGCGCCTCCACATCCAACACATTGCACCCGACCGACACCAGCCCGGCGAGCATCCCGCGCTTGAGCATCCGTGATGCCGGGTGCCCGTCGCGGGCGGTGATCACGGTCGCGCCCTTTTTCAGAAACGCGCCGTAAGACGCGCCCAACTTCGTCGCGAAATCCGGAGTCAACTCGCGGTTCGCGATCCCGGTTACGCCGAGTCCCTTGAATAGCGCGTTGTTCGCTTTCGCGCCCCAGATCAGAGAAGTGGCGACCAGCGCATCGCTCTCGATCATTTTGTCGGGCCAGAGTTTCACCATCGTGCGGATGAGCGCGCCATCGCCGATCTGGCACCGGTCGCCAACCACCGCGCCTTCCTGAATCTCCGCGCCGTCCTTGATCGTGCAGTGGTGGCAGACGGTACACGCGTTCAACCGTGCCTTGCGTCCGACATAGACCGAGTCCCAGAGGATCGACTTTTCAATGATGGCGTCGAACTCGACGATGCAGTTATCGCCGAGAACCGTATCCGGTCCGATCACCGCGCCCGCCTTGATGCGGCAATTGTCCCCGATCCGTACGGGTGCCATGATCTTCGCCTGGGGGTCGATAATGCATCCTTCGCCGACATACACGCCAGGCTCATTCTCCGTGCCATCAATCGGGAGCGTGGTCGCCTTCGCCAAAAACGCGTACTGCGAGGTGCGGTATTCGTCGAGCGAGCCGACATCGGTCCAGAATTCGCCGAGCGCGTAGCCGAACATCGGACGTCCGGCGGCTAACAGTTGCGGGAAAATATCCTGCGACCAATCGTAACTTTTGCCCGGCTCCATCAGATCGAACACCGACGGCTCCAGAATATACATGCCGGTATTCACGGTGTCGGAAAACACTTCGCCCCAGGACGGCTTCTCTAAAAACCGGCTGATGCGCCCGTCCTCCTCGGTCATCACGACGCCGAACTCCAGCGGGTTCTGGACGTGTTGCAGGATAATGGTGGCTTCGGAGTTCTTCTCCCGATGGAACGCGAGGGCTTTCTCGACATCGATGTCGGTCAGCGCATCGCCGGAAACGATAATGAACGTCCCATCGTTGAGATAGGCTTCCGCTTTTTTCACCGAACCCGCCGTACCGAGAGGGGTATCCTCGATACTGTAGTGCAGGTTGACGCCCATCTCGTTACCGGTCCCGAACGCGTTGATAATCTCCTCAGCGAGATAGTATAGCGTGACGACGATATCCGAGACTCCCGCGCGGCGTAAATGTTCGATAATGTGTTGCGCGATTGGTTTGTTAAGAACGGGAACCAGTGGTTTCGGACGGTGCAGGGTGAGCGGGCGCAATCGCGTCCCCTCGCCCCCTGCCATAACAACGGCTTTCATACGATTTGGCTTCCTTGTTTCGCCAACCCCCGGCGGGATTCAGCCGGTAGTCACGCTTCGCGTGCAAAATACCGTGTCTATCATTCAGTGGATTGCGCGATTTATCCTGCTAAAGGATTGTAACGGATTTACGTTTTTGCTTGTTTTAGATAACCGGTTTGGCTGATGTGCCCCGGTCCGATTTTACAGGAGAGAAGATTTCAAGCACGGTAGCACTGGAAAGTGCTTTCACATCGTGCCAGTCATTTGCGGCAGATGCATCACTTCTCCGGTCGGAAAAGGCTATCTTTCGCATACAGGGGAAGGATAGCGCACAGCGAAATGAAATGTCAACGGGAGAGCGGCAGAGACCGCTCGGCGGCAATGCGGCGAACCCCGGCAATCGCCTCGTCGGTCGGAGGGAAAAGCATCAGGCGGCGGCGCACCACGTCGTCTATCGTGCGGGCGAACTCGGTTTCTGCCGCGTGGACTACCTGCGCTTCCAGGTGCGGCGTGTTCGGCGAGAGCGGTCGCCCGAGCGACGGGTCACGCTTGACACGCGCCAGCACGTCGGCGGAAGCCGGACCATACCGCTTGACGAGTTGAGGGGCGAGCGACGGCGGAAGACTCAGCAAGCGCAGGGCGCGTTCGGTCTCCGCCTGGAGTGCGGCGACTGGTAACACATCCGGAAGAATCACGCCGGTCGAGCAGGCGACCGGAGTTTTGCCGAGACGCTTGAGTACCCAATCGGTGACTTCTTCGGCGAGGCTGCGATACGTCGTCAATTTGCCGCCGACGATGGACGCCAAACCCTGAATGCCGTGTTTTTCGGCGTGATCTACCAGAAAGTGACGGCGCGTCACCGCCCCCGCGTTTTTGTCGGACGCGGGCAATGGGCGTACTCCGCAGGTTGTGGTTTCTACGTCAGCCGGAACATACTCCGCGCCGGGAAAGAGTCGGTTTGTTTCTTCCAGCAGGTAGCCAATCTCCCACGGTTCCACTTCGAGCGAGTCCGGGTCGTCGCCGGTGAACTTGACATCGGTAGTGCCGACCAGAAGCCGGTCGTCCCACGGCAAAAGAAAAAACGGTCGTCCGTCGTTTTTCGCAGTCGCATAGATCGGTCCCGCCGGTCCCCCGGTGCGAGTGGGAACGACAAGGTGTGTGCCCCACGTGCCGCCGATCATTCTCGGCGGGCGGACCTTCCCCAGCAGGCGGTTCACCGCGTCCAGCCAGGGACCCGCCGCGTTGACGATCATCCCGGCGCGGACGGTGGTCTCCGAACCGGTCAATGCGTCGTGCAACACCGCCCCTTTGACCTTCAACCCGTCTCCCAGAAGTTCCGTCACCCGGGTGTGGCTGCGCGCCGTACCGCCCGCAGCAACCGTCTCCTGTACCAGTTCGACGCAAAACCGTTCGGGGAACTCCATCTGCGCGTCGGGGTACGTAAAGCCGCCGGAAAGTCCGTTGGGGTTCAGCGAGGGTTCGCGTTCTCGCGTCGCCAGAAGGGAAAGCGGGGCGGGGGCGGGGAAGATCGGGTCACGTGCGAGCAGGTGATACATACCCAGACCGACGCCGACCATCCACTTCGGCATCGGTGCGTCGTTGTAGGAAGGTATCAATAGCGAAAGGGGATGTACCAGATGTGGACGCTGCCGCACGATGGTTCCGCGCTCCCGGAGCGATTCGCGCACGAGGTCGATTTCGCCGTATTGAAGGTAGCGCAACCCGCCGTGGATCAGCCGCGACGACGACGACGTGGTGCCGCTGCCCCAGTCGCCTTTTTCCACGATGCAGACGGACAACCCCCGCGCCGCCGCGTCCGCAGCGATACCCAGCCCGTTGATTCCTCCCCCGATAACTAAAAGATCGTACTGTTCCATCACTGTATTCTTCAAGAGCCGCTTTCGGATTGCGCGACCAGCGCGCGGAGCCGGGCGATCTCCGCTTCCGCCGCCATCCTCGCCTGTGTTTCCGCGTCCGCGCGTTTCGTTTCGGCTTCCGCTCGTAGTCGCTCGGTATCCGCTCGTCCGCGCTCGGCATCCGCGCGTAGTCGTTCGTTGTTGGCACGCTCCCGCTCCCGGTCGCGTTCCCGGGTCCGGTATACCAGCAGTTCCTGACTTTCCTTGAAAGACTGAAACGGGCTACCGTCGGGATAATACACTTCCATATCGGCCCGCGCCTGCGGGGCGAAACGCACCCCGAGTAGCGGACTCGTCCACTCGGTTTCGACGGAAACCACGTTCATCCCGGAATCCGCGAATAACACGACCTCGAACGCGCCGGTATCCGGGTCATACAGATAAAACTCTTTCACGCCGTGTTGCTGGTAGAACCCGGACTTCTTCAACATCTCGCCGACCGTGTTGGAGTCTGACATGATCTCGAACACGACCTGCGGGGCCACGCCCCCCTCCGCCCAGGTTTTGTAGGACCCCCGGTCGTATTTCGGTCTGCCGAATATCACCATGACATCGGGCGCGGCAACCACATCGACTTTGTCCTTGACGGGATACCAGAGCAGATCCATCGCCACCAGCACATCGGGGTCGTCTTTGTACAACAGCCCGAGGTTGGTGGACAGGAACGTCATCCAGCGGGCTTGCGCCATGTTGTCCGCTATCGGTTTGCCGTCACTTTCCGGGTAAAATACTTCGCCGCTGTTCTGTGCCGCGCGCCGCGCCGCCCGGCTCCCATAGGGGTGGTTCGGGCGCGGATCGGCGGGCGCAATAGATTCGTCTTTCGTGGGTCCGGTTAGCAATGTCGCCATCGGGGTTTACTCCTTCCACTCGCGCGTATTGTATCGCTTACAGGCAGGATTCGAGTACCGCGCGGGCGTCCGCTTCCGACACCGGGCGCGGATTCGCCTTCGTGCTTCCCGAACTCATTGCCTCCTTCGCAACAGCGTCCAGATGCTCCTCGCGCAAGCCGATCTCCGAAAGACGGCGGGGTATGCCCATGTCGGCAAGTTGTGCCTCTACCAGCCGCGAGAGGTTATCGCCCACGTTGCCTTCCGGGGCAGATTTGTACGCGATGTGGCAGATTCGCTCGTATTTCGCGGAGAGGGCAGGGGCATTGAATCGAACGACAGCTGGCATCAGAAGCCCGCAAAGCAACCCGTGTGCGGTGCCGGTGATCGCTCCGATAGGATGCGCCAACCCGTGAACCAACCCCAGACGGCTGGTGTTCAGTGCGACGCCCGCCATGTAGGAACCGAGAAGCATCGCCTCGCGAGCCTTTTGGTCGTCGCCGTCATTGAATGCTGCGTACAGGCTCAGCCCGGTTAGTTTCGCCGCCTCCTCCGCCAAACCGTCCGTGAGTGGGTTTGCGCCGTTGGAAGTGAATGCTTCGACCGCCTGCACGAACGCGTCCATGCCGGAGTAGGCGGTCACGGATGACGGGCAGGAGACGGTCAGTTCGGCGTCGAGGAACGCCGTCACCGGTAGCATCGCCCCGCCGCGAATACTGGCTTTGCGCTTTGATGCCTTGTCGGTATAAACACCGACCCAGGTCGCCTCGCTTCCGGTTCCCGCCGTGGTCGGAACGGCGAGTATCGGGCGGGTGATCGCATCCGGGACAGCCACCTTGCCGCTGTGGTATGCCCGCGCATCGTGTCCGCTTCCAACGAGTGCCGCCGCGCCTTTCGCGACATCGAGAACCGACCCGCCGCCGATGGCGATCACCGAATCCGCGTCCCCGGCGGCGTTCATCGCGGCTTGGAGGGCGTCGAGGTCCGGCTCGGGCGGAACGCCGGTATGCACGGTCGGCGACAATCCCACCGCGTGCAGGGTGGCGAGGATGGCGTCGAGCCGACCGGATTTCGCGAGCGATGATCCGGCGACCACGAGCGGTCGTTTGCCGAGACGCTTCGCTTCGTCGGCTAAGTGTCCGTTGGTCGCGCCGCCCCATTCCATGATCACCCTGCCTGGCGTGACGAAAGTAAACTTCTGCAATTCTGAAACTCCTGTGGTATCGGTATTTCCTGTTTCGCCGGGACCGGGGTTTATCCCTGCCTTTTATTGTCGGACGTTTACAAACGTCCGTTACAACCTGTAACGATGCTGTAACGGAGACCTGTTATCCTCCGATTGTTCGCAAACCTGACATTGAAGGAAAACATAATGCAACCCCGAATCGTAATCGCTCTCGTCTCAACTACTTTGGTCGCCGCGTTCGCAACACCGGCGAATGCCCAATATATCGCCCGTAAATTACAACGCGACAGCCACCTGGTTACGGCGTCCGGTATCAGCGGCAATCGCGTTGTCGGTGGCTACGGGGCTCAATTCGGCGTCCGCAATCGTTACGATGGTGCTCTCTGGGATGCGACGACCGGAATCGCTACCTACGTGTTCAACGGTGCGACGACTTACCGGGACGTGAGCAACGACTGGGTAGTGAAGGACGGCGGGGATTTTCGCATTTTTACTTCATACAATCCATATTCGGCGGTGAACCTCGTCACTGGCGAATCGTTCGCACTCGGTTACAGTTCGAGTAGCCAGAGTAGCGGATACGACCAGGCGACCCCGGGTATGCGGGGCAATTGGGCGTGGGCGAACCAGCAGAATCACGTGTTCGGCTCGTTCGCCTATTATGACATCTTCAGTTCACGTCTGGTAAACCTGCAGACCGGTGAGATCAAAAATTATTCTTGGAATGCCGGTAGTCCGTTCAGTTACGTGAATCGCCAGTTCGTCGATGTGTCGGACGGCAAAATATTGCAAAACTTTTACGGGACTTACTCCCTGCGCGATATTGCCACCAATGCCGAAACCGGCGTAACCACCGGACTCAGCGGAATCGTCGGCATGAGCGGTAGGCAAATCGCCGGGAATACGGTGAGCGGTGCGGGACTACACGATTACGCGACCAATCAAACCATGACACTCAGTAAAGTCGGGATGACGACCACCGCAATGAAACAAATCGGCGTCGGGGAGTCGGCGGGAAGTGGCACGAATGCGACTACAAACCAGCAAAACGCCCTCCGCTGGGACAACACGTCGGGTGCGGTCACCAACCTGCATCATTTTCTAGGAAGTGCGTATACCGCCTCGTCGGTGATCAGCCTGGATAAGGCGAACGCCAACGGACCGATCCTCGTTTCGGCGGATCGCGCCGGGGGAACCGATTTCGTCGCCCTGCGGCAGTTCGCCGGAACGGTTGTCGGTGTCGGGGAAGGGGAAATCGCGACATTCGAGGACGATCACGCGCAAACCGGAGGGGTGGTCGTGAACCAGGGCACGATTCAGTGGACGAACCCGCCGCGCTGGTGGAATCTGCAGAGCGGTCTGCTGACCGGGACGGGCAACTTCGGTGGAAATATCAATAACTCGGGCGGGTCGCTTTCCGGGGGCGGGGCGGGCGGCGGGACGGGCGGTGGAAGCGGTGGTGGTACCGGCGGAGGCGGGTTCGGCGGCGATGGCGGCGCGGGTAGCGGCATCGGGGCGTTCAGCGCGACCGGTTCGTATCTGCAGAGCGGGAACGGTACGCTCCTCGTCTCCATTGGCGGCGCGACCGCGTTCGACACGTTTACATTTGGCGGCGGGGCAACACTCGGGGGGATACTGGAAATCAGCCTCCTGAACGGGTACGTACCGACATTTCGGCAGGAGTTCGCCTTCTTCTCTGCCCCGAACACAGTCGGGACGTGGGAAGCGATTCACTCGCCGGGGCACGATTGGCAGGTGCGCTATGCACCGAACGGCGCGACGCTGATCTACAACGGGGTCGCGGCGGTCGCGGTACCGGAGACCGGAAGTGCGGTTCTCGGCTTGCTCGGGTTACTTTCCACAGTTGCAGTCTACATGCGCCGCAACCGTTCGTGAGTTGGGGAAAGAAAAAAATCTCCATCCGCGCCGGGGGCAAGTCGCCTTTATGACTTGCCCCCGGCGTGGTTCGTTCGGGACGATCCGGGGAAAAGGACGTATAATGAAACCGGACCTTCGTGAGCAACGCGGCTCAACGGCGTGACCGATCACAACTTGGATAAAGGTATATTCGTACGTGGCTTCCGTATTCGAACGTTTCCCTTATGGCGGCGCGGCATGCGCCCTGCTTCTTCTCGCCATCGGTTCCGGCGCATACATCGCCGCGACGCCAATCCCCAAGCGCACCGCGACGATCAAATTCTGGACGTTCGCCAAGCCGCATTACGAATCGTATCTGAAGGCGATTCCAGAGTTCGAGCGGTCCCACCCCGGCGTTAAGATCGAAATTCAATTGGTTTCCGGCGAGGCGACCGGACAGCGACTCCGTGCAGCCTTCTGGTCGAACCTGGACGTTCCCGACATGGTCGAGACCGAGATCGGCACGGCGGGCACCTTCTTTCGTGGGTCGCTCGCCAACATCGGGTTCGTGGATTTGACCGACCGCATCGACCGGGAAGGCTGGCGCGACAAGATGGTCGAGTCGCGCTTTTCCGCGTACACGACGCGCGGGCGCATCTTCGGATTGCCGCACGATGTTCACCCGGTACAGATCGCCTACCGGCGCGACCTCTTCGAGAAAGAGGGCATCGACCTGTCGAAAGTGACGACGTGGGACGAGTTTATCGCCATCGGTCGCAAACTGACGCGCACGGTCGGGCAGAATAAGCGGTATATGATCGAACTTTCGGACTCCGGGAGTGGACAGTTCGAGACGGTGTTGTTCCAGCGCGGCGGCGGCTATTTCGACGCATCGGGCGAGTGCGCGTTCGACAGCGAGATCGGGATCGAGACGCTGAAATGGTACATACCGCTCGTAGCGGGCGACAAACGGATCGGGAACGCGCTGGGGTGGGGGACCGAAACCAATCAGGCGATGGAGACCGGCTACCTGATGTGTATGTTCGCCCCGGACTGGCGGACGAAACTGCTGGAAAACGAGGTCGGCAAGGCGAAAGGCAAGATGGCACTGATGCCGCTTCCTGCGTTCACCGCCGACGGAAGGCGCACCTCCACCGGGGGCGGAACGATGATGGGGATCACGAAAGCCTGCAAGGATCAGGAACTGGCGTGGGAACTGGCGAAGTTCCTATACACCAAAAATGATGATCTGGCGGATCGTTTCGCCGAAACCAATATCCTTCCCCCGGTAAAATCGGCGTGGAACCTGCCCGAGTTCAAAAAGCCCAGTGCTTATTTCAGCGGACAACCGCTCGGTACGACGTTCGCCGATCTCGCGTCTCAGGTGCCGCCGCAGTACGGCTCCCCGTTTCTGGGTACGGCGAAGTCGAAAATGAGCGAGGCGATGGTCGCTTGTGTTTCCTACTACAAAATCAACGGCGACAAAGGCTTCGACGCTTATGTGCGCAAAACGATGAAGGAAAAAGCCGACTATGTCCGGCTTGTGATGACCCGAAACCCGGACTACGACAAAGCGGACGCGGAAGAAACAACCCGCGTCGGCGCAGGAACTACCACGAAATGATTACGAGACTGAAGGTAGATGGTTTCAAAAACCTGATCAATACAGACGTGAGTTTCGGGGCTTTCTCCTGTATCGCTGGCGCGAATGGGGTTGGGAAATCGAACCTCTTCGATGCAATCAAGTTCTTGAGTGCTCTCGCTGATCACAAACTTATTGACGCGGCTCGCCAGGTTCGCGGTGGGCGTGTGATGGATGTCAAATCCCTTTTCAACCAAACCATCGGTGTCGAGTCAAAAAAGATGTCGTTTCTGGTAGAGATGATCGTACCCCTCAAAGGAGAGGATGATTTAGGGCAACAGGCTGAGGCGAGTATTACCTTTCTGAAGTACGAGCTGGACATCGGTTACAGCGATGACGAACGTAGGATGTCACACGGCGGCTTAGAGATACTGAAAGAAGAGTTAAGCCACATCAATATAGGCGACTCGGTGAGGCATTTGCCGTTCCATCCATCGGAAGCATGGCGCAAGTCAGCAGTGCGTGGTCGTCAGACGACCAAATTCATCTCTACGGAGGATGAAGGGACGGATCACGTTCAAATCAAACTGCATATAAACCGCAAGCAGGGGGATGTGAAAGGGAGCGGAGGACGCCCGTCTTCCTATATCGCCGCGAACCTTCCGAAAACAGTGCTATCTGAAGTCAACTCTGCAGAATATCGGACGGCACTGTTGGCTCGACGTGAGATGCAATCCTGGCGCTTACTTCAGTTGGAACCAACTGCGTTACGCGAACCAGATCACATTACTTCTCCACAAAAAATAGCGGAAAACGGAGCACACCTTCCTTCGACGCTCTATCGCCTTGAGAAAGATAGTGTCAGATATGACGGCGCAGAACCGGGAAGAGTATACGCGCGTGTAGCAAACCGGCTTTCACAACTGATTGAAGATGTTCGTGAAGTTGATGTTGATCGTGATGAAGGCCGTGAATTGTTAACGCTCCGAGTGCGCGGACGAAATGGCGTTCCACACACAGCCCGATTTCTATCGGATGGTACGTTACGATTCCTTGCGCTTGCTACCCTTGAGCAAGACATGGGGGCGCAGGGGGTCATTTGCCTGGAGGAGCCGGAAAACGGTATTCATCCAGACCGTATCCCGGCCATCCTTAAACTGCTACGCGATATTGCCACAGATACCAACATGCAGATTTCACCGGAGAATCCCGACAACCCGCTAAGACAAATCATCATCAATACACACTCACCATCAGTGGTTCGACAGGTGGACGAGGATGATTTGATAGTTGCTACTCCTACAGTGCAGTCCATAAATGGAAAACCCGCAACCTATGTCCGGTTTAGCGGTTTGACTGGCACATGGCGATCCGAGATTTCTGCTCCGGGCGTGTCCATCGGACAACTGTTAGGATATTTAGACGCAGGCATAGACTATGATGTCGAAATCGATGACATAAGAGTACAGGAACCACCTGATAAGGCGACGCAAAGTGCGATGTTACCGAGATCGCGCCGTGTGATCGACCGACTCGATGTCCAACAACTAAGAATGACGCTTATCAGCGACGAAAAGGAATAAGTCGCTTTGCTCAGATATGTTTTCCTTTCGGATGGGACATCCGATAAAAGCCTCATACCTATCCTCGATTGGCTTCTGTTAAACTCGGGATTGACTGAAGCATTCCAGCATGATTGGGTTGACCCTGCGCGCTTCGCGATCAAGTCGAGAGCCTTAGGTCAGCGGATTGAAGAAACCTTACGAATTTATCCCTGCGATATGTTGTTTATACACCGTGACGCCGAGAAACAACCCTCACAACTCCGTTACGATGAAATTATGGAAGCGATGATGGCTTTTCCGTCTCAAACTTACATAGGGGTGGTCCCCATAAAAATGAGTGAAGCCTGGTTGCTTTTCAACGAAGAGGCAATCAGAGCTGCCTCTGGAAATCCGAACGGTCGGCAAAAATTGGATATGCCCGCCAAGAGTCGTTGGGAGCATATACCTGATCCCAAGGATTCATTGGAAAGAGTCTTACTCAACGCAAGTGGATTGTCAACACACCGCAGACAGAAATTTTCCATCTCAGATGCGAAACGAAGAGTGACTGACTATATAGACGATTTCAGCCCGCTTCGAGGTCTTAGTTCGTTTGATGCGCTTGAACGAGATGTGCTCGCATTTGTCCAGAGCCGAAATGCACAGATGAATAAAAAAGGGGTTAAGCAGTGACAACAGTTAGAATTGATAGCTCGACTCGAACTAAGGTAGAACGTCAGCCTGGGGGCGGATGGCAACGCTGGCAACAGAAAGCCGCGCCCTACCTGTTCGTTCTGCCGTTTCTGCTCCTGTTCAGCATCTTCGGGATCTATCCGCTGGTGAAATCGCTGACGCTCGCTTTCTATGCGACGGCGGGACCGAAAGATTCGGCTTACGTCGGCTTCGCCAACTTCGCGTTCCTGTTGCGAGACGCCGATTTTTTCAAGGCGGTTCTCAATACCGCGAAATACGCCTTCTGGAGCATCTTCCTGCAACTGCCGCTCGCCCTCGGTCTGGCGATCCTGATGACGCAGCCCTGGCTCAAATACCGCGAGTTTTACCGGTGGGCGATCTTCTCGCCGAACCTGATGGGGCAAGTGTTCGTCGGGGTGCTGTTCAGCAAGATCTTCCAGCCGCAGTTCGGTATCCTGAACCGCTTCCTCGAATGGGTGACGCGAAACGGGTTCAACGCCGACACAAAATGGCTTTCCGATCCGGCACTCGTTATGCCCGCCTTGATCATCACGTCGCTCTGGCTGTATGTCGGCTACAACATGATCTATTTCTTAGCCGCGCTACAGGGGGTGGACAAGGAACTCTACGAGGCGGCGCGCGTGGACGGAGCCGGGGCGTGGGACCAGTTTCTGCACGTCACGATACCGGGCATCAAGCCAGTTCTCATTTTCGTGCTGGTGACGGCGACGATGGGATCATTCCAGTTGTTCGAGTTACCGCAACTCCTGATCGGCGGTGCCGGTCCCGACAATGCCGGTCTGACAGTCATGATGTATATGTATAACAACGGCTTCGTGAACGGCGACCTCGGGTTCGCGGCTGCGGTCGGGTGGACCCTTTCGCTCGGAATCCTGTGCATCAGCCTGCTCCAGGTGACTCTGACCGGCGGCTGGAAGAAAGCGAGCGATTAACACATGGCGGTCGCAACCTTCGAACCCCGAAGCCGGAAAGAGTCCGGCGAGTCCGTGTCCGCCGTGAACCTCGCGGCGCGCACGTCAATCTACGTCATCCTGACGCTGGTTTGTATCGTTACCCTGGTCCCGATTGTCTGGCTGGTGGCGGCGACCACGAAGCGACCGGACGAGGTCCTGTCCGTAGAGTATCCATTCTTCTCTCCACACCCGACGCTGGAAAACTTCACCAACCTGTTCGCGAAGGTGCCGTTTTTACGCTACTTTATGAACAGCGTGTTTATTACGTGCGCGACCGTGATCACCCAACTGTTCTTCTCATCGCTCGGCGGGTTCGCGCTGGCGAAGTATGAGTTCAAGGGGAAGGGATTTATTGTCGGGCTGATGATCGCCACGATGATGATTCCGGGCACGATCACGCTCGCGCCGTCCTACGAACTGATGTTCCGGCTGGGATTGATCGACACGTACCAGGGCTTGATTATCCCCGGGGCGGTCTCCGTTTTCGGCATGTTCCTGTTTCGGCAGGCGATCCAGGCGGTGCCGGACGAACTGATCCATGCTGCGCGCATCGACGGTTGCACGGAGTTCGGCATCTACTGGAACGTGGTGATGCCGGTGGTGCGTCCGATGATCGGGGCGTTCTGTCTGATGACATTCATGGGCACCTGGAACGGTTTCCTCTGGCCCCAGATCCTCCTCCATTCGCCGGAGCACTTCACGCTTCCCATCGCGCTGAATCAGATGATAGGCATTTATAACAACGATTACGGGATGCTGATGGCGGGGACGCTCTTATCGGTATTACCGGTTGTGGTCCTGTTCTTCGCGCTCCAGAAGGAATTCGTCGCGGGGCTGACCACGGGAGCGGTCAAGGGATAGGGATCGGGTTTCGGACGGCGAGCCGTTCCGCTGTGCGCGAAGCGAAATCGGCTCGCCGATTTGCGCGATTCGGCGGACGCTCTCCGAGCGGGGTAACCGGAGGCGCGTCGCTGCCCCAAAACCCGAAGGGTTCCCGCCGCAGGCGCGTAGCGGAACGGCTCGCCGTCCGAATTCGGTTGCAGACGCGAAAAAAAACCACCCCGGCGAAAAGTTCGCCGGGGCGGTTTGCGTCCACGTTCGTTATTGAACGACGCCGTTGATGTCCGTAAACACCGGCAGGTAATCCTTCCAGACCTCCTGCCGGGTACCCGCCACATACTTGTTCAGCGAGATGTAGGGCGTGTAGCGCGGGCGGCGCGGTTGACGTGACAGCCGCATGCCGACCTTCTCCATCGGCTTGTCGCCCTTTTTGGTGTTGCATTTGCGGCAGCACGTCACCAGGTTTTCCCAGGACATCGGACCGCCGTAGCGTTTGGGCATGACGTGGTCAATCGTCAGATCTTTCCCGATCATGCCGCAATACTGGCAGGTGTAGTTGTCGCGAGCGAACACCGACCGGCGCGACAGTTTCAGTTCGGGCAGGGGGCGTCGCACGTGGTAGCGAAGCCGGACCACGGACGGAGCGGCGTACCGTTCCCCGCTGACCGTGCGCAACTCCTGGATGCGCCCCTCGGCATCTTCCCGCGCGTGCAGAATGTCCGCCTTGCCGGAAAAAACAAGCAAAAGCGCGCGCCGTAAGTTGCAAACGTTCAGTGGCTCGTAATCGCTATTTAGAACAAGTACTTCCTGGCTCATTCGTTGCCAAACCCTCTTTCCTTTTGTATCTACCGTGTCGCGCCGGGCGACGGTTCCGCTAAAGGCGTAATCGCCGGGTAACAAAAAAGCCCGCTTTTTCGAGACTATCGAAAGGCGGGCTTAACGAAACGGGGGCGTCGGTAGGCTTAGGCAGTGTAGATGACGTAGGTGATGAAACCGCGCCTGTAGTAGCCCCCCCGCACAGGGGCCCACGACATAGCTGAGCCTGCGCGCCGGACTGCATTCCAGTTCGGCACTGCGTTCGCTCCGTTCAATATCATGGGGTAAGGGATTCATTGAGTATTTTATTATAGCCCGATCTCGTACTTATTGTCAAATGGTTCCATCCTGAAAACTGAAGTCGGCGCAAAAGAGGAATGACATTCGGAAGGCTCTCTCATGCGACGCTACACGATCCGGCAGTTACGGGCTTCACAATGGGTTATTTCCTCCGGCAGGTCGATAATCGTTTCTATGGGTGCGCCGCCGTCCGGATCGAGAGATGGCACACGCCTGTGCGAGACGCTGATCGGTCCGAACGGTGTCGGAACCGTTCCGGTTACTTCAGTCAAATCACCGAGGTACGGCTCAATGATCACGTCCCGAAATCCGGGGGTTGCCGGGCGGACCCCGAGCACATTTTCGGACAGCCATGCCGCCGGGAACGCGCCCCATCCGTGACAGAGACTGTGCCGCAAACTCTTGTAACAGTGATCGCCGTAGGTGGTATGGACATCGACCTTTCCGGGGGGAGTCAACTCGTCGATGCGCGCTGCGTTTGCAAGCCAGTCCACATCGAAATCTTCCCAGAAGGTTGTCGCACCCAGATCCAACATTCCTCCCCAGTAAGTACGCAACAGATCGAGGCAACCGGCATGATCGCCCGCTAAGGCGCGTGCCTCCAGAATGAACGTGCCGCCGAAGACGGACACTCCTCTGGACGGCTCCCGCGCCAGCACCTGCCGATTCACTGCCTCCGGCGCATGTACATTAGCGAGTGCCAGAAGTGCGCCTGCCACCTTCCTACCCGCCGAGTATGCCGGGCGATGGGAGCGTAGTTGAGAGGCTAACCGGGCGCAGGAAGCGCCCGCTTCGGGTTCGTGAAGTACCGCGCACAACTCCGCCCCGGCATCCATGCCCCGAATCAGTAAGGCGTGGAGTCCGGCATGGATCGCTTCCTCATCGCCTTGCGAGGGCCAATCGGTGAATCGAAAACCGCCTAAATCTTCGCGCCCATCGTTCCCGACGTGATTACCCAACTGATCGAGCAGGGCGAGCAGATATTCCCGCTGTTCTGCGAGATACGCATGATTGCCGTAATAGCGAAACCATCGGCGGTGGGTTAGTAGCCACCAGATCGAGAAGGAACTGATGCCGCTCATCCATTTCGGGATGGGGAATGTGTCGCGCAAGTGATCCAGCGACTGAGGCAGGATGTCGTGAGCACCATAAACGGCGGAAATCGCTGCCGCCTCGGAGTACATGTCGCCCGCCCAGACGAGGCGATCCCGCTTTACACCGTCCCAGAGTAGTTCCTGCATGCAGAGGTGGATCGTATGCGCCGATGTTTCCCAGATAGCGTTTAGTCGCTCGTCGTTGCAGTGGAACGTGCCCACCCTCTCCAGTGGACGTACAAGTGAGACAGCACGGACCGCGATCAATTCCAGACTCGCTCCCTCGGTGATCATGTCCAGCCGGACGAAACGGAAGCCCGTATTTCCTATCTCTTGTGTACCGAGGGCGGGTATGGGAATCTGAAGGTCGTGAAGTGCATGGTCGTTGTCGGGTTGACCCATCGCCTCACTCACCGATTCGCCGAACCGGACGCGCACCAGCACGGGGGCGGGAGTCGCCTCGCGGGCGACTATCTGGATGCCCCCGTTCAATTCGCGCCCGAAGTCCAGCAATAAACCCGGCGATTCTGCGCCGGTCTCACGCCGCAAAGTGCACACGGGTACGACCCCGAGGGTAGACTGCCCCGTATGGCTCGACAGGAGTGGGGCGGTGTCGCGTACTCCGTTAGAACTCTCACTCTGCCAAACTACGCGTGTCGGTAGCAAGAAAGAGCGAACACAAGGGTCACGGAGTGAAGCGGTAGACATGAATCGATGGAGCCTTCCCGAATAGAAGCATGGGTTAATTTATCACGAACTGGCATCTCAGAACCTTGTCGTGACCGACTCGATAGTGATGCCGACCAGTTTCGCCGTCGAACGATAATCGTACCCGGCAGTGTCGCCAAGCCGACGAGCGTCGGAAGGAATGCGTTGTTTTCCAGGACGGCGACCAGGAGCGGGTTTCCCGCCGAGAGCGTCGCTCCTGGGGTACGGTGGGTGTCGCTAAGGAGTGCGGTGTGGAACCGAAAGTGAGGGGAAGTAGTAACGCGACTTCGTGTCCTCGGTCTCTCTGTGGTTAAATCCCTCTTCTCCTCTCCCGTCCTGGCGAACATGGCGACATGACGGTTCGAAACTCAAAGGCGGCGGACCAGCAGAAGGCAAACATCGTCCTGTTGGCGGCCGTTCGCCCATTCTTTGGCTTGGCGGGCGACTTCGTCGGCGACTACCTGCAGGGGTTGCTCCCGGGTGAAGGCGGTTTCGCGGATCACCGAAATCAAGCCTTCCTGTCCCCAAAACTCCTTGTTGCGGCGTGCTTCCGTCAAGCCGTCGGTGTACGCGGCGTAAAGGTCGCCTTTGCGCAGTTGATACGAGTGCGCTTCGTAAAGCATATCCGCCGATACGCCGAGCATCGGACCGCCCGGGGGAACGGCATCTACCGCGTCGGAGCCGACGCGGAAGAGGAGAGGTGGTTCCGCGCCAGCCGTCGCGCAATTGATCTCGCCCGTGGCGGTGTTGATGCAGGCGAGCGACACGGCGCAATAGGTCGATCCGAGGTGCGCGGCATCGAGTCGCTCGGCGTCTACCACGAAGCGGTTCAGGCGGGCTAACGCGTCCGCCGGGTCGCCCGACTCGCGCAGGAAGCCGCGCAGGATGAACTTGATCTCCGCCGTGTAGGTCGCCGCCTCCAGCCCTTTGCCGGTAACATCCCCGACCACGACACCGACGACATTTTCCGCCACCGCGAATACATCGAAGAAGTCACCGCCGATCAGCGCGTCGTCCCACGCCGACTCATAGTACGTTTTAAGCGAGATACCCGGGAACGTGTCCGGGAGTGGCGCAAGGAGGAGCGATTTTTGCAAGGTTTCCGCGATGCGTTCGTTTTTTCGGGCGGCATCACGCAACTGTTCCTCTAATTGCTTCTGCTTTGTCACGTCCTGGACGGTGCCGATCAGGCGGTCGCACACCTCGTCGCTGTTGAACCGAGCGCGACCCTGGGAGTGAATCCAGCGCACGTCCTGTTCGGCAGGTCCCGCTACCGTGCGGAAGGTTATATCGAGCGTGTCCGAGCCGCCCGTCTGTATGGCTTCCTGCACCGCCCGTGCGGCAAATTCGACGTCATCCGGGTGGACGCCGGACAGGAAGGTTTCGTAGCTCACGGACGCGTCTCCCGCGAGTCCGAAGAACGATTTGCAACGCTCGTCCCAGATCATTTCCCCGGTCAGTGGGGAGTAGTCCCAGGTGCCGACATGCGCGGCTTCCGTCGCGAACCGTAATCTCTCCTCGGCTTCGCGCAGATTATCCTCGTACCGGATGCGCGCCGTAGCATCCCGGAGTATCTTTGCGAACCCCTGCGGCACCCCGCTGTCGTCGATTAATCGCGTCATTACACCGTCGGCGAAGAATCGTGAGCCATCCTTTCGCAAATGCCAGCGTTTGTCATCGGCTCGCCCGTTCAATTCGGCTAAGCCTAATTCGCGCTCGGGGACGCCGTTAGCGCGGTCCTCCGGCGTAAAAATGAAATCGACTGACTCGCCGATCACCTCCGATTCGATAAACCCGGTGATCCGCTCCGCGCCGGCGTTCCATGACTTGATCCTGCCCGTGTCATCCAGGAGAAACATCGCGAAGTCGGTCGCACTTTCCACCAGCAGGCGGAACTCCTCCTCGTGGCGTCGGATCGCATTGCGTAACCGCTCGCGCTCCGTCACATCCTCGAAGGTCATCAAGATCAATTCCGCGTGATCGCCCGGTTGCCAAATTTTTCGGGCGTTCAATATCATGCTTCGCGTACCGGCATCGGGTAGCGTGTGCATTATCGGAAAATCCGCGAATTGGTCGTTTCGCGGGATGATCTGTTCCAGAAGTGCGCGGAGGGCGGGAACGTTCCATTGCCCGCCGCCGATCTCGAACAGGAATTTCCCCCCCGTTGATTCCGGCGTAAGACCGAAAGTGGTGTAAAACACCGGGTTCGCGAAGGTTATCCGCAACTGTTCGTCGAGGACGAGTAGCGGTTCACGCCCCGTTGACACGATGAATTGTGCGAAGTCACGTGCTTCGTGCTCCAGGTACAACAGGTCCGATTTGATAGCGTTGGTGAAAGACATATAGTTCGTGCTTCCCCAAGGGAGAGCAAAGGACGGCGACCGTAACAAATAGTCAAGGGACAACCACTCTTCGCGTCCGCATTAACGCCGGTATTATATCGTACCTTCGACTACACGCCTGAATTTTGGGAGCGGGAATCGCGTGTCCACCAACGCGGATTTTTAAGCCGCCGGACGGCGTTCGTGCCGCAGTGAATCTCGCCGGATCGCACATGATACGGCTCATGGATGTCGATAAAATGGGATCGTAGACCGAGGGGATGGAATCGCTCGCGGATCGCGTCCTCGAACGGGTCCGTCTTCCCGATCCGGGGACCGTTCGGGGCGGGAATAATCACGTCGCGTCCGATCACCAGGCTGTTGACGCCGTTCGGGATTACCGCCAAACCGTCTTTGAAGAGGACCGGAAGCGACACAATGTCGTCCGGAGAAAGCTGGAGTTCGGTAGCGAGTTTTTTGCGGGTTTCGCGGAGCGATGTTTCAATGGCGCGCGTTTCCGAGGTGCCGGCGACTTCGGCGAGCAGTTTCGACACGGTGGTTTCCTGCTTCGTGCCCGCGAAAACCGGCGACCCGCCGTGTCCGTCCTTCACTGCCTTTTCCAGGATCGCCGTCGCCAGGGCGGGGGACGGAAGCAACGCGCGGAACCCTTTTCCGCCGCGAGCCGGGACGAAATTGATCAACTCGTCCACATGCCCGATGGTCAGCCAGGAAACGTCCAGATAGAGCGGCGGGCATTGCAATTTCTGGGCTTCCAGGAATGCGATCAGGTCCGGGTGGAATCGTAACTCTTTCTGGAATCCGGTCAACACGCGCCCGTGCGGGAATCCGGGGACGGGAGGGGACACTTCGAGGTTGCCGAACCAATCGATCCAGCGCGTGTTCGGGCGGGACTCGGCGGCTTGCACCGGGACGTAGTTCGCATCGGCGGCGAAATGGTCGCGCACTGTCTGGTCCAGGGCGTCGGTTTTGATTCCCTCGTGTTTGCCGCGCAGTCCCCCGAATGGCACCGGGATCTGTTTCACGCCCCGCCCGTCCGGCACCGCGCACACGCCGATCTCGGTAGTGTCCTGCATCCATAAATCGTGCGGCACTGTGACGGGTGCGATAGCCGTCAGGGTCGGTTTGCCGTCGCACTTGGGCAGAAGGCGCGCGAGTTCGCCGACGAACTTTTCCGAGAGTGCGCTTTTGACGACGAATACGCTGACGACCGGGTCAAGGGAGGATGCGAGCAGGATCGGGGCGACGCGGCATGGTACGACACCCAGCGATTTGCCGTCGGGTTTCGTCAGGGAAACTGTGAACCGGTCCGATAATGGGCCGAGAATCGTCGGGACCGCCGGCACGACGGCGACCGCCGCTTGTCCGCCGGATACTGTTCGCGGTCTGGTGCCGTCTCCGACCGCTCGCCAGGAATCACCGACGCGTTCGTACACGTGAATCTGTTTCAGGGTGTCCGTATTCGGCGCGACAAACCGCACCATGACCGGACCGTCCTTGCGCGGCAAGGGCGCGACGGCGGCGGGGCGGTCGAGGTACTTCGCCGACACAAGCGGAACGATCAGTGATTCCGGCATGATTTCTTCAAACCTCATGAGACGGTTGCGCGTTCAGGGCGCACCGTACCCCGGCGGTCTTTGCGGTCGCTTCCAGGAAGTGCATCGCCTTATCGATGGCTAAGAACTCCTGCGCGGCGGCGACGGTGAACATCGCCAGTTCAGGATTGCGAACCGTCATCGTCATTCCGGCGGGTGTTTTCGCCGACCGCAACGCCCGTTCCCATTCGGCGTCGCACTCGGGGGCGACGCTGATCACCATTGCGAACTCGAAAATCTCATTCTCCATATCCCAGATGTCCCTCCCGCGCGGCGGCGCAATACGAATACGCGAACATTCGTCTTTCACTCCGATTATTCCTGCCGGAATTCCGCAAGAAAAGTCAAGAGTTTTCGGGTACGATACAGTCGCGGTGTCGGCTTGCTTAACGCCCGGACGGCGCGTCGCCTTGCGGCAGGAGGAAAAAATGCGGATTCGGCTTGGATATGAGATTGCAGTAACGGTTCCGGCACCCACACCCATGGTGCTGATGTTAAATGTGCGCCCGGAGGTTACGGCGCGCCTGTCG
Source organism: Armatimonadota bacterium (assembly GCA_043763605.1). Lineage (GTDB taxonomy): Bacteria > Armatimonadota > Armatimonadia > Armatimonadales > Armatimonadaceae > JACMIU01. The sequence goes on along the minus strand of JAYULM010000472.1, from coordinate 1,913 downwards.
CGACCCGACACCCCGTTTTTGTTCCCGGACGTGGAATCGACCACGTACACGGATGCGTTTGGAAATACCTGTGTGCGGCTCGTCGCCCCGCCGGGTAAATTCACCATGTCTACAGACACGGTTGTGGAAGACGACGGGATGCCTGACCCGATCCACCGCGACGCGATACAAATACCCATCGAGGATTTGCCGAATGAATCGCTCCAGTTCCTGCTTGCCAGCCGGTACTGTGAGGTGGACCTGCTCAGCCAGTTCGCCTGGGATAACTTCGGAAACACCACGCCGGGCTGGCAGAGAGTACAAGCCGTCAACACCTGGGCGCATCATCATGTGACCTTCGGCTATCATCATGCGCGGTCGACTAAAACCGCGATGGATGTGTTCAAGGAGAAAACGGGAGTATGTCGCGACTATCAGCACCTCGCGGTGACGCTGTGCCGCGCTCTCGGGATTCCCGCACGCTACGCGACTGGCTACCTCGGCGACATTCGTTTGCCTGTATCCGAATCCCCGATGGACTTTTCCGCGTGGTATCAGGTGTATCTCGACAACCAGTGGTGGGATTTCGACGCGCGCCATAACAAGCCGTTCATCGGGCGCACACTGATGGCGGTCGGGCGCGATGCCGCCGATGTCGCGCTAATGACCACGTTCGGGGCGCATACGCTGGATAAGTTCATCGTGATAACCGACGAAATACCGGACAACGAGCCGGACGCGACCGAAGCCGCGTGGAACGGCTTGACGCCGGACAAACAGTAGGAAGCACCGATTGCGGTAAAATCACGGGGCGGGGAAGGCGCGAGTCTCCCCGCCCTTAATTTTGTTATGAAAATAATTTTCCAAACCGCGACGCTTTTCCCGACGCCGATACGTCTACCCCTACGAAAGCGAACCCGACACCATGCCGAATGGTAACGCCGCGTGGGAGGCACGTCTCGTCACCCGGTTCAAGGCGGGCGACGGGCGGGCGATGGAAACCTTGTTCGACCTGTACGCGGACCGCGCCCTGGGTCTCGCCGTGCGCCTGACCGAGACGCGCGAGGACGCCGAGGAGGTTTCGCAGGAAGCGTTCGTCAAGGCGTTCCGCACCGCGCGGGATTTTCGCGGCGAAAGCGCGCTGAGTTTCGGGGCGTGGCTGTTCGCTATCGTGCGTACGCTGTCGGCGGACAAACGGCGTCAACTACGTCTGCCGACGCTGTCGCTGTCCGCGCCGGACGCCGAAAACTACGCCGACCGCCACGACGTGGAAGCCGAAGCCGAACGCCGCGCCGAACGCGTCACACTCCTGTACGCGCTGGACGGTTTGCCGGAGGAGTATCGAACGGTGCTGACACTGTGCGATTTAGAGGACGTGACGCACGCCGACGCCGCGCCGGTACTGAACCGCTCGGTAGGGGCGACGAAGTCGCTACTGTACCGCGCCCGCCGCGCCCTGCGCGACGCATTGAAAGATTTATGGGACGAAACGAACTAACCTGCGAGCAAGCGACCGAACTGATCGGCGCGTACCTGGATGACGACCTGCCGACGGAAACCCGCCGCCGCCTGGACGCGCACTGTTTGCGGTGCCAAGCCTGCGCGTACGAAGCCCATTCGCTACGCATCACGAAGGAGCGGCTACGCGGCGACGCGGGCGAGATAATCGCGTCGGATTCGTTCCGCGCCCGAACACTCCGCGCTCTGTACGCCGATAACGCGCATGTCGCGCCTGATTCCGAACCTGTCCAGAGTGAACCTACACAGTACGTTTTGTTGTTGAGGGAAGTACTCTAATCTTATGAGCCTCTTGCAAAAATAAAATGATAAGGCGCGAACCGTTGTAGTCAAGCGGGTTTCGGTGTATAGCATTGTCTGAAACGAGTTCGTGAACGTCCAATATAGATCATGATATCGATTTTTGCAAGAGGTTC
>JAYULM010000471.1:0-6985 GCA_043763605.1 Armatimonadota bacterium | reverse complement strand
TGATAGTACTGCCGGGAAGGCACTACCGGCCATCGAGTTGGGGATGGTTGCCACCGTGGCACGGATTCAAGAGAGAACTATCCCCGTCCTTGTCGAATCGAACCGGTCTGGCAACACCCTATCCTTACTGAAGTTAGCCCAATCCGAACAGAATTCTAATGCTGTCATCGTAGCCGACAGGCAAGTGAAGATAAGCCATCTTCAAGAAGCCGGGGTACGTCATTTCGTAGTCCGTGTTGGAAACGGAGTTTCGCAACGTGCCCATCAAAACCTCTCCGTACACCAGAGTGAAGTCCCTCCCGTCGAACCTGGGAGACGTGGGAGGAAGCCAACAAAAGGAAGAATTTTCGCCCTCTTGCTCGTCACCACAAGGGGAAAGTTCTATCGGCAACCCCGGCAGATCGGGAAGAAACCTTCGACTACGATGGACGGGCTATGACTATCGGCTGTTGCAAATTAATCAGCCGAAACCGGTGGTCCCAACCAATGCTGATAAATTTTTGGTACGTCCGCCAAAATATCCAAAGGTGCTGGTTGTTAAAAAGACGCCCATAGGTCGTGTTAGTGAACAATCTCGATCTGTCTCACAGAAATAGCAGATTTATGCGTGATGAAACCGGGATCAAGCTAGAATTGATCCCGGTTTTCATTACGGTGAGGGCGAGGGTTCCGAACGCTCTTCCGCGCCGACGCCGAGGCGGTAGACGGCGATCATGTCCTGCAGGTTCTGGACTTTGCGGATCAAGCCTTGTACGTGCTCGACCGATGACGACTCGAAGTCGATCCGCATCCGTGCGGTGCCGACTTGCTTGTCGCTCGATGTGTGGATGCCGACGATGAACGTCCGGTTTTCCGAGAAGATTTCTGTCACGTCGCGCAGGAGTCCGACGCGGTCCACCGATTCTAACAAAATCCCGGTATCGAAGCGCGAATTATCCCCGACTCCCCAGTCCACGTCCACGATGCGCTCCGGCTCCTTGACGCGCCAGTTGGTGACATTCGCGCAGCCGTCGCGGTGGAGGACCATCCCTTTGCCGCGCGAAACGTAGCCGACTAAATGGTCGCCGGGGAGCGGCTTGCAACACTTGGCGCGGTTGATCGCGACGCCGTCCACACCGCCCGGAGCGATGGCGAGTTTGCCGCCACCGCCGAACTTGCGCCCGAGTTTGATCTCGCCCTCGTCGCGCTCGACCGAGATCTCGTTTTTGAGGCGGGTGATCACGACGCCGGTCGGGGTGTCGCCGAAACCGACCGATGCGAACAGATCGTCGATAGATTCCTTGTTCATCGCCTGTGCGTGGACTGCCATTTTCTTATGGTCGCGCAAAATTTCTATCGGCAGGTTCTGGTGCACCATTTCCGACGCCAACAGTTCGCGCCCCTTGATGACGTTCTCGCCGTAACGCAGTTTGCGGAAGTGCGACTTGATCTTCGAGCGGGCGTGCGACGATTTGGCGAACAGGAGCCAATCGAGCGACGGGTTGGCTTGCGGGCGCGTGACGATCACGCAGATGTCGCCGTTTTGCAGTTTGTAGGAAAGCGGGACGATCCGACCATTTACTTTCGCCGCCGCCGCGTGCTCGCCAATGCTGCTGTGGACGCGGTATGCGAAGTCTACTGGCGTCGCGCCGGTCGGCAGGTCCAGAACGTCGCCCTTTGGGGTGAACACGAAGACCTGGTCGGTGAACAGGTCGGAAACGACGCCGCGCAGAAACTCGGACGAGTCTTTGGCGTCCTGTTGCCAGTCGAACAGTTGCTGGCGCAGGAACGCCATCTTGCGGTCGAAGTCGTACTTGCCGCCGGCGTTTTTGGCACCCTCGCCCTTTTCCTTGTACGCCCAGTGCGCGGCGACCCCGAACTCGGCGATGCGGTGCATCTCCCAGGTGCGGATCTGCACTTCAAGCGGCTCGCCGTGCGGACCGTAGACTTTGGTGTGTAGCGACTGGTACAGGTTCGGCTTGATCTTGGCGATATAGTCGTCGAACTTGCCGGGGATGGGAAGATACAGTTCGTGGACGACGCCGAGCGCGGCATAACACTCCTGAACGGTGTCCACGACGACCCGGAGCGCGATCAGGTCGTACAGGTCGCCGACCTCCAACTCGTTCTTTTTGACCTTGTTGTAGATGCTCCACAGGTGTTTGGGACGCCCTTGGATTTCCGGCTTCATCCCGACCGTGTCGAAGCCGTCGCGCAGTTTGTACACCGCGTCGCGGATGTCCTTTTCGCGGTCGCGCCGGGTGCGCGCAACCTTTTCGGCGATCTCCTCGTAGTCTTCGGGGTAGATATATTTGAACGCCAGATCCTCCAACTGCCATTTCACCTGCCAGATACCGAGGCGGTGCGCAAGCGGGGCGAAGATCTGCATTGTTTCTTCGGCGACTTTCTTCTGACGCTCCGGCGACAATCCGGTCAGGGTGCGCATGTTGTGCAACCGGTCGGAAAGTTTGATGACCATGGCGCGGAAGTCGCGCGCCATGGCGAGAAGGATCTTGCGCAGGTTTTCGGCGGAGGAGCGGGTTTCGAGGCGTTTCTTCTTGCGCGGGTCGGGGGGCAGATCTTTCGCCTTATCCGCGACATCTTTCGGGGAAACGGCGTTCGGCAGTTCGCCGACGCGCCGCTCGAAGTCGGTGAGTTTAAGTTTGGTGACGCCGTCCACCAGATCCGCGATCTCGTCGCCGAACTCCCCGGCTAATTCGTCGCGCGAAACGCCGCAGTCCTCGATCACGTCGTGCAGGAACCCGGCGCAAAGACTCGGGGCGTCCATCTCCAGACCCGCCAGAATATCGACGACTTCTATCGGGTGTTTGATATACGGTTCGCCGGTTTTGCGGAACTGCCCCTCGTGCTTCGCGGTGGCGTAATCATGCGCGCGTCGGAGCAGGGCGGCATCGGCTGGCGCGACGTAGCGTTTGACTTTTTGCAGGATGCTATCGATGTTCGCCGCCATAGAGGGTGACATAGACTATACACTATTTTCACGCCCCGCGCCTTATCCGGCGAACTATGGAACTAAGGTGCGGCGAATGGCACCCACTCGCCCGCATCGTTCCGGATCTCGCACGGTTGGAAGCGCGATTTGTAATTCAGACTGCTGCAACCCGCGACGAAATACCCGAAGTAGGCGTACGGCTTGCCGAGCCGTTGCGCCAGCGCGATGGTTTGTAGCATCACGAACGTCCCGATTCCGCGCTTTCGCACCGATTCGTCCGGGTCGTGGAAGTGGTACACCCCGGAAACGACCGTCGGCGTGACTTCGGTAAGGGCGACGGCGCGGAGCATCTCCTCATCCCAAACGGAAACCTCGACGCCGGTTCGGAGCGGATTATACAGAAACGAGTCGGCGTAATCGTCCGCGGTTTTGACGATCTCGTCCCAACCCTTGATCGTGTTCTGCCCCGCGTGGTACCGGTTGTAAAGAGCGACCCGCGCGTCATCGACCGTCGGGCGGGCGAACCGGACCGTCAGGTCGGCGTTACGCTCAATACACCGGCGTTGCGAACGGTCCGGAGCGAACGAATCGACCAGGATACGGATCGGGCGACACTCCCGGCACGAAGCGCAAACCGGGCGGAACAGATACATGCCGAACTTGCGCCAGCCGCCGTTCATCCGGTCCTCGTACTCCTCGGGCGACAGTTCGGCGACGATTTCGTAATGCAGGCGCGACGTTTGCTCCGGCAGGTACTGGCACGACTCAGGGGCGGTAGTGAAATGGTGGAGGACGAGCATGAGAGTTTCAGCGTATTCTACCGGGGCGGGTTGGCGGGCACCAATGTCCCTGGAGGCATAGGGGAGTCAATCGTCCGCGTCGTTCGGTTTATGTCCGAAGTCCATTGCACGGGCTACACTGCCGGACAACAGGGTACAAACGGTACCAAGACCGATGAACGTACGCCTGTGCGGCAAAACATGCTCGTTTACAGGCGCGTCGGGAACATCACCGGCGGCGGCGCCCCACCGTTTCGGGTGCCCTACTACTCGCGTATTTTCGCGGCATGTCCCGCCGCGAAGCGTTCCCGGATGGTTTGTGTGTCGCCGGTTTCGAGGGCGGCGGCAACGGCGAGCAGTTCGTCAGAAAATGCCCGGAGTGCAGTGGCAAGGGGGGCGGCATTTTGCAGGGCGATCTCCGTCCAGAGTTCGGGGGAGGACTCGGCGACGCGGGTCGCGCTTTTCCACGAACCGGCGGCAAGTGCCAGCACTATTCTTCGGTTTTTTGCACGCACGGCGTTTAAAGTGTACGCGAGAACGTGTGGCAGATGCGATGTCCAGGCGACGCTCCCGTCATGGTCCACAGGACGCAATCCAAATAAATTGGCACCGAGTGCGGAAACGAACCCGATCACCATTCCTTGGGCTTCCTTTCCCGTCTGCGGCATGGGCGTTATTGCCCAAGGTGCCGCCTCGAAAAGATCCGCCCTCGCGTTTTTGACGCCGCCCTTTTCGCTCCCCGCCATCGGATGACCAGGCACGAAACGCTCACCGAGTGCCGCAAAACCGGCTTCGGCAATCGCGGTCTTCACGCTCCCGACATCCGTGACGACCGTGTCTGCGCCGATCAGTGAGGGAAGTCGTTGCAACAGTTCCAGAATCGCGCCGACCGGGACCGCGAGTATCACCAGGTCCGCGCCGCGAACGCCCGCCGCCAGATCGTTAGTGATTTCGTCCACAGCACCGATGCGCAGGGCGTCCGCCCAGGTGTCGGCGTTCGCTTCGACCCCGACGACGTGTTGCGCGGCACCTTTGGCTTTCGCCGCGAGTCCAATGCTCCCGCCGATCAGCCCGACGCCGACGATAGCGAGGCGATTGATGCCCTCGTTTGCCCCCTCTCCCCCCAGCCCCCTCTCCCCCCGTTCCGGGGAGAAAGGGGGAGCACCGGACACGGGGGGGGCGACCGCTTCCCCGACGGGCGAAATTCCCTCGTCTCTTACTCCCCCTTTCTCCCCGGAACGGGGGGAGAGGGGGCTGGGGGGAGAGGGGGCAAACGAGGGCACCGAACTCACAGACGCCGATCCACCGCCGGAGCCAGTTTCCGCAGACGCGCCATCAGCAACTCGAACGCTTCCGGCGTCAGCGATTGCGCCCCGTCCTTCATCGCTTTCGACGGGTTCGGGTGGACCTCGATGATCGCGCCGTCCGCGCCCGCCGCGAACGCCGCGAGGGTCACGTCGGCAACCAACGAGGCTTTGCCGGTCCCGTGCGACGGGTCCGCGATGATCGGCAGGTGTGATAACTCCTTGATCGACGGGATCGCGTTGATGTCGAAGGTGTTCCGGGTGTACGTCTCGAACGTCCGTACGCCGCGTTCGCACAGCATCACCTCGTAGTTGCCCTGCGAAACGATGTATTCCGCCGCCTGCAACCACTCCTCAATCTTGGAACTCATACCCCGCTTGAGCATCACCGGCTTTTTCGCCATGCCGACCTCGCGGAGCAGGTTGTAGTTTTGCGCGTTGCGGGTTCCGATCTGCAGAATGTCGGCGTACTCGCACACGGTTTCCACATCGCGCACATCCATTACTTCCGTGATTACCGGAAGCCCGGTCTCTTTGCGGGCGTCGGCGAGCATCTGCAAGCCGGGGACGCCGTGCCCGTGGAACGAGTACGGCGACGTGCTCGGCTTGTACGCCCCGCCGCGCAGGATATGCGCCCCCATCGCCTTCACGATCTTCGCCGTTTCGATGATCATCTCCGGCGTCTCGACCGTGCAGGGACCCGCCATCACGACCATCGTCTCGCCGCCGATCACGACACCGCCGACGGTGATCTTCGTACCCTCGGGGCGGAAGTTTTTGCCGACCAGTTTATACGGCGCGGAAACCGGCAGGCATTTTTCGACGAACGGCAACGCCTCGAACTGATCGGCGATCTCGCCTTTTTCCTCGACGCCGACGCCGATAATCCCGATGATCGTCTTCTCGGCACCGATGGACACATGCACGCCGTAGCCGCGCTCTTTGAGGTTCTGGGCGATGTCCTCGCGGTTGCGCTCGGTCGCCCGGGGGGAAAGTACGATAATCATAGTTGGGGTAGCCTTAGAGTGAACGTCACGCCGCGCGAGATACAGCGAGGCGGCAGGGAAAGTGTAGCATACGACGGGGCACCCGGCAAACGGCAACGCGGCATATGATTTAATAGAAGCGAAATGGCAAGCGGGACGCCCTACGATGCGACGACGAAGGTGCTGATCGAGGAATACGCCGAAGACTGGATCGCGTTCCTCGGGTTCCCGCCCGGCGCGGTGTCGCTGGTGGATGCCGACCTCGCTACCGTGACCACGGAAGCCGACCGGTTTATCCGCGTTGACCCGCCGTCGCAACCTCCTTATATCGCACACATCGAGTTGCAATCGGGCGACATGACCGATCTCCCCCTACGGACGCTCCGATACAACGTGCTGGGAGCGGAAAAAACCGGGCTGCCGGTCGAGAGCGTCACGGTGCTGTTGCGGCCGGCGACGAAATGGCGGGCAGTGACGGGCAAATTGGAACTGTCTGGCGCGTCGGCGGCAAGCGGACCGGTGGTGTCGTTCCGCTATCACGTTCTACGGGTTTGGCAGACAGAGCCGGAGCGGTTCCTCCGGGGCGGCATCGGACTTGCACCGTTCGCATTGGTGGCGGAGGGCGGCGAGAGCGACGCCGAGTCCGCGATGGCGACGATCCAGGCGCGGGCGCAAGCCGAACTGCCTCCGGACCGACGGGCGCAGTTCTTCGCCGCCGCCTATATTTTAAGCGGGCTGAAACACAACGAGACGTTCTTGGAGTATCTATTTCGGGAGGTGGGACAAATGACAGAATCCGTAACATACCAGAAAATCCTGCGCGACGGCATTACGGCGGGTCGCAATGAAGGACGGACCGAGGGACGGACCGAAGGACGGACCGAGGGACGGACCGAGGGACGGACCGAAGAAGCGCAGAACATCCTTTTGCGCATCGGCGGCAAGCGGCTCGGGGCACCGCCCGCATCCGTCGCGGCGGCGGTT
>JAYULM010000470.1:0-7007 GCA_043763605.1 Armatimonadota bacterium | reverse complement strand
TCGTCAGGGAAGTTTAGCCTCGCATAAGGAAGATCGCTTCAAGAAATTGCTTGGCTTTCTCGGAAGGTGAAAGGGACAACAATTTCGCATCAGGTCTTAACTTCGTCCGCTTCGTTTCCGCCGCCTTGCGCTTCGTCTTGTCCGTCAGTTCCTTGATTTCTTCCGTCACCGCTACGATCTGCGTCGTGAGTTCGTCGCGCTGCATCTGATGGGGGAGATATTCCGCCGTCAGCCGGTCCGCCTCGACGCCTTCCGCCCGCGTAATATCCTCCCGGATTCGCGCCGCGTGTTTGTCCGCCAGTCCCGCGACCTTCGCCGCGTCGCCGTAGGCGTGGTAATGCACCAGCATCCGCATCACGTCCTGCGGGCGCAACTGGTTCTGCGCCGACAGCTCGCGGTAGTGTCGCGCGGCGTACACCAGTAGGACCGAATCGCGCCGCGCCGCCGGGCGGTCTTTGCGCAGGATCAGCAGGCACGCCGGGACCCCCGCGCCGTAGAACACGTTCAGCGGGAGCGAGATCACGGCGTCCACCAAACCCGCGTCTAAAAGCGACTGCCGGATGATTTGCTCGTCATCCGCCTTGCGCCGCTTGATGATCGGGTCGCCGTTCGGTTTGAACTCGCAGGTTTCTTCCTCTACCTCCGGTTGACCGCGAAACAGAACGCCCTGCGGACACACGACTCCTGCCCGCCCGGTATCGCTCAGCGACGCCAGAATGTGCAGGATGAACGCATAGTCGCCGTAGCCCGCCGGGGGCGCGTGGTACCCGGTTCCCACGCCGAACCGGTGAAACGCGTCCTTGTACGTTCCTTTCCCGAAAACCTCGGCTTTCAGTTTGTCGCGCTTCTTTTTGTCGTCGGTTTGTTGCTCCGGTTTCAGCCACCAGAACTCGTCCGAGAACGGAAAGTTCGCCAGCACCAGCGAGAACTTCTTCACGCTACCGCTATCCAGGAACTGCGGGTCGGTGATCGTACTTGCCCCGCCGCGAATATCCGCTTCCAACCCGTGCAGAACGGAGTTGATCTTGCCGATAGCGTAGTTGCCCCAGTTCATTTCCTGCCCGAAATACCGCGCCGTGGTGACGCGGTGCCCCGACTCTTTGAGGAAATCCGCGCTATGCACCAGCATTCCGCCGCTCCCGCACGTCGGGTCATAGATCGTGTCGCCCGGCTGCGGTTCCAGAATCCGAACCAGCGTGTCTACCACTTCCGGCGGCGTGAAGAACTCGCCCGCCTTCGCCCCGGCGTCGTCGGCGAACTTCTTGATCAGGTATTCATACGCCCGCCCCAGAATATCGGCGGGGACGCTGTTGTTGGAAAGATCTTTCTCGTCGAAATGCTGGATCAGGGCGTGAACGACTTCGTTGGGGATCAGTTTCTTGCCACTCGCGTCCGGGGCGGGCTGGTTCCAGTCCACGGTAAACACGCCGCGCAACTCCTCGTTCGCCTGTGAAATCGCCTGCATCGCCCCGGTCAGTTTCGCCCCGATCTCGGTCGAAGTCGCCACCACATCGCCCCAACGCGCCCCGTCGGGGATCGAAAACCGGTGATTGTCCCGCGCCCGGAAAGCCGCTTTTTGCCCTTCCGAAAACGCCCGCCCCTGGATGCGTTCCTGCTCCGCAATGGCATCGTCCGCCTCGTTCTCACACTGATCGCACAGCCGCTTATAGAACATCAGCGAGAGGATATAGTTTTTGTAGTCCTGCCCGGCAGTTTTGCCGCGCAAAATATTCGCCGCACCCCAGAGGTGGGTTTCCAATTCCTGTTGGGTCAATTTCATGACGCGAAGCAACGTCCTTCACAAACGAAAGAGGGATAAAACAAAACATTATACCGCGCCGCGCCGCCCGTGACAGGGACGATTCCGGGAAACAGGAGAGAACCGAACGGGACGGGTTTCTCATTGGTTCCACGGTATAATCACCGTAGTGTCGCGTCTAATCCTGCCCCGCCATTCCGCCCCCGGAGGGTATCCCGCCCTGTGATCGTCACCCGCCGCTTCCTGTGGCTCGTCGCCCTCGGACTTGTGCCGCTGTTGGCGTCCTACGCCATCGGACCGCTTGCCTACGCCGCCGTGCTCTGGAACCTGCTCGTGATCGCGGGCGCGGTGTGCGACTACCTGCTTTGCCCGCGCCCTGACGATGCCGTCTCGGTCGCGCGCGAGGTCGGCGAGGTGCTTTCCGTCGCGGCGGAAAACGAAGTCGTGATCCGTGTGCGCAACCGGACGCGGTTGCCGGTTCCGGTCGCTGTGCGCGACGAGCCGCCCGGCGTGTTCGACTTCGGTAAGGAAGGGACGATGGGACGGGAAAAGGCGAAAAAACTGGCACCGTTCGAGACATGGGAATACACCTATCATGTCGTCCCGCCTGCGCGTGGCGACTTCGTGTTTCGCGATATTTTCCTGCGCGTCACCGGTCCGCTCGGGTTGATCACGCGGCAGGGCGTCATCCCGGCGGAAAAGTCGGTCGCGGTGTATCCGAACCTGCGCGCGGTCGAGGATTACGAGATCATGTTACGCCGTGCGATGCTGTCGCGGCAGGGCGTCCGCCGGATGCGCACGGTGGGTGCGGGGCGTGAGTTCGCGTCGCTACGCGATTACACGCCCGACGACGAGTACCGCACGATTGACTGGAAGGCGACGGCGCGGCGCGGCAAGGTGATCTCTCGCACGTACGAGCAGGAGCGTTCGCAAGACATCCTTCTGTTGATCGATCAGGGGCGGCTGATGCGTCAGGAGATCGGGCACACGCAAAAGTTGGACCACGTGGTGTCGGCGGCGTTAATGCTCGCGCACGTGGTCGCCGGAGCCGACGACCGCGTCGGGTTGCTGACGTTCTCGGACGACGCGAAGGCGTGGCTTCCCCCGGCGCGTGGTCGGTCGGCGTACTCTGGAATCCTCGAAGCCCTGTACGCGGCGCGCGCCGAGCCGGTTGAGTCCGACTACCGCGCGGCGTTCCGGTTCCTCGCCGCCCGCTGGCGCAAACGCTCACTCGCCGTGGTGTTCACCGACTTAGCCGATCCGGAGTCGAGCGCGGTCCTGCTCCAGGAGATCGGGCACCTGTCCGCAAAGCATGTCGTCGTGTGCGTGGTCGTATCCGACCCGCTGATCGGCGAGCGGGCACGGCAGATGCCCGCGACGGCGGAAAGCGTGTACGAGAAAGCGGTCGCCGAGGAAGTGATCGCGGAGCGGCGTCGCGCACTGAACCTGCTCAAAAAGCGCGGCGTGCTGATCGTGGATGCCGAGCCGCACGAACTGTCCGTGGAACTGATCTCGCGCTACCTGCTGGTCAAAAGCCGGTCGCTGCTGTAAGTGTTTGCGCTCTCCCGCCGCGCCTGCTCTCACCACCCCCGCCTGCTCTCGCTTCTGCTCTCACCCCCCAACCCCCTCTCTCATCGGAATGAAAGAGGGGGTTGGGGGTGAGAGAAACGGAAAACGCTAACGCCCATCCAATCCCTGCATCGTGAAATTCCCGGCGAAATACTCGCTCACCCAGGGCACGCTCACGATTGCCCGGATTAGCGCGCGGTGCGGGTGCCATCGGGGACACGGACGACCTAACCGCGTGTTCCATTCGGCGCGGCGCAGGGCGGTTTTCGCCGCATCTCTCCGGACTTCCTCGTAGTTAAACCGGGCGACCGAGTGGCGCATTTTTTCGTGCGGGGCGGTATCGGACGGGCGTAACAGGTGCGGCAACGTTTCGGCGAGTTCGCCCGCGTCCAGAAACCCGAGGTTCATCCCCTGCCCCCCGATGGGTGAAACGACGTGCGCGGCATCCCCGGCGAGAAACAGGTTCTTGCGGTGGAGCCACTGCGCCAGCCGGTACTCGATCCCGAACGGCGACATCCAGACACACGATTCCACCGGCACCGCGAAGCCGGTCCGCTCGAATACCAGCGCGGCTAAATCGTTGGCGTCCCGCGTTTCCATTCGCCCCGGCAGGCGCACTACCCAGCGGCGCAACCCGTCCGGGAGTGGGAACGATTCGACGATCCCGCCCCGTGTGACGAACAGCGCGGCGTCGGTGCCGAACGGGGTATCGTCCGTGAAATCGCCCATCAGGTAGCAGTCCGGGTATTTGCCACCGCGAAATGGGATTCGCGCGTTCTCCCGGAACGCGCTGTTTTTTCCATCGCACGCGACGATGTACCGTGCCCGGAGTTGTGCCTCGCCACCGTGGACGCCCCTTATCCGCAGATACGACCCGCCGTCCTTTTCGTCACACGGCACCACGTCCGCACCGCGAATCAATGCGCCGGGCGCGAGTTCACGGAGTCGCCGCTCCAATACCGACTCGGTCACGGTTTGCGGCACGGAAAGTACGAACGGGAATACGGGGTCCGTGGCGTCGAGCGAAAGCCTGCCGAGGCGTTCGTGGTCCAAAAACACCTGCCCCCCCGCGATCTTCACTCCGCGCCCGATGAGTTCGTCGGCGACGCCCGCCGTGCGCAGAACTTTCAACGCGGGCGGGTGGATCCCGAAAGCGCGGGAGTGCGACGACGACTGCGTACGTCGCTCCAAAACCACACAGTCCACGCCGCTCAGTGTGAGTAGGCAACCCAGCAGTAGCCCTACCGGACCGCCGCCGACGATGGCGACTTCAGTTTCGGAGGGGAGGGGGTTAGTGGTCAGTGAACAGTGGTCAGTGGATAGTGCCGGATCGTCGCCCGCCGATCCGGGTAAGACTTTTTTGCCCACTGTCCACTGCCCACTAACCACTAACCCCCTCCCATACCAGATTCAGCCGGAAGGGAAACGCGGTCCGCACCTGCCAGCCATCCGGGGCGAGGCGGCGCAGTTCCTCCGGCGTGAAGGCGCGGCGGATCGAGCGCAAGCCGTCCTCTAAAATGTACGAGTCGCGGAACCAGCCGCCGATCAACGGGAAGCCCGCGTAGGCGAACGGGTGTCGATGGATGTCGGCGTGAATCGCGAGGCGCATCGCCAGCGTCACCGAATCGCCACACAACTCCGCGACTTCGCCGTCGGTCAGGTGGTGCAGAACGTGGTTGGAAAGAACGATGTCGAAGCGTTCCCCGGCGGAGACCATCTCGCCCGCCGTCGCGCGGACGAAACGCAGGTTTGCGGGTGTCGGTTCGGCGCGGGCATGGTGAATGGCGCGGGGATCGGGGTCGGCTCCGACGAAGGAGGCGGATAAGCCGTCCTGCGCCGCCCAGTGCGCGAGCCGCCGCAGGATATCACCGCCACCGCAACCGAGGTCCAGCACGGTCGCGCCGGGACCCGCTTCTCGGAGTGTGGGGCGCAGATACCGGGCATACGCGCCCCGCCAGCCGCTGACCGTCGCGTTGATCCGGTCGAAATCGCGGTAGGTGTTGGCGAGCCGCACGGTGTCACATTCCGGTTCGTCCATAAATTCAGAAAGGTTCGTCGCCCGTACCCGCAGGGTTTGCCCGATCACGCTTTACGCCTTTCGCAGAACCGCCGACTCCACGGTCAAGCCCGGTCCGAACGCCATCGCGACGACGGGCGCGCCGGGTTCCGTCAGGGTGCCGGAGCGGAGCATTTCGCGGAGGACGAACAGGATCGTCGCCGAACTCATGTTGCCATACTCTTTGAGTACGCGACGGGATGCGGCGAGCGAGCCTTCACACAGGTCCAGCGCGGAGCGCACCTTGTCGATAATCGCCCGCCCGCCGGGATGAACCGCCCAGTGATCGACATCGGCAACGCGCAATCCCGCTCCGCCAAGCGTCGGCTTCATGGCATCCGCGATATTGGCGTGCAGGATTTCCGGCACATACGACGACAGGCGCATCGCGAACCCGTTGTCGCCGATGGTCCACGCCATGTCGCCCTCGCCGGTCGGGGTCAGTGTCGTGTCGAACCGCTCTAAAAGCAGGGCGGATTTGCCTTCCGCCGGTTGCCGCGCCGAGACGATAGCCGCCGCCGCACCATCCGCGAAAACCGAGCCGCCGATCAGAGCGTCGGTGTCGCCGTCGAAGCGCAGGTGCAGGGAACACAGTTCGAGCGAGACGACGAGAACCACCGCTGCCGGGTCGGATTCACAGATCGTTTTCGCCAATCGCAGTGCCGGGAACGCCGCGTAGCATCCCATGAATCCTAAGTGGAATCGCGGCACGGACGGGGGCAGGTTCAGGGTACGCACCAGATGGTAGTCCAAGCCCGGCTGGAAGAAGCCGGTGCAGGAGACGGTGACGATGTGTGTCACTTCGGAAGCGTCGTACCCACTCGCCCCCGCACCGAACGATTTACACGCGACTTCCGCGCCGAGCCGCTTCGCTTCCTGCGTGTAGAGGGCGTTGCGCTCGCCGGTGGTCGGATTGCGGAGCGTGTCGGTGTTGCCGTCGTAAAAAATGCCCGCGTCCGCGCCCGGCACGAAGTCCGGAACCGCGCTGTGGCGCGTGTCGATCCCGGACTGCGAATACAGGTATGAGATGATACGTTCCTGTTTGCGGTCCCCCTGTCCTGCCCACCGCTTCATGCGCTCGGCGATGAACGTTTGCGGGTAGGCGGTTCGGGGAACGGCGGTTTCGATGTGGTGCAGGTAGACGGGCATAGAACGTGGCGCGATACGGGAGTCCTTTTCCATGCCGCTCGCTACCGGGAATGTACCCGTTTCCCTGCCTGTTTGGAACATAGCAACGGGGTATACTGATGACGAGGAGTTACGACGTATGGTGTCAACTTTGGGACTCGGCAACAAAGCAGTAGACGAATTCGCCCCGCGCACCGTGGACGAGAACGGGCATAACCCGCGTATGCGCTGGACGCGGTCCGACGTTCACGACTTTGTACGCCTCGGCAAGGAAGGCGGTCCATCGGTTTCACCGACGTCTATAGGTGGCTCCGCCACCGAGCGTCCTCTGGACGCCCCGAAAACGCAACGTCCGCGCGGTCGCAGAACGATTCCGGTATGCCCGCGTCCGGAGGACGCTCGGTGGCGGAGCCACCTATAGACGTCGGTGAAACCGATGGACCGCGACCGACGGGCACCACCCACGGACGCGATTAACACCCAACACCCAATCAC
>JAYULM010000469.1:0-7039 GCA_043763605.1 Armatimonadota bacterium | reverse complement strand
CGCATTAACGAAAACCGCGCGACCGCCGAAGGAAGTCTTCATTGACGGGAAGCAGAACTACACCACGATCACCGATATTATCGGCAAGGTCGTGCTGTCGCCGCGCCCCCCGATCCAGTGGATTCTGGTCGTCTTGCTGGCGTTCATGGGCGTAAACCTGCTTCTGATGTCGGTGATCGTGGTGTAGTTCTGCTTCCCGTCAATGAAGACTTCCTTCGGCGGTCGCGCGGTTTTCGTTAATGCGTTGGTTGTTACTGCCATGTTTCGTTGCTTCTACCCTCACCCCCAACCCCTCTCCCTCCGAAGGGAGAGGGGAGCCAGAGGGCTGACTAATTCGCTACTCACCGTCTGCTTTCGGTACTCCCCTCTCCCTTCGGAGGGAGAGGGGTTGGGGGTGAGGGCGAAAACATACCTACCTAATGCCCCGCCCCTTCGCCGCCGTGCGCCGGTTTCGTGGACGCCGCCGCCGCCAACTGCGGGATCGCCGGGTTCGTGTTCCGGATCTTCGCCAGATACGTTGTGCGCGGGCGGGTGTTGAGTTCCGCCAGCAACCCGTAATCGTGCGGCTGTTGCTTCAGTTTCGATACTTCCGAGTTCGGGTCGTTCAGGTCGCCGAAGATGATCGCGTTCGTCGGGCAGACCTGCTGGCACGCGGTCACGATCTCGCCGTCCTGAATCTCACGCTGTTCCTTCTTCGCCTTGATGCGGACCGCATTGATGCGCTGGGTGCAGTAGGAGCACTTCTCCATCACGCCGCGCCCACGCACGGTGACTTCCGGGTTCGCAACCAGTTTCAGCACCGGCAGGTCGAAGAAGTTCAGCGTCCCCTTGCCGCCCCAACCGGCGGTCCACTTCAGGAAGTTGAAGCGACGCACCTTGTAAGGGCAGTTGTTCGAGCAGTACCGGGTGCCGACACACCGGTTATAGATCATCTGGTTCAAGCCTTCGTGCGAGTGGATCGTCGCCGCTACCGGGCAGACCGGTTCGCAGGGTGCCTTCTCACAGTGCATACACGCCACCGGCATGAAGTACGATTCCACCTGCGCCGGGTCCTTGAGACCGATGGCGTCGGCGGCGTTCGTGCTGAAATAATGGTCGATACGAATCCAGTGCATCGCGCGACCGCGACCGACCTGCTCCTTGCCGACCGTCGGGATGTTGTTTTCCGCCTGGCACGCTATCGTACAGGCGTTGCACCCGATACAGGTCGTCAGGTCGATGTTCATCGCCCACGCGTTGAAGTTCGACTTGGAAAACTCCGGGTAGAGTGAAACGTTGCCTTCCGGGTTCGTGATCGTGCGCTGTGCCGGGTCGCGGTCCGAGTATGCCCAGTTGCCGCGCCCTTGAAGTCCCGGTACCGGCACTCCCAGTACCGACAAGCCCTTGTCGGCGATGATGTCGGGACCGTTTTTCGGATCGACCGGCAGGTTCGCCGCGCCTTCCTGCGCTTCCGCGCCGCCGTGGGTCGCGCCCTCGCTCCCGCCGCCCGCGTGACCTTCGGCGTCGCCCTCGGTCGTGCCGCCGCCGCCGTGGTGCCCTTCCGGTCCCACTTTGCCCGCCTTCGTCTTATACTCGGCGAGGCTGGCGTGGCGCACGATGTCGCGGTCCTCGGCTTCCTTGATGTCGATACCGCGCATCAGGTGCTGTGCCTGCGTCGCCGCGACCCGGTAGTCGCCGAAAATGTCCACCGAGTTGCCGTTCGTCGCGTCGCCGACCAGGTTCAGTGAGTCGCCTTCCGGCTTCCACTTCACCCGCCGCGCGGTCGCACCCGATCCAAAGTTCATCGTTTTCGTCGTGCGTAGCGGGTACACGTCCTGCCCGACATTCTCGCCGACCGCGCCGACGCGGGTCCGACCGAACCCGAGCGAGAGTGTAACCACGTCGTTCGGTTGCCCTGGTAAGATCCAGACGGGGATCTGAACTTTGCCCGCGCCCGGAAGTGCCAGTTCGACTACCGCCTTGCCGGAGATACGCGCCGCATTCTCGGCGTCCGACGAACCATCGGTCGGGTTCGCGCCCAATTTTTGCGCGGTCGCGGGCGACACCACGGCGACGTTATCCCATGTCACCGTCGTCACCGGGCGCGGCAGTTCCATCAGCCAGGAGTTATTCGCGTACCGTCCGTCCCAGACGTGCGGGTCGGGGCGGAAGTTGATCTCGATGCCGGATGCCGGTGCCGGAGCGGTCAGCGCGGCGACGGCGGGCAGGTTCACGCGCAACCCGGCGAGCGGCTTTTCCGCCGTGTTCGGCACGACGCCGTCGATCAGCGTCTGTTGCCACCACTTCTCGAAGTCTGCCCCGCCGAGCGGCGTGTAGGTGTCGCGCAGAATGTCGTAGCCATAGCGCGGTTGGTCCAACAGTTCGGCTAACAGTTCCGTGTCGGACTTGTTGCCCTCGTAGATCGGTGCGATCAGCGGTTGCACGAGCGACGTGGTGCCGTCGAACGCGCGGGCGTCGCCCCACGTTTCCAGCGCGTGAGTCGCCGGGATATGCCAGGAAACCAGTGCCGCCGTTTCGTCCTGATACAAACCGTGGTGGATCGAATTCGGCACCTTCTTCAAAGCGGCCGCGAAGTTCAAGTCAGCGGGAGCGTCGAAGACCGGGTTTCCGCCCAGAATCACGAGCGTGTTTACCCGTCCGCCATCCATCGCGGCGACCAGATCGGTCAGCGACGAAACATGCCCGGCGGGGGACGCTTCGACCGGGGCGGTGTAGTTCACCGTCGTCCCGACCGCGCCAAGGGATTCGTTGATCGCCATCGCGTAGGCATGGACGGCGGGCGTCGCCTCCTCGCCCGGGATCACGATTGCGCCGGGTCCCGCCTTCAGATCGGCGACCATCTCCGCGAGCCAGGTCACCGGTTGCGTGGTCGTCGTCGAACCGTCGATCACCGACTCGAACAGGGCGCGGGCAACGGTTTCGATCTCCGACGGCTTGACCGGATAGCGGTGGTCCGCCGACGCGCCGGTGGTGGTCGTGGACGATTCGATGACGTACAGACGGTTCATCGCGCCGCCATTCGCGCCGCGTACCCGCCGACCGTCCGCCCAGTCGCGGGCGTAGCGGATGTTGCCGGGGATCGTCTTGAAAAAGTCAGCGTCCAGCGAAACGATGACGCGGGCTTCCTGCAGGTTGTAGACCGGGTTGACCGTGCGACCGAGTGCGGTGATCGCGCCGGTGTTCATGTTGTCGCGGTTTACGGCATCGTAGGCATGCCACACGGAGCCGGGGTGCTTGGCGAGGAGCCGATTGATCTGCGCGGCGAGCGTCGGCGACGTGACCGTGCCGGTCAGGATACGCAGCCCGCTCCCGGTGACGCTACTGGCGGCACCGTTCCAGGTCGGTCGGATCTTGCGCAACAGGTCGGTCAGTTCGTTATAACCCGCCACCTCGCCGTTATGCACGATGCTTTGCGAGCGGTCCGGGTCATACATGTTGAGCAGTTCGGCTTGCTCGAAAACGTCGGTCGATCCGAGCGACGCCGGGTGTTGCGGGTTGCCCTCGATCTTGATCGGACGACCCTCGTACTGCTCGACCAGGACGCCGAGTCCGTACCCGTTGTGCGTCAGCGTACTCGCATACGCCAGCGTCTGCCCGGAAACCAGATCCTCGGGCGAGCGCACATACGGAACCGCTTTGGTTTGTGGAAGGATGCGACAACCGGTCAGCCCCGCCATCGCCAGCGCGGCACCGCCGACTTTCAGGAACTGCCTTCGGTCGATGTTCAGTAAGTCGGTACGGTTCGGGAACTCGTCCTCGATCCACGACTGGAACTCTTTCGTGTCGGCGAGTTCATCCAGCGTCTTCCACAGAAGCCGCCCGCTTTTGCCCGCGAGTTTGTCTTGCATTCCCGCTAAAATCGTTTCGTTATCACTCATTTGGTGTCTTTGCCCTCACCCCCAACCCCTCTCCCTCCGAAGGGAGAGGGGAGCAACGGAAACGGAGTTTCCGCGATCCGGAGGGTACGTTTCGCTCATCGAACTATGCCCGCCCTTCCGCCTTCACTTTCCCTCTGGGGAAGGTAGCACCGGAGGGTACGCCCCGCACTTCATGCTATGCCCCTTCCCCTCTGGCTCCCCTCTCCCTTCTCAGGGAGAGGGGTTGGGGGTGAGGGCGAATTCTATCTATGGCAGATCGAACAGTCGGAGAGTTGGTCCTTTTTGACGTGGTACTTCGCCAGCCACTCCTCGCCCTTCTTCAATTCTTCCGGCGTACGCTTGTACTGGATGCCCTTCGCCAGCGACGCCTCTTCCGGGGTCAGCCGGTCGCCGCGCTGTATCTTCTGGTACAGTTCCCAGACGAACTTCTGGTCGCCCACGTAATTCTCGGGGTTGCGGTGGCACTCCAGGCACCAGCGCATCTGGAACGCGTTCCCCTTATAGACAATCTGCATCGCCTGGATCGGACCGTGGCAGTTATTACAGGAGATGCCCCGATTGATGTGGATGCTGTGGTTGAAATAAACGAAGTCGGGAACCTTGTTCAAAACCGTCCATTTGAGCGGTACGTTCTTCACGTACGACTCGCGTATCGGCTCTAACAGGGGCGAGTTGCTCCATACCTGCGAGTGACACGACATACACGTATGCGTGGACGGGTACCCGGCTTGCGCCGACTTCGCAACCGACGTATGACAGTACCGGCAGTCGATGCCAAGTTCGTTGACGTGGTGTTCGTGCGAGAACGGCACCGGTTGCTCGTACGGTACGCCGACTTTGGTCACGTAACCGGAGCGCGTGAACTGCGACATGCCGAGGATAAGACCAACCGGCAGTGCCGCCCCGGCGAGAATGCTGAGGACGGCGAAGGTGTTGCTACTGGGTCGAAAAATCTGCGCCATAAAAAAACCGCTGACACTTTCCGCTACTACGGTTCGCGACGGGGGCGGGGAACTCCTCCCGCGCCGGAATCGTTGTGCGCCCTCGGAAAGGGCGCGAAATTGATCGGGGTACCGCACTCGCCGGGCGAGTCGGATACTTTGTACCGGATTTCACGAACTTTGACAAGAGGGAAACCGGGGTCGGTTTCGCTTTGTTTTTCGGGGGAGCCTATTCGCCGTCCTTATAGCCCGGCGACCATTTCTATCGGCGATCAGGCTTTAGGTGGGTGTTGCCCGAGGACGGGCGGGTTGTCGCTTCGTTCGAATCACTGACGGCGCGGAGTTGTCCCCGATACAAACATTTTGTCGAACCACGTTCATCATTACTAACATACCGACCTGACACGGTTTCCAACGCTTGAACCCCGGTAAATGTAGGGAGGTCAAGGAAGAATTTTTCAAAGTTCCCCCTTTTTTGACCTTTTTTTCACAATTTGTTGATAGTTACCGAAAACGTGTTGTATAATCGGCGCGAGGAGTACGGGACATGGCTACAGTTTTCTCTGCAACGAACACGCACCACCTCCACAGCCGGAAACACAGTTTCCGCAACAGCCGTCCGGTCTGTCGTTTTCTCCGTGCGCTTTTCTTGAGCGTCGCGCTTGCCGCGGCACGCGAGGAATCCTGCTCGTGAGAATTTCGGCACCGACGATGATGCTAACGGGGGATGCCCTCATTCTATCCCTTATCCATACCCGCGTTTCCGTTGCGTCGTATTCGGTTAGTCCCTGCCACCGCTACTTTTATTATTCCAAGGATTGTGAGGACCTCACGACGTGATTACCTCGTTGTTTCGCCCGATAATGGATATGCCCCGCGCCGGTCTGCTACGCTACGCAGACTTACCTGACCGCGAAATTGTCAACCGCGCCCAGCGCGGCGAGTCGCAAGCCGCAGAGTACTTGCTCTACAAGTACCGCAACCTCGTGAAGACCAAAGTCAAATCGTACTTTTTAGTCGGCGCGGAGAAAGACGATCTGTTGCAGGTCGGCATGATCGGACTCTGGCAAGCCGTGATCGATTTCCGGTGCGACAAGGCGATTTCGTTCCCGGCATTCGCCAAAGTGTGTATCCAGCGGCACATCATTACCGCGATCAAAACCGCCACCCGTCAGAAGCAGATGCCGCTCAACCAATCGCTCTCGCTCGAATCCCCGTCCGACGACCCGACCGCCGACTGGAATCTGTCCGACATTCTGACCAGCGACGATAGCCTTGACCCCGAGGAGATGGTCCTGCGCTCCGAGGACACCCGCGTCCTGCAGGATACGCTACTACAAGCCCTGTCCGCGTTCGAGTGGCAAGTCCTGTCCGGCTACCAGGTCGGCAAATCGTACCGCGAGATCGCCGCCGAACTGCGCTGTAAAACCAAATCCGTCGATAACGCCCTCGCCCGCATCAAGCGCAAAGTCGCGACCATCCCGGTCGGCGACGCGGACCTGACCGAAATCAAGTTCCACCGCGTAATGGCATAGACCGCGCCTTTAAATAAACAAAGCCCCAAGCGATCTCCGCTCGGGGCTTTCTTTATTTCAGGGCGCGTACTACTTTCGCGTCCGCGTCCCTACGGCGGCCGTATATGCCGACTCCCCGACCGCGTTGAAGGCTCGGACGCGGTAGTAATAAAGGGTGTTGCGATTTAGCCCGGTGTTCGCATAGCCCGTCGCGTTCGCCCCAAGCGTGGCAATCACGGCGTAGTTCGTTCCGTTCATGGAACGCTCCACGTAAAAACCTGTCTCGTTGGCGGCGTTGTCAGTCCAGGTCAGGTTCACCTGATTGCGCGACACCGCCCGTCCGACCAGGTTGCCGGGGGCGGCGGGGGCGATGGCACTGACCGGCGTTGCGGCTTGCAGGGCACGCAGGACGTTCACCCGACCACCGCTGGTAGTGCGACCCGCATACGGGGTATATGGGTCGGCAGTATCGACGATCACCGCTCCAACCTGCGCGTTCGACAGTGCCGGGTTGTGCGACCGTATCAACGCCGCCTGCCCTGCGACGAGCGGGGTCGCCATCGAGGTGCCCGATAGGGACGCGTAGCCGCCGCCGAGAGTTCGCTCCCACGTTTCGCGTTCACCCAGACCGCATGTACCGACGCGGGACACGCGGACCATCCCCCCCGCCCCCGGAACCTCACCCCCCAACCCCCTCTCCGTGCCG
>JAYULM010000468.1:0-29019 GCA_043763605.1 Armatimonadota bacterium | reverse complement strand
CCGAAAAGTTGGGGCGCGGACTCGCGGTCCTCGCCATGCTCCTCAACCCCGAGCGGATCGTGCTCGGCACCCTCGCCGTCCACGCGGGCGACCTGCTCCTGCCGGACACCCTCGCCTCCCTGCGCCGCCACGCCTGGCACCGCCTCGCCGACTCCCTGACCGTGGTTCCCGCAGAACTCGGCGACCGGGCGCAGGATTTAGCCGCGCTCTGCGTCTACCTATCCCGCGCCGACGAAACGAGTGGTACAATGTCCCGGTAATGCGGCGAAAGTTCAATTAACACCGTCCGTGCTTATACTACAAGATTTTTTGAACCGCCAAGACGCCAAGTTCGCCAAGGTAAGAGAAGAGAAGAAAGAAGTGTTAAAGTTGGGGCGCGAAAGTTTCCTCAGGAAACTTTCGCCACTTGCCGGTTTCTGACGAGATGTTCCAACGACGAACGGAGCGTAAAAACTCTAAAACCTTATCCCTCTCCTTCTCTTACCTTGGCGAACTTGGCGTCTTGGCGGTTCAAACAAAAAGGCATTATTCTATGGAACGTACTTATATTATGGTCAAGCCGGATGGCGTCGAGCGGCGTTTGTCGGGCGAGATTATCCGCCGATTTGAGAATCGTGGGCTGAAACTGGTCGGCTTGAAGATGGTCGTCCCGACCCGCGAAGTCGCCGAAAAGCACTATGCCGTTCACGCCGCGCGTCCGTTCTACGGCGAACTGGTCGATTTTGTCACCTCCGGTCCGGTCGTCGCGATGGTATGGGAAGGCAAGGACGCGATCAAAATCTGCCGCTCCATGATCGGCGCGACCAAACCGACCGACGCCGTCCCCGGCACGATTCGCGGCGACTACACGTCCGATCAGATGCTCAACCTGATCCACGGCTCCGACGCGCCCGAGACCGCCGCCGAAGAGATCGCCCTCTGGTTCAAAGCCGAGGAGTTGCTATAGTTTAAACCGCCAAGACGCCAAGTTCGCCAAGGTAAGAGGAGAGGGGAAAGAGATTTAAGGTAGGGCTTGCCGGTTTCGTCAAGCCGTCTCAATAGTGAGCGAAGCGCAAATCTCAAAACCTTCTTCCCCTTCTCTCACTCTTGGCGAACTTGGCGTCTTTGCGGTTCAAAAATCCGATGCGTTTAGAGCCATACAACTACGAACTGCCCGCCGAGCGGATCGCGCAGGAGCCGGTCTATCCGCGCGATTCGGCGCGGTTGCTGACGGTGCCGCGCGACGCGGGGGGTATCGGGCATCGGGTGTTTCGGGATTTGCCGGATCTGCTCGCGCCGGGCGACGTTTTAGTTGTGAACGAGACGCGGGTTTCGGCGGTGCGGCTGATCGGGACGCGGGAAGGATTGACGGGCGAGGTAGAGGCGTTGCTGTTGCGTCCCGCCATCGAGTACGGGGACGATTTTTATGAGGCGTTGGTGCGCCCCGGTAAGAAGATACGCGAGGGCGAACGGCTCCTTTTTCCGGAGGCGGGGGTCGGGGCGGAAGTGGTCGCGCGGGGTCTGGAGTCCGGGGGGCGGATTTTGCGGGTATTCGCGCTCGATGGCACGAATCCTGTTATCGAACTGTTGGAATCGCGGGGGCGGGTGCCCCTTCCGCCGTACATCACTGCACCGCTTGCGGACCGTGAGCGTTACCAGACGGTGTACGCCCGGACACCCGGTTCCGCCGCCGCGCCGACCGCTGGTCTGCACTTCACGCCCGAACTGCTGGAACGCGTCAAGGCGGTCGGTGTACAGGTACATACGGTCCGGCTCGATGTCGGGCTGGGAACGTTCCGCCCGATCCAGAACGTGGAGGACGTAACCACGCACGATATGCACGCCGAAACCTACGCCGTGCCACCCGAGACGGCGGACGCGGTGAACGACTGCGCCGGGCGCGTGATCGCGGTCGGGACCACCGCGCTCCGTTCGCTCGAATCGGCGGCGTTGCTCGCCGGTCCCGGTCAGCGCATCGCCGCAACCGAAGGCGAAACCCGGTTGTTCGTGTTGCCGGGATATACGTTCCGCGCCGCCGACGCACTGATCACGAATTTTCATCAACCCCATTCGACGCTACTCCTGCTGGTGGCGGCGTTCGTCGGTGCGGTGCAAATGAAGGCGGCGTATAATACCGCTTTAGCCGAAGACTATCGGTTTCTCAGTTTCGGGGACGCCATGTTCGCGTTCCCGCCCTAACGCCATCGCCCGTTGAATAAAAAGAGGATTACCCGTTGCCCGGTCTCGACGAATACTATCGGTACCTTGATAAACAGGACAAAACAGCGCGCAAGCCCGAAGCCCCCGCCGCCAAAAGCGGCGTCGGCAAGAACGGCAAGTCGAAAAAGGCACGCCTGCCCGAAGGTCCGCTCCCCGGCTCCGTCCAACCCGGCGTCCGCTATGTTCTGAAAGGCGGCGTTACGGTCGCAGTCCTAGTCGCGCCAGGCGAAGTAGCGGAAGACCTTATCCCCGAGAACCTCACCCCCCGGGTACCCTCCGGGTGCCCCCTCTCCGTGCCGGAGAGGGGGGAGTCGGAAAAGGGCGACGACTCGCTTGCCGAATTATCCGACGCTTCCGAACTCCCCCCTCTCCGGCACGGAGAGGGGGCACCCGGAGGGTACCCGGGGGGTGAGGTTCCGGCTACCGACGTTTCCGCCCCCGACTACCTGCCGCAGTTAGTGGAAGCCGCCGAACCGACCGAGGTCGCGGAAGCGTCCACGCGCCCGCGCCGCCCGCGCAGTCCCGAACCTGGCGAGGAGATTTCCGACGGCGACGCCGCCGCGCTCTGGAAACGGTTGCCCCGGCACATCCAACTGCTCGTCGGAATGACCCCGGAAAGTAAGGAAGAACCCGCGCAGAAGTATTACAGCCGGGGCTTCAAGGAGTCGCGCCAGCAACTGATCGAACGGCTCCTCGACCCGACGATGACGTTGGAAGACACCGCCCGCGTGTTAGGCGTCTGCCCGACCACGGTGCGCCGCTACACCAACCGGGGCGTCCTCCCGCACTACCGCACCCTCGGTCAGCAACGCCGCTTCCGTCTATCGGACGTGCTGGCATTTCTGGAAAAGCAACAGAAGCAAGCCCTGAAGCGGCGCAAAATGCTCTTCGGCGAAAACGCGTAGCCGGAGGTTTGAACCGCCAAGACGCCAAGAACGCCAAGGTTTAAGAGGAGGAGAGGGTTTTAAGTTTTTCGATTGGCGCGTTGTCGAGACGGCTCGGCGAAACCGGCAAGCCCCAACCTTTAAACCCTCTCCTCCTCTTAAACCTTGGCGTTCTTGGCGTCTTGGCGGTTCAAACCTCCGGTTGCATGGCGAATTCGGACAGGCGACCGGCGAGCGATTTCGCGATTTCGGCGTGGACCAGGATCGCCTCCGTCGAATAGTCTACCGAGATCACCCGCCCGTACTCGTAGCACTGCGCGACCAGATCGGAGCGCGAGTACGGGATAGCGAGGTGCATTTCCGAGACCAGCGACTTGATCGTTTCCGTGATCCGGTCCATCAGGTGCGGGATGCCTTCCGCCTTCGCCGCCGAGATATACACCGAGTTCGGCACCTGCAGGATCAGATTCTGCAACTCCTGCCGGTCGCCGACCCGGTCCGCTTTATTGAACACCGTGATCGTCGGCTTGTCGCCCGCGCCGAGGGTTTGCAGGGTCTCATCCACGGCATCGCGGTGGCGGTCGGCTTCGGGCGACGACGCGTCTACCACGTGGATCAGGAAGTCGGCTTCCGACGTTTCCTCCAGCGTCGCGCGGAACGCCGCGACCAGGTCGGTAGGCAGGTTTCGGATGAATCCCACGGTGTCGGTGAGCAGAATCCCGCGACCGTCTGGCAGGACCACGCGGCGCGTGGTCGGGTCGAGCGTCGAGAACAGCATTTCGTCGGCTAAAACGTCCGAGCCGGAAAGCAGATTCAGGAGCGTCGATTTGCCCGCCGACGTGTACCCGACCAGTGCCGCCGTCGGGAATGGCAGGTTACGCCGCGAGTTGCGTTGCTGACGCCGCTGCTTGCGCACTTCGTCCAACTCGCGCTCCAACTCCGTGATCCGCTCGCGCACTTTGCGGCGGTCGAGTTCGAGTTTGGTTTCACCCCCGCCGCCCCGCACCCCGATACCGCCCTGTTGCCGCTCGAACTTCGTATACAGCGATCCGAGGCGCGGGAGCAGGTACGTCAGTTGCGCCAGTTCCACCTGCAGTTTCCCCTCACGGGTGCGGGCGCGGTTGGCGAAAATATCCAGGATCAACTGCGTCCGGTCGATGACGCGCGTGTGCAACGCCTCCCCCAGGTTGCGTTGCTGGGTCGGCGAGAGTTCATCGTCGAAGATCGCAATCGTCGCGTCGTGGCTTTTCACTTCGGCGTGCAGTTCGTCTGCCTTGCCGTGCCCGATCAGGAATGTCACGTCGGCTTGCTTCCGCTTCTGCCCTATCCGCGCCACGGTTTCGACGCCCGCCGTGGACGCCAGTTCCTCCAGTTCATCCAGGCGGGCTTCGATGTCGTCCAGTCCGCTATTCTCGTTCGTTTCCAGTGCGACAAGAACGGCGCGCTCTTCGCTGGCAGTCGTGTGGTGTCGGTCGCGTTTATCGTTTCGTTCCGTAAGGGTTGCCTCCGTATGGTTTGTTACCGTGTTGTATCGCTTTGTACCCCGTTCGCGCTAAACGCATGCCGCCGGGACCAGCGACGGGGTATATTGTCGCAGCGGGAACCGCCAACGTTCCGTTTCCGTTTTTGCGCACCCCGTCCTGTCGGCGTATAATGAGCGGCTATGTTCGCCGAAACCGAAACCATCACTGAGACACCCGATTCTCTGATCACAGACCACTCGTCACTGACTACCACGAACCGCCCGAAACGGTTCCACGTGCTGACGTGGGGGTGCCAGATGAACGTGGACGACTCCGACCAGATCAAGAACCTCTTAGAAGCGGACGGTCTGGTCGAAGCCGACAGTGCCGAGGACGCGGACGTGATCATGCTCAACACCTGCTCAGTGCGGCAGAAGCCGGAAGACAAGGTGTTCAGTAAACTCGGGGAATTAGCCGAACTCAAACGCGCGAATCCGAACCTGACTATCGGCGTCACCGGGTGCATGGCGCAACGCGCGGGCAGAGAAATTGCGATGCGTGCGCCGCACATCGATCTGATCGCCGGGACCGCGCAGTTGGAGCGCATCCCGGAACTGATCCGCACGCGCCGTAGCAACCTGGACGCCGGGATTTCGCGGCAGGGCAAGCCTTCCGAGGTGCTGATCCAGTTGGAACTGCCGCGCAAAAAGACCGAGTCGCAACTGTTCCTGCCCGCCCGCAAGCGCGTGACCACCGGCAAACTCAAATCGTTCGTTTCGATCATGTACGGGTGCGACAAGTTCTGCGCGTTTTGCATCGTGCCGCTGACGCGGGGCAAGGAGCGGTCGCGCCCCGCCGCCGAGATCGTCGGCGAGGTCGAGCACCTTGCCGCGCACGGCACGAAGGAAGTGACGCTGCTCGGGCAGACCGTGAATTCCTATGGGTTGAAGGGCTTGGACGCGACCTGCTCCTTCGCCGAACTGCTGCGCCGCGTCAGTGCCGTGCCGGGGATCGAGCGCGTCCGGTTCACGTCGCCCTACCCGAAGGATTTCACCGACGACGTGATTGAGGCGATGGCGACCGTGCCCGAGGTATGCGAGCAGGTACACTTGCCGGTACAGGTCGGCGACGACACCCTGCTCCACCGGATGCACCGGGGCTACACGTTAGACGAATACCGGATCATCGTGCGCAAACTGCGCGCCGCGATGCCCGACATCGCGATCACGACTGACATTATGCTCGGCTTCCCCGGCGAGACCGAGGAGCAGTTCCAGAACACGATGCGCTTCGTGGACGAGATCCGCTTCGACGGCGCGTTCATGTTCGCCTACTCGCCGCGCGACCCGACGCAAGCCGCGAAACTGCCGGATCAGATCCCGCAAAAAGAGAAGATCCGACGCCTCGAACTCTTGATCGCCCGAATCAACGACATCACGTGCGAGATCAACGCCAGCGAAGCGACGTCGGGGCGGACGTTCGAGGTACTGGTGGACGGGCGTTCGCACCGGCTACCGGATCAGTGGCAGGGGCAGACGCGGGGGGGCAAAACCGTCCACTTCACGGCGACGCGTGAATTAACCGGTCAGACGGTGACGGTTCGCCCGGTGTCGTCGCACCTGTGGGGTTTTCAGGTGGAGTTGGTGTAGCGGTAGCATGTTCCCGCACGACCATCTGTTCAAGGAACTGCTCCGGGCGTTTTTCCCGGAGTTTTTAGAACTGTTCGCGCCCAAAGTCGCCGAGCGGATCGATTTCTCGTCGGTGCGCTTTCTGGAACAGGAGGTCTTCACCGATCTGCCGGACGGCGACTCGCGCCGCACCGACACGATAGCGGAAGTGCGAACGGTGAGCGGCGAACCGGAAATTGTTCTCTTTCATGTCGAGGCGGAAGCCGAACGGCGGACGGCGTTCCGCGAGCGGATGTGGGAGTATTACTACCTGTTGACAGCGCGGCTGAAACAACCGATCTATCCGATGGTGATCTACCTTTCGCCCGGTACAGGTGGCATCGTCTGGGAAGAGTACAGGCGCGAGTTGTTCGGGGAGCGTATTCTTTCGTTCCGCTACCAAGCCATCGGTCTGCCGGACTTGAAGGCGGGCGATTACATAGACGGTGACAACCTGCTCGGGGTTGCGCTCAGTTCGCTGATGAAACCGGGCGACCTGGATTCACTGGCGCGGAAATGGAAGGCGATTCAGGCGATCTCGAAAAGTCGCGTCAGCGAGTCGGGTAGAATACTATTGACAAACGCCGTGGAACAGTACATCCCACTTTCGCCTAACGATGAGGCGACTCTGAAGCGACGGATAGCGGAATTACTCCCAAAGGAACAAAAAATGATCTCTATTTACGAACTGCGCGGCGAGCAACGCGGCATTGAAAAAGGCATCGAAAAAGGGATTTTGGCGGGGCGGCAGGAATCGCTTCAACAGTTACTACGTGCGCGGTTCCCGACCGTGTCTCCCGCGATCCTGGCGCGCGTCGAGCAACTTAGCGAGACGGAACTATCCGCAGCGACGTTGCGAATTCTGACCGCGACTTCACCGTCCGAAGTCGTAGGTCCGCCCGCTTAAAATCCTAACCGCACCGACTTGCCCGCCGGGCGATAATAGTTTTCCGCGTACTGCTCGCAGAACTTTTCCACGCTGCCGACCGAGCGTACCTGAGCGGCGTAGCCCGGCAGTTCGGCGATGCCGTGCGCGATTTCGTGGATCAACGCCCTCTTGAGCACGAATGTTTTGTAATCCTCGATGTTCCAGAGGGCGTACAGTTTGTTTCCGTCCCAGGCGAACCGCCCGCAAAACCGCTCGGTGTCCAGGCTGTCTTCGCGCCGCCCGACGAGACGCCGCCCGCCCGTGACCGTGCCCGCTTCGTCCTTGACGGCTTCGAGAACGCAGTGCAGACGGATCTCGCCCTCCAGCCAGTCGGCGTCGGAGCCGGTGCGCTTCTGGTTGGAAAGGCGCACCTCGCGCACCACGGCGGCGTGTTCGGGCGGGAGCGATGCCAGCGTTTCGCGCACGTCGGCGAATGTCACCGGGTACAGGTGGTTCGCGGGGAGCACGTCGGCGAAGAGGCGCACCTTCGGAGGCTTGGCGGGGTCGGCGGCGTCGGGCTTGGGCTTCGGGGTGACTTTGGCGACGTACGGGCGTTCGTCAGGAAGTACGCCGTCCGCGTCCGGGGTTTCGCCCAGTTTGTCGCGCAGGGCGAGGATCTTGCCGCGCAGGGCGAACAGGCGGCGCGTGTCGTCGTCGCGGGCTTTCACTTCGTCCGCGAAAAAGTCATCGACGCCCGACGCGAGCAGGCGCAGAAACTCCAGGTATTGCGACCGTTTCGCATCGCGCTTCTTCTCGCCCGCCAATCGTTCCCGGTACTCCGCCGCGAACGCGTCCAACTGCGCCCAATCCCGCGCCGACCCTTTCGCCATGATCAGCCCTTGCCGTCGCCGAGGAGCGCGACGAACTTTTCCAGGATGCGCGCAACCGGCAGGTCCGACATGCTGCGCCCGACGTGCGCGAACGTCACGGTTCCCGCGCCGTCGAGGATAAAAAGGGCGGGTTGCGACAGATTGAAGCCTTCATGCGACAGATAGTAGTGGGTGCCGTAGCCTTTGGCGACGGCGCGGGAACCGTCACACAGGAGCGGGAACGGGAGCGGAAAGCCCTTCAAAAACAGCCGCACCGTGACCTGACTCTGACAGACGACCGCTACCACGGCGACGTTCGCGCCACGCAACGTCTCGAAATTGTCCTTCAGTACCTGAAGTTGTTGTACACAGAAGGGGCACCAGGTTCCGCGCAAGAAGATCAGCAAAACGTCCCGCCCGGCGAACGATTCCAGAGCGACAGAGCTTCCCGCCGCGGGGTCGGGCAAGACGAAGACGGGGGCGGACTTGCCGACGAGTGGCGAGGCGTTTCTCGCGGCGGCGTCACGACGTAGCGGTAGGGAGCCGTCGGCTTGCGTTGTCATGAACTCATTTTACCCCGAAATAAAAACCGGTGGGGTGATGGCGGGGTGCGGCTTACGTAAATATCATTGCGTTTGGCATGTATTGTGCAAATACCGTTTGTAAATTACTCGTAATGTGCGGGACCGTTCCGTACACCGTTGCCCCATGCCCGAAAACGATTCGCTTCTCGCCGAACTGTCCGACCGCTACCCGTTGGTCGATGTGTCGCGTCGTTTTGGAGACCGCGAGTACCGGCTGACGTGTGTGCGGGATCAGGATGCTTTGTTGTCCGGCATCACGGACGAAGCGGAAGTCGACAATTTCCCGTTCGGGCTGTTGTTGTGGGCGTCGGCTATCGGGCTGTCGGAGCGCATCGTCGCCGAGCCGTCGCTCGTCGCGGGTAAGCGCGTACTGGAGATCGGCGCGGGCGGAGTCGGCTTGCCGGGGCTGGTAGCGAAAGAGATGGGGGCGGGGGAGGTCTTGCAGACCGACTACCACGAGGAATCGCTCGTACTCCTTGTGCGCAACGCGGGACAGAACGGGTACGCGGGACGCGTCACGCAGGCGCGGGCGGACTGGCGCGACTTCCCCGATCTCGGACCGCCGTTCGACGTGGTACTCGGCTCGGACGTTTTGTATGAGCGCACCCTGCACGATTCACTCCTCGCCCTCCTGCCGCGCCTGGTCGCGCCGGGAGGATTGTTACTGCTTTCCGACCCGATACGCCCGCAGAGTCTGCGCTTCGTGGAGCGTCTGGAAGCCGAAACAAGGAGCGAGTGGTCCCTCCCTGTCGTCATGGGCGGGCAACACGTCACCGAGCCGGACGGCAAGACGCGTGAGATCGCCCTTTTCTCGGTCACGCGAAAAAATTTTTAAAATAGAGCGCGCGAATGGGAACCTTTTTCGCGGTCCTGCTGTCTCTATACACGTGATCTCCTTTTCTCTCCACGTGCTGTAGTGGGAGCGGCGGGACTTAGTGTGCCTGCCGCTTTTTTCTGCCACGCGATTTTATTGCAAATCGATTGCGCCACTTTAACCTCCGTCACTGAAGGTCGGTTTCCCCGATAGTGTAGAACGAGCCGGTGACGACGATGTAGCCCGAAGCGTCCCCCTCCTGGAGTACCGCTTCGGTCGCTTCCTTCAATGCGTTCCCCACCGACTTCGCCCGCGTGACCGGCAGACCCAGCCCGCGCGCCGCGTCCGCGATCTCCGACGCCGGTTTGGGGCGGAACGTAGGAGCGGTGGCGATGACGCGCCGGGTCAGGGGGGCGAGTTCGCTTAAAAACGGGCCCGCGTCGTGCGACTTGCTCATGCCGATCACCAGCGTGGCATTCCTGCCCGTGCCGAACTCTTTCCGCAAGGCATGGGCTAAAACGCGCGCGGCGTCCACGTTGTGCGCGACATCCAGGACCACTACCGGATGCGGCGGATCACCCGGCACAGCAGAGCGGCGGATTACCTCGAACCGCCCGGGTAACGTCGCCCGTTGTAGCCCGCGCCGCAAAGCGGTTTCGGTCAAGGAAACGTCGCCCGCCGCGCGCAGGGTGCGTAGCGCGGCGGCGGCGCAAGCGGCGTTGTACCACTGGAACTCGCCGTGTAGCGACAGGTCAAACGCGCGGGCTTCCTCGGCTTCCGCAACGCCGACCGTGACGAGCGGTACGCCTTCCTGCCCCGCTTTTTCGCGGATTACGCCGAGTGGTTCGTGCTCCTGTACCGCCGTCACACACGCCCGTGACCCGTGTTTGATGATGCCCGCCTTTTCGCCCGCGATGGCTCCCAGTGTGTCGCCTAACAGGTGCTGGTGGTCCCACCCGATGGATGTGATCACCGATACGAGCGGGGCGGGGATCACGTTCGTGGAGTCCAGCCGCCCGCCGATACCGACTTCGAGCACTGCGAAATCGACCTGTTGCTCCGCGAACCAGCGGAAAGCCACCGCCGTTTTCAACTCGAATTCGGTGATCTGCCCGTACCCGGCTTCCGCGAGTGCTTCGACGTGCGGGCGAATCGCGTCCACCTGCGCGACCAGTTCGTCCGGGGGGATCAGCGCACCATCGATCTGCCACCGCTCGCGCACGTCCCATACGAACGGCGACAGATACGCCCCGACCCGGTAGCCCGCCTCCCGGAGCGCGGAAGCCAGGAACGTCACGGTGGACCCTTTGCCGTTCGTCCCGGCGACGTGCAGACAGCGTAATTTCTCGTGAGGATCGCCGAGGCGCGCCAGCAAGTCGCGAAACCGATCCCGGTCGGTGCGCGGCGAAAACTCCCGCAGGGTGCCGAAATAGGCGATAACGTCGTTCAGGTCAGTGGCCAGTGGGTAGTGGTCAGTGGACAGTAGTGTACGCGTAGGTGAGTGGCTACCGTGCGTCCCGTCCGGCTCTGACCACTGACCACTACTCACTGACCACTGATTCCTCTCACATACTCGTTCATCATAATCGCCGCGCTGACCGCGACGTTGAACGATTTTGTCACGCCGAACATGGGGATGTGCATCAGGCGATGGCACCGGGCGACCAGCGCGTCGGGCAAGCCGTCCTCCTCGTGCCCGAAGCACAGTAGCGTCTTCTTGTCATAATCGAACGTGCTGTCCCAGACGCTGACCGATTTTCCGGGGATCAGATCGCAACCGATGACTTCGTCGTATTCGCCCAGGATCGGCTCGATCTCCTCCACGAATTTCAGGTGCTTGATGACCGAGTAGGCGTACGTCCCGACCGACGGCACCCGGTTGAACCGCTTGTGCCCGTACAGGATAATGTCGCGCCCCAGAAAGCCCGCGTGTGTCCGCACAGCATTCCCGATATTGACATCGTGCTTCAGGTTACACAGCAGGATGGAGAAGTTATGGCGTCGGGTTTCCAGGTCTTTCAGAATGGCGTCGTCGGTCAGCCATTTGTACTGGTCTATGACGTTGCGTGGTTTATCGAAGTCGGCGATGGTTTGCATGGTTAGGTTCGCGTGCGCGGAGCGCAGGATAGTTTATCTACATTTGCGCCGCCGCGCCCGCCCGGGTGTCTCCCGCATAGGGAGAAGGGAGGATCGCGTCGCATTCCGGGATCGGCAACCGCGTATATTCATTCGCGATGCTATGATCCTACACCCGGCTGGCTTCCCGGACGAAGGCGGTCATAGGCAAACCCGATATGTTGTATCGGAAACGTGGTTTGC
This sequence comes from Armatimonadota bacterium, assembly GCA_043763605.1. GTDB lineage: Bacteria > Armatimonadota > Armatimonadia > Armatimonadales > Armatimonadaceae > JACMIU01. Next base: position 17,352 of record JAYULM010000468.1, on the reverse strand, counting down.
CGCCGACGCTCCGGCATGATATATTCCTATCCCGCGCTCGTTCGTTTCGGGTGTCGGAAAAGGGCGGCGATCTCCCACGTCGTCCCGTGCCTGTTTAAGTTCGCTTGCGTAGCGAACGTTGCCGCCGCGACGAAGCGTTGGTGCCGCCACCCGTCCGAGGGGGACCGGCGCAAAACCGAAAAACGTGAAATACGGCGTAGGGTGCTTTACCCTCAAGAAGCATCAACAAAAGAGAGCACGTTGCCACTCCGGTAACAACGCTTTTTCTTCGCGCCGTACACCATAGAAATCGTGCCGCATACTCGCGTTTCGCACGACCCGGTACCCAAGCGGCGTATTCTCCCCACGCCAGCCACCGGACAAACCCAAACCATTTTTGTTTGTTTATAGAGTTCAGAAACAGGAAGTCTCCTTATTATGTCGTTGATGGATACCAGAACCGCTACTTTGCTGACCGGCGCGCCCGCAGGGGCGGCGGACGCGGTCAAAAACGGCTTGTACGATCCGCGCTTCGAGCACGACGCGTGCGGGGTCGGCTTCGTCGCGCATATAAAGGGCAAGCGTTCCCACGACATCGTCGCGAAAGGCTTGCAGGTGCTGGATAACCTCGTGCATCGCGGGGCGAGCGGTTCCGACCCGGAGACGGGGGACGGCGCGGGTATCCTTATACAGGTGCCGGACGCGTTACTGCGCCGCGAATGCGAGACGCTCGGGATCGCGCTCCCCGCCCCCGGCGAGTACGGTGTCGGAATGGTCTTCCTGCCGCGCGACGAGGACGCTCGCCGCCAGTGTGAGACCATCATCGAGTCGGTCACGCGACGCGAAGGGCTACGGTTTCTCGGATGGCGCACGGTGCCGACAGACAACCGCAACATCGGGCGCGACGCCCGCGCCGCCGAGCCGGTCATCAAACAGTTCTTCATCGGACACGGTTTGCAGACCCCGGACGACGCCCGGTTCGACCGCAAACTCTATGTCGTGCGCCGTGTGATAGAGAACGAGATCGCCGACGCGACCGGGATTCCGCACGCTGACAAAGAGTTCTATATCCCATCGCTGTCGTCGAAAACGCTGATCTACAAGGGGCTACTGCTCCCGAACCAGATGCGTTCGTACTACGCCGATCTGACCGATCCGGACATGATGTCGGCTATCGCTCTCGTGCATCAGCGGTTCTCGACGAACACCTTCCCGTCCTGGCCCCTCGCGCACCCGTACCGATTCTTAGCCCATAACGGCGAGATCAATACCCTGCGCGGCAATCGCAACTGGATGAAAGCGCGGGAGGCGGGCTTGACGTCGTCCCTGTTAGGCGACGATCTGCCGAAATGTTTTCCCCTCGTCAACATGGACGGCTCCGACTCCGCGACGCTCGACAATGCGGTGGAACTTCTCTTAGCCGCCGGTCGGTCGCTCCCGCACGCCATGATGACGCTGATCCCCGAGGCGTGGGCGGGCAACGCCCTGATGGGCCAGCAGACGCGCGACTTCTACGAGTACCACGCCTGTTTGATGGAACCGTGGGACGGACCCGCCGCCGTGGCGTTCTCGGACGGCATCCAGATCGGCGCGGTTCTGGATCGTAACGGTCTGCGCCCCGCCCGCTACACGATCACGAGAGACGATCTGGTCGTGCTGGCGTCCGAAACCGGCGTAATCGAGTTCGCCCCCGAGGAAGTCGTAGAGCGCGGGCGGTTGCAACCGGGCAAGATCTTCCTCGTCGACACCGCGCAGGGGCGCATCGTATCCGACGACGAAGTGAAAAACACGGTTTGTGGGCAGGCTCCGTACGGCGCGTGGCTACAGAAGAACCGCATTGATCTGTCTGATTTGCCGAAATCCGGCGCGTCGCCGTACGACTTCGACCATGAGAATTTGCTCGCGCGGCAAAAGGCGTTCGGCTATACCTCGGAAGACGTTCGCCTCCTGATCGAGCCGATGGCGAAAAACGCCGAGGAGCCTATCGGGTCGATGGGCACCGACACGCCGCTCGCCGTGCTGTCGCACCGCCCGCAGCCGCTGTACAACTATTTCAAGCAACTGTTTGCGCAGGTGACGAACCCGCCGATTGACCCGATCCGCGAATCGCTGGTCATGAGTCTGCAAGGGTACATCGGGCGGAACGGTTCGCTACTGGACCCGGACGAGTCGGCCGCGCACCAGATCAAATTGTCGGGTCCCGTGCTGACCAACGAGGAACTGCGCACCCTGCGTGACCTCGAAGGCAACTGGGGCGACTTCCGCTCGGCGACCCTGCAGATGACGTTCCCGGTCGACAAGCCGCACGGCGCGATGGAGCGCGCGTTAGAGCGGTTGTGCCGCAAGGCGTCGGAGATGGTCGAGTACGGCGTTTCCGTGATCATCCTCAGCGACAAGGGCGTCAACGACGAGAATGCCCCGATTCCGTCCCTGCTGGCGATTTCGGCGGTGCATCACCACTTGATCCGCGAGGGCACCCGTACCAGCGTTGCCCTGATCCTTGAGTCGGGCGAGGCGCGGGAAACCCACCACTTCGCGTGTCTCTTAGGCTACGGCGCGTCGGCGGTCAATCCGTATCTGGTTTTCGAGACCGTGACCGAAATGCACGAGGACGGCGTCCTGCCGGAGTCGATTACCGTGGACAAAGCCGCCGAAAACTATATCAAAAGCATCGGCAAGGGATTGCTCAAGATCATGTCGAAGATGGGCATTTCCACGATGCAGTCGTATCGTGGCGCGCAGATCTTCGAGGCGGTCGGCGTCGCGTCGGAGTTGGTGAATCGCTACTTCACCGGCACCCCGTCGCGCATCGAGGGCATCGATATGGACGGTATCGAGCGTGAGGCGCGACAACTGCACGAGTTCGCGTATCCGTCGGAGGAGATTGCGGCGGGCTTTGCTCTGGAACCGGGCGGTCAGTACCAGTGGCGGCGGTTCGGTGAGAAGCACGCCCTGAACCCGGACTCGGTCGCGAAGATGCAACAGGCGGTGCGATCGGGTTCGTTCGAGACGTTCGGCGAGTTCAGCAAGATGGTCAACGAACACGCGGAACAGGCGATGACCCTGCGCGGCTTGATGCGGCTGCGTGAGGACGTTCGCCCCGCCGTTCCGCTCGACGAAGTGGAACCGGCGACCGACATCGTGAAGCGGTTTTCGACCGGCGCGATGAGCCTCGGCTCGATCTCGCGCGAATCGCACGAAGGGCTGGCACTCGCGATGAACGCTATCGGTGGCAAGTCGAATACCGGCGAGGGCGGCGAGGATTCGGACCGCTTCCACGACAACCGCCGCTCGGCGATCAAGCAGGTCGCGTCCGGGCGGTTCGGGGTCACGACCGAGTATCTGGTCAACGCCGACGAACTACAGATCAAGATGGCGCAGGGCGCGAAACCGGGCGAGGGCGGGCAACTTCCGGGCTACAAGGTAGACGAATACATCGGGCGCATCCGGCACACGACGCCGGGTGTGACGCTGGTTTCGCCGCCGCCGCACCACGACATCTATTCCATCGAGGACCTGGCTCAACTGATCTTCGACCTGAAGAACGTCAATCCGGACGCGCGTATCTCGGTCAAACTGGTGTCCGAAGTCGGAGTCGGGACCATCGCGGCGGGTGTCGCCAAGGCGCACGCTGACCATATCCTGATTGCGGGCTACGAAGGCGGCACCGGGGCGTCGCCGCTGTCGAGCATCAAGCACTGCGGGTTGCCATGGGAGTTGGGTCTTGCCGAAACCCAGCAGGTGCTGGTGCTGAACAACCTGCGCGGGCGGGTCCGACTCGCCACCGACGGACAAATGAAGACCGGGCGTGACGTAGTCATCGCCGCGCTGCTTGGCGCGGAGGAGTTCGGGTTTTCGTCCGCGCCGCTGGTCGCGCAGGGCTGTATCATGATGCGCGTTTGCCACCTCGGGACGTGCCCGGTCGGGATCGCGACGCAGGATCCAGTACTGCGCAAGAAGTTCGAGGGCAAACCGGAGCATGTGATCAACTACTTCTTCTTCGTCGCCGAGGAAGCCCGCCGCCTGATGGCGTCGCTCGGCTTCCGCAAGATGGACGAGATGATCGGGCAGGTCGGCTCGGTGGACGTGGACGACGCGGTGCGCCACTGGAAGGCGCGTGGCGTTCACCTCGCCGCGATGCTCCACGAAGTGCCGACCCCGGACGGTGTCGCCGTGCGCTGTGTCGACCGTCAGGACCACGGCTTGACCGACGCGCTGGACTACAAACTAATCGAGTCCGCGAAAGCCGCCCTGGAGGATAGCCGCCCGGTCGAGTTCACCACCGAAATCCACAACTACAACCGGACGTGTGGCACGATGCTTTCGGGCGAAGTCGCCAAGCGATACGGCGCGAAGGGCTTGCCGGACGGCACGATCAAAATCACGTTCACCGGGTCCACCGGGCAATCATTCGGGGCGTTCCTCGCAGGCGGCATGACCCTCACCCTGCTCGGCGACGCGAACGATTACCTGGGCAAGGGCATGAGCGGCGGCAAGATCATCGCCCGCCCCCCGCACGGCGCGACGTTCCCGGCGCATGACAACATCATCGCCGGAAACACACTCCTGTACGGCGCGACCGGCGGCGAAGTGTATTTGTCGGGCAAGGTCGGCGAACGGTTCTGCGTCCGCAACTCCGGCGCACAGGCGGTCGTGGAAGGCGTCGGCGATCACGGCTGTGAGTACATGACCGGCGGAACCGTGGTCGTGCTTGGCGAAACCGGGCGCAACTTCGCGGCGGGCATGTCGGGCGGCGCGGCGTTCATTTACGACACAGATGGTTTATTCGCAAAACGGATCAACAAGGACAAAAACCTGCTCCGCGAATCGGTCACGGACGCGGCTGATGTCGACCGGCTGAAATCGCTGATCGAAAAGCACCGCGACCAGACCGGGTCGGCACGCGCAATTGATATTCTGGAAAACTGGAATGAGTCGTTGCCGCGCTTCGTGAAGGTGATCTCGGAAGAGTACAAGAACCTACTGGCAAAGCGACCCGCCACCCCACTCCCGATGACGAACGGGAATGGGAATGGGAGCGGCGCGAACGGTCATACGGAAACGCTTGTGCCGGGGAATCTGGCTCCGGCGTATACTTCGCCTGCGGGTAGGGCGTAGGAAAGGAACAGTACTATGGCAACCATATCAGAGTGTCCCATATTAATGATTCAGTGGTTGAAGAACACTGAGTATAAAGAGGTTTTCTCGAAGAAGACAACGAAAGCGGGCGGTAGCGTTGACGTCGCAATAGTAGACGCGAAAAACAAAGCGGAAGTTAAAAACGCAATAGAGCGTTGGCTCGTCGGTAATTCAAACGCTCAATACTTGTACATAGGCACCCACGGAAACGAGAAGGGGTTAAGCGATAACGGCGAGTTCGCTTCATATGAAGAAGTGTGGCAATGGTTTTCTAGACGTAGGCGGCCGTTCGTCGTTTGGCTGGGAGCTTGTCGTTCGGTGAACGCCGCTACCGTATGGTCGCGTTGTATAGAGGAATCCCCCGCGCATATCCATGTATCATGTGTGGTCGGCTTCGATGACGATACTACTCCATCTCGCGTCGAAGACGTTTTGATACTTTTGTTGGAACGTTGCCAGACTACTAGCCCCGTATCCGATGACTTAGAGATACTCCGGCAAAACTATCCACATCACCGAGTAAAAATGCACTATCTGGCTTCCCCCCTTCCGCCGGCCAAAGGGTGGATCAGATACGTGGATACAGAAAACTTTGCGGAGTTGATTGGGGAGTCTTTCGAACAATATATCGCTTCGGGGAAAGGCTGAAAAGATGACGAGCGAAGAGATCGTAGCACGCGGTAAAGAGTTGTACGAGAGCAGTATCCGCGCACAGGTGGAGCAAGGGAACACGGGTAAGCCGCTCGCCATTGATGTGGAAACCGGGGAATACATCCTCGCCGGAACCAAGCAGGAGATGGCGAAACGCCTCTGGGATGCCGGTCCGAAATCGGAACGGTACCTGATGGTGATAGGCGGCACGGCTTATTTTCGTCGTGGCAGGGGGAAGTTGCGTCAGGATGGTTAATGGCGTTGTCCGGTACGTTACGGGTGAAGGGCACGCCTCGTTTGCGAGAGTCCGCGTACTTGGTTTCAGTGGACAGAGCGTAGAGTATGACGCGATCATCGACACAGGCTTCAGCGGGTCGGTAGCGATCCTCCCGGAAGATGTTGTCACGCTCGGGCTACTGCCCAGCGGTTCGGTCGAGACGATACTCGCCGATGGTTCTGTGAGAACAGTCCTGACCTATTCCGCCGCTGTCGAATGGGACGGTATCCAGATCATTTCAGAAGTCATCGCCGATGACGAGGTGCCTCTGATCGGAATGGAAATCCTGACGGGCTATAATCTCTCCATAGATGTCGTGGACGGCGGTGCAGTACGGATCACGCGGTTGCCGTGATCAAGCGAGACACCACGCGACTGAGAAATACAACGTTTGCGACCAGTTTCAACTGCTTGCACTTGTACGCAACCGATGGGAGCGTAAAAAGATTGTCATGCGTTGTTACAAAAAACCGTTCTCGTGGACGCTGATCGAAGATGAGCAGTTAACCGTGCGGGGCTGTTTCTACCGCAATTCGCCCCCCGGCGATCTGCCGGAGTGGCTGTATTTCGTACATGTGTGCGGGTTCCGGTTCGTGTTCACATCGTTCGAGCAAATCGCCGAATACAAAGCGTTCTACGATCAGCCGTTGAAGCCGAGTTTTCGCTCCGTGGATACGAAAGGCGGCGAATATAGCCGCTGGGAGAGCGACGCGGCGCGGGCGCAGTTCCATAAACTGCCGCTCTACCCGTGGCAGAAGGCGAAGCGTGTGAAGGTCGTCGCCGCTCTGGAACGGGCGATACGCGAGTTTGCGAAAGGATAGGAAGAGAATGCCAACAACGAAACTAACAGCGAACGAGATCGCGGAGCGTGGCGAGGCGATCTATGAACAGTATATCCGCGCCAAAGTCGAAGCCGAGCACGTCGGGAAGTTCCTTGCCATCGACATCGTCACCGGCGACTATGAGATGGACGACGACGACGACGCGGCTTCGGACCGTCTCTGGGCACGGCACCCCGGTAACCTGCAATACGACATCCGAATCGGATACAAGGCGGCGGGACTTATCGGATCGACATGGGCGGCGGCGAAACTCCCATGATGACCGGCGAAACGGATTACAAGCGCGAAGCAATCCTTTCGCTCGCGGTGCGAAGTGAAAATGGTGTATCGGAAGTGGTCCGTGCCGTGATCGACACCGGTTTCACTGACGCACTAATGATTGAGGAATCGCTCGCGAACCGGTTGGGATTGATACAGGTTCGTACCCGTTCGTATCAACTTGGCGACGGTTCTACTGTGCAGTTGAATCGCTACCGGGTTACGTTAGAATGGAACGGAAAGCCGCGAACCGTTGTCGCGACTGCGTCGGATGGCGGCGGGGCACTCGTCGGAATGAGGTTGCTGTACGGTTTCAGTTTGACGATTGACGTGGTGGATGGCGGCGCGGTACGTCTGCTACGGATGGACTGACAAATGATACCTATGCCGACTCTAAACCTGATTGTCCTGTATTCGCACGAACCGGAGCGGCTTGTCGTGTTTTATGAGCGGTTGGGACTGACGTTCGACAAGCACCGGCACGGCGCGGGGACGGAGCATCACGCCGCCGAACTGCCGGGCGGTGCGGTATTCGAGATTTACCCGGTGAAACCGGAAGAAGTCGCGAACCGCGCTCGGCTGGGCTTTCGCGTGGCGTCCGTGGACGGTACAGTGAACGAACTTACGGCACACGGAATTACGGTTGTCAGCAAGCCGAAAGACAGCGAATGGGGACGCCGCGCCGTGGTCGCCGACCCGGACGGCAACCGGGTCGAGTTGACCGAAGCGACCGGAGGATGAAAACGATGACACTAATTTTAGATCGAACGAAAATTGCGGACGCTGGGCAAAACCGGGAACGGCTTATCGAAGCCCTGTACCGCACACCGGGCAAGGCGGAGATCGTGAACGGGGAGATAATCGAGTATATGGCGACCGGAGGATTCCCGAACTTTGTGGCGGGAGAAATATTCGCGGAACTACGCGCCTACGCGAAAAGGACGAAGGGCGGCTATGCGGTCACGGATAATGCCGGTTTCGTTGTCGCCAACCTGCCGAACCGGTATTCGTTCTCGCCCGACGCCGCGTTCTGGACGGGAGCCGCGCCAACGATGAAGTTCTACGCAGGGGCACCGGTATTCGCGGTCGAGGTGCGCTCCGAGAGCGATTACGGACCGGTCGCCGAGACCGAGATGCGCGAGAAACGCGCGGACTATTTCGCCGCCGGGACCGAAGTCGTCTGGGACGTGGACACCCGCTCCGAAACCGCGACCGTGCGTAAGTTTACGCAGGAAAAGGGCGCGGAGAACCCGGCGCAGGTATTCGGCAAAACCGAGGACGCGGACGCCGAACCCGCGCTACCGGATTTTTCCGTCACTGTACGCGACCTGTTTCCCGTCGAGGAACCTTAGGACAAGCCAAACACAACGAACAGGAGCATCGCCCCCGAACGGCAACCGGGTCGAATTGACCAAAGTGTCAAAAGAATGAGGATGATTACTGCAGAACCGAAAAGTGAACACGTCACCGTCGCCGAACTGCGCCAGCGGTTCCCCGGCGAATGGATACTGCTCGCCGATCCGTACAGCGACCCGAGTACCGGGCAGTTGGTCGAGGGGACGCTGGTATTTCACAGCCCGAGCCGTGACGCCATCCATGAACGGGCTATGGAATTGCGGTTGCCCCGCGCGGCGGTGCTACACATGTGGCTCCCTGTGCCGGAAAACCGGGTGTTCTGCATATGACGGAGCCGTGGAACCTGTGACAACGCCTGATCATCGTCCCCGTAGTTGTCGAAGGTCCGACGGGAGTGCAAAACGTGCCGTTCGCCGTAGATACCGGGGCGTCGGCAACGCTGGTAAGTGAACGCGTTTTGCGTGAAGTCGGATACACGCTTTCACCGGACGACGATCAGGTCGAAGTAGTAGACGCACGCGGGGTGAAGTCGTCAGGGCGTCTGACCGTCAGCCGGATTGCCGCGCTCGGTGCCGAATGGCGGGACTATCTCGTCGTCTATGATACGCTTCCCGTCGAACTGGGGATAGACGGTCTGCTCGGATTGAACTTTTTCCTGCGCCAGAAACTCACGATTGATTTCGACGCAGAGACGATAACACTCGAATCGAAATACGGATAGAAACCACGAACTATGGGCGATAGCAAAGCATTTATCACTGTCGGGCGCGAGATGCCCAGGAAACGACCGGTCGGCGAGCGCATCGGCGACTTCAAGGAAGTGTACCTTCCGATGGCACCGGAGAAACTCAAGGCGCAGGCGTCGCGGTGCATGGACTGCGGGATTCCGTTCTGCCACGGTGGCTGCCCGCTCGGCAACCTGATCCCCGACTGGAACGATCTGGTGTACCGCAACAAATGGAAAACGGCACTCGCCGCGCTCCACGCGACGAACAACTTCCCGGAGTTCACCGGTAAACTGTGCCCCGCGCCGTGCGAGGAGGCGTGCGTCCTGAACATCAACGACGACCCGGTGACGATCAAGCAGATCGAGATGACGATCATCGACCGGGGATTCGACGAGGGCTGGGTACAGGCGGAGACGCCGAGCAAGCGCACCGGGAAAACGGTCGCGATCATCGGGTCGGGTCCGGCGGGGCTGGCGGCGGCGCAACAACTCAACCGCGCCGGGCATTATGTCACCGTGTTCGAGCGCGACGATAAGATCGGCGGACTGCTCCGCTACGGCATCCCCGACTTTAAGATGGACAAGGCGAAGTATCTCGACCGCCGTATCGCTCTGCTCCAGGAAGAGGGCATCGGGTTTCGTACCGGGGTACATGTCGGCGTGGATATTACCGCCGACGAGTTGCGCCATTCGTTCGACGCCGTGATCCTGTGTGTCGGGGCACTCAAGCCGCGCGACATGACCGGGGTCGGCGGGCGTGAACTGGGCGGCATCCACTTTGCGATGGACTACCTGACCCAGGCGAACCGGCGTATCGCGGGCGAGGATACCCAATCCTGGCAGACGCCGGTGATCGACGCCAGAGGAAAGCACGTGATCATCATTGGCGGCGGCGATACCGGCGCGGACTGCTACGGCACGGCGATCCGGCAGGGAGCGGCGTCAGTGACACAGTTCCAGATTCACCCCGAGCCGCCGAAGGATAAGCCGGAACTGAACCCGTGGTGGCCCGAACCGGCGATGGTGCTACGCACCGGACCCGCGCACGAAGAAGGCGGGGCGCGTGAATGGGGCGTCCACACCGACCGCTTCACCGGCGAGAACGGCGTGGTCAAGGAACTCCACGCAGTGCGTGTGCAGAAGGGCGACGGATCGGTCGGCGGGCGGCGTGGTATGGTCGCGGTCCCCGGCGGCGAGATCGTGTTCCCGGCGGACCTGGTGCTGATCGCCATCGGCTACGTGTCGCCGGAAAAGGACGGTTTGCTCGACGGACTCGGCGTCCAGTTCACGGAGCGTGGCTCGGTGCAGACCGACGCGTCGTATCAGACCACGGTTCCCGGCGTGTTCGCGGCGGGCGACGCGCGGCGCGGTCAAAGCCTGATCGTCTGGGCAATCGCTGAAGGACGTGAGGCGGCACACGGCGTCGACGCGTTCCTGATGGGCGAGTCACGCTTGCCGCTGACGGCGTATAAGTAGCCGTGATACGGAAAAATCATGTCTGAAAATCAGGGGCACGTAATGCCCCGCGAAGTAGCACGCGACGTTTTGCTTCAGTTGCTGTTGCAATTCGGCGTTACCGCTTTAGCAGTGCGTGTAATGTGGAATGTGCAATACGGGAACAAAACGTTCGCGCCGGGAGACTTAGCATGGCTCATGGTTAACACGGAGGCACAAGGAGTCGGATACTTTGCCAGCGTCGTTGGCTTCTTCCTTTCCGCGTGCTGGGGGCGGCAACCGAATAATCTTCGCATAAAGCGACTCGTTCTTGTCTCCGGGATAGTTTGTTGTATTCAAGTTGGAGCGGGACTCGTACAAAAGGCGACGACTGGTCACGGTGATGGAGTCGCCAACTTACCGCTCCCTTTGTTTGTCGCAGCGGCTGTTTTCGGTACAGCGATTCGTTGCGCTCTCGGTTACTTTCTATCCCTTGTCCTGCCTGAACGGAACGCGAAGAGTGCCACTGGTGAAGATAATCCCCCCGACTGAGTCGAACAGTGGTTCAACGCCGCGTTCCGTCTGGTATAATTTCGTATGGCAACCTCGGTACAAAATCACCGGCGGCGCATCGTGCGGCACGGAGGAAGACTCACCCTGCTCAACGGCGACTCGTTGCGCCACTATTACGCGGATAATGAGGAAAACATCTCGTTCACCGCCGAAGAGTTGAGCCTGATTAACGCCGAGTTGCAACAAATAAACAGCACGCTGAAACGCTTGGTCATGCGAGCCGATGATCAGATAACCCGGACGGAAAGTGTAGCGCACAGGTTGCACGAGTGCCGCGAAATAATAGAGGACTCCAACAACTTTTCACGCGCCCGGCACCCACAAAAAACAGGGGACATGGCTTCGTGAATCCGCTGGAACTGCTTAACGCTTTGAAGGATTATAGCAAGTCTCTGACGCTGTTAGAGGAACGCCACGCGAAGCAGATGACTGCGAATGCGACAGTGGATAGCGAGATTGCCGCGCTACGCAAAGCCATTGCCGAACTGACGACGCGGGTCGCGGTTTTGGAGGAAGGGCGCAACGCGATTGACGACAGGGTGCGCCGGGTGATGACCGAAGTGATAGCCGACTGGCAACAAAAACACAGTGACCGCGAACGGAAACGGCTGGAAGAGGAAGTCGCGATGTTGCGGCGAGCCTTGCCCGGTTCCTGAAACTCGCAAACGGTGAGTGACTTAGGCTTGACTTTTCGCGGACCGGAAGCGGTTCGACCAGCACGGTCTAATCCCACCAGCAACGCGCGTAGTCGGTCGAAATATCGCACTCGTCCGCCGTCGCCGCTAACTCCCGGAACTCGGCGGCTGCCTCCGCGCTCAGTATCGCGCCGCTCGCTTCCACTCCCTCGATGGTGACGCGGGCATCTTGCCGGTCGGGATGAGTCGCGTACCCGATGGCGGTGAACTCGGGGAACCGCTTCATAAACCGGAGGAACTCGGCGATTGTCGGTGACCCGTTCTGGTTGCCGTTCGGGTCGAGGAAGCCCAGTTCGATCAGCGTCTGCATTGTGCCGACGGATAACCCGGCGAACGACTCCGCCCCGCCGAACCAGTGCAGGCGACCGTCCTCGCCGTAGGTGACGGCATCGGGCGCGTTCATGGGCAACGGATTGGATATACCTAAAATACGGTGACGTAGCGACCAGTTAAGCGGGAGCGAAGACGGTTTCTGTTTCATGTTCGGGTTACCCATCCCAGTATACCGATTGGAGGGTCGGTTTGTGACAACCCTGCGCGTCCGTGGGTGCTCCAACGATTCGCGCCTTTACCTGACGGCGCGGAAGCGTTCCCGCGCGCACAATTCGGCGAACCCCGCCGAACGCGAGAAGGCTTACCACGAGCGGACGGCGAATTACGTTTCGACAGACACGAACGGAGAAACAGTATGTTCGGATTTTCCTCGGATAACCCCGACCTTTCCTGCCCGAGTTGCCACCGCCCGATGGTGAACATGACGGACTACTACGACGCGCTCGAGACCGGCGTCGGCATTTCTATCGGCACCGAATTGCCGCTGATCGTCGGGGCGCGGCGGCGCTACATAAACCCGTTCGCCGTTGCGGAACTGTTCGGCAACCTCGTTGACAACATCCTGAACTTCGGGCGTGACCGAAAGGGCGCGAAACTCTGCCGCGAGATCCTGCCGAACTTCCCGAGAAGCCAGATATGTTCCGAATGCCTGTACGTCTACCGCAACAAGTAGTTTTTTTCAATCGCCGGAAACGGTCAGCAACAGTCGTCAGTCACATCGTCGACGATGGGAGCGGAAATCGGCGCAGGGGTTTTGCCCGGCTATCACACGATTGCGCCGCGCCTAACAGGGACATGACTGACTTCGGGGTGTGGTTTGTGAGGGAGTGTCGGGGAGACAACGCGACACCCGGGCGCGGCGATGTTTGCAGTGACGCGAATCCCGAACGCCGCAGCATAATACGGGCGGTGAAATTGTATGATCGACACAAACTGTGAAATCGCGGTACAATTGACGTTATGAGTACCGAAACCGTCCCTACCCGGATCGCGCAAAACTTCTTCTCGCCGTTCACGCATGGCTTCGTGCGCGTCGCCGTCGCCGTACCCGCTGTGAAAGTCGCCGACCCCGTGTTCAACGTGGAACGCACACTCGCCCTTGCCCGCCGCGCCGCCGCCGATGAACACGCGCAAGTGTGTCTCTTCCCCGAACTGGGTATCTCCGCGTACACCTGCGACGACCTTTTTCATCAGGACGCGCTTCTGGACGAAGTACGCGCCGCACTCGACAGCCTGCGTACCGCCACGGCGGACGTTCCCTGCGTTCTTGTCGTCGGCGCACCGCTCCGGTTCGAGAACCGGGTGTACAACTGCGCGGTCGTGTTACACAAAGGCGTGATACTTGGTGTCGTGCCGAAATCGTACCTGCCAAACTACCGCGAGTTTTACGAGAAGCGGTATTTCGCGTCGGCGCGGGATGCGGGCATGGACGCGGTGACGTTGTTCGGCGCGACCGTGCCGTTCGGGACCGACCTGGTAATTACGGCGGACAACGTTCCTGGCTTCGCGCTCCACGCCGAAATCTGCGAGGACGTTTGGACGCCGGTGCCGCCTTCCACGTTCGCCGCGCTGAATGGCGCGACGGTTCTCTGTAACCTGTCCGCGTCGAATATTACCATCGGCAAGGCGGAATGGCGCAAAACGCTCTGCGCCGGACATTCGGGGCGGTGCGTCGCTGCATACCTGTACTCGGCGGCGGGCGCGGGCGAAAGCACCACCGACCTTGCCTGGGATGGACACGCGTTGATCTACGAGAACGGCGATCTGTTAGCGGAATCCGAGCGGTTTGCGGACGGCGAGCATCTGATCGTTTCCGACATCGACCTGGAGCGGCTAACGAATGAGCGGACGCGCCTGTCGTCGTTCACCGACTCCGCGCACGACTTCGGGGACAGGAAAGTCCGCTGTATCGCGATTGAACTCGATCTGCCCGACGCCCCGAATATCCCGCTCCGACGCCGTGTCGAGCGGTTCCCGTTCGTGCCGACGAATTCCGCCGTGCGCGACGAACGGTGCTACGAGGCATATAACATTCAGGTCGCCGGACTGACCAAGCGGTTGCAAAGTTCAAAAATACAAAAAATCGTAATCGGTGTCTCTGGCGGGCTGGACTCCACCCACGCCCTGATCGTCGCCGCGAAAACGATGGACAAGTTAGGGTTGCCGCGCGAAAATATCCTCGCCTATACCATGCCCGGCTTCGCGACCACGGAGAAAACGAAAACAAACGCCCACGACCTTATGAACGCACTCGGTGTCACCGCGAAGGAGATCGATATACGCCCGTCGTGCCTGCAGATGCTCAAGGATCTGGATCATCCGTTTCACGGCGGCGAACCGGTGTATGACATCACGTTCGAGAACGTGCAAGCCGGGGAGCGGACCTCACACCTGTTCCGTCTCGCCAACTTCAACAACGGGTTGGTGCTCGGGACCGGTGACCTGTCCGAACTCGCGCTCGGCTGGTGTACGTACGGAGTCGGCGACCACATGAGCCACTATAATGTCAACGCGTCGGTGCCGAAAACCCTGATCCAGTATCTGCTCCGCTGGGTGATCGGGACCAACCAGTTCGGCGACGCGGCGTCGGGGACGCTCCTGTCCATTGTGGAAACCGAAATCTCGCCCGAACTCGTCCCACACGGCGAAACCGAAGCTGACAAGACCGAACCGGCGCAAAGCACGGAAGCGAAGATCGGACCGTACCCACTCCAGGATTTCCACCTGTACTACACCACGCGCTTCGGGTTCCGCCCGAGCAAGGTGGCATTCCTTTGCTGGACGGCGTGGCACGACGCAAGCGACGGCGCGTTCCCGGACGGCTACCCCGAAGCGAAGCGCGTTTCCTACGACCTGCCGACCGTGAAGCGGTGGCTGCGCGAGTTTCTGTGGCGGTTCTTTCAGACCAGCCAGTTCAAACGCTCCTGCGTCCCCAACTCGCCAAAGGTCGGTAGCGGCGGCTCGCTCTCGCCACGCGGCGACTGGCGCGCGCCGAGCGACGGCGAGTCCGCCCCGTGGATCGCGGAACTGATACGAAACGTGCCGGATGTTTAGGGAGAGGGTTTTACCGGCAGTGCCAGTTCGCTGAAGTGGGGCAAAGCGGAAAATGAGGCGATTATCGGCAAGTAATCCCGCTCATAAATCCGCATCGCCTCTGCTACGGTCGGGGAGTAAAAATAATACCGGCATTGGATGCTTATATCGTGCAGGGTTCGATAATGGCGATACAGGTTCGGAAACTGAAGCAATACTTTGCTATGGCGTTGATCGTGAGTGCGCGGCTGATCGAATCCCGTCAACGTTTCGGCGAAGTGGGCATGGAACAGATGAAGCGTCGTATAAAAGAGGAGCACGACCGCCCAATCCTGCTGGCTTTCATCGGCAAGCGTCAGATAGACCTGAAAATTCTTCCGGGCTTTGGCGAGGTGGGCTTGGGCGTTTTCGTTGGCAAGCGGCACGATTTCTACCCGACTTCCTCGAAAACAAGGATGCTCGGGACTGTCTCGCCGTATTCTTGACGTGCCTGCGCCTCAATCGCGTAAATCGCGTATCGGGTATCCTTATCGCCCCGGGGGACATAGAACACGATACTACCCCCTGCGCCCGTGATGTGCTCCGAACGCGATATGGCAGACAGTGCTCGTGCTCCGTTCAGCAGAAATATGGCGGCGTCGAGCGAGGTGGCATGCCGCTCGGAGATGGGTAACGTATTGCCTTCATACATGGAACGTTTTTTGCTTTCGTGGATTCCTCTCAATTATAACCCACATTTCGTCGTGGTGCGTCCCCAACTCGCCGAAGGTCGGTAGCGGCGGCTCGCTCTCGCCACGCGGCGACTGGCGCGCGCCGAGCGACGGCGAGTCCGCCCCGTGGATCGCGGAACTGATACGAAATGTGCCGGACGTAGAATGGCGGGGAATAGTACGTGACGGCACAGTAATTCTGGACGAATCCGCGACGCTACCGGACGATACGCAGATGCCTATCGTCTCGTTGATGCCGCTGGTTGTTGGCGCAGACGGGCATTTTGTTTCGTTACTGACCTGGCGACCTGCGCTCAAAATCGTCATGCCCAGAGGACTCTGCATCCCGGACACCCACCGTGGTTAAATCGTTATATGTTCGACTTTTTTAAGAAGCGTCGCCGGGAAGCGACCACGCGCGAGCCGTTCCCCGAGGAATGGATGCGGTACATCCGGCGTAACGTCTCGCACTTCGCCGTGCTTCCCGACGATGAGCGGGCGCAACTTCTGGACGACCTGCGCATCTTCCGCGCCGAAAAAACGTGGGAGGGGGCGGGGGGCTTGATGCTGACGGACGAGATAACGGTGACGATCTCCGCGCTGGCGTGCCTGCTCACGCTCGGGTTGCCGGGGCGCGACGATTACTTTCGCGGGGTGTCCACGATCATCGTCTACCCGGCGGGCTACCGCGTCACGGAAACGCGGCTCGCAAACCCGGTCGGCGTGCTGGAGACCGGGCACTCCTGGCGGCTTGGGGAGGCGTGGCGCGGCGGTCCGGTGATACTTTCGTGGGCGGACGCGCGGGCAGGCGGGCGGGGCAAGGCGAGCGGTTCGAACGTCGTCTTGCATGAGTTCGCGCACAAACTCGATATGGAGGACGGTAACGCCGAGGGGACGCCCGTGTTGTACTCCGACGCGCAGTACGACGAATGGCACCGCGTGATGAGCCGCGCATACGAACGGTTGCGCGGGCGGCTGTGGTGGAAGTATCGGGGTCTGGACGGCGACCTGGTGCTGGACCCCTACGGAGCGACCGACGCCGCCGAGTTTTTCGCCGTCGCCACCGAAGCGTTCTTCGAGCGTCCCCGCGCCCTGCGCCGCCGCTGGCGCGACCTGTACGCCGTGCTCCAGGGTTATTACCGGCAGGACCCGGCGGCACGGGTAGTCCGGTATTTACGGGGTATGCATCGGAACGAGCGTCCGCTCTGGTTCGGGGAATGAGGGATGAGTGGTTAGTGGTCAGTGTTTGGTGGTCGGACCGTGAACGGACCGCGGTTGTTGATCTCCACGCTGCCGTGCAGCGGCAGCCGATCTTCCACCGTCAAGTCAACTTCGGTGGTTCCGG